>NZ_JAUOEO010000001.1:1916000-2229500 GCF_030540825.1 Flavivirga spongiicola
ATTATGTTTAGAGAGATTAAATTCTATTGCTCCAACTGGCCTGCTAACAACAGTATATATTGAAGAGATAATAACATTAAATGTTTCATTACACTCTTTTTTTGCACAAGTAACTTCTGCAAGCTCATAGGATGGTTTTTTGGTTGTCATAAATTTGCTTTTTAAATTATGCTACTAAATCAAAAACTCAAGAGGGAAAAGACTATACCAACCAACAGTATTTACTTACACAATTTACAAAATAAATTTTAACTATTTTAGCAAATAAAATAATTTCTTGAAACGAATTATCCTCTCGGTAGAACCATAGAGGTATTTTACTCGTTTCATTTTGACTTTTTTAGTCAAAAATCGAAATTATATTATTTTAGATTCCCGTTTTATTCATTATGCAATATTTTATAATAATGGATTCATGAATCTTGCGATTTCACGGGAATGATAATTTCAACGGAAACCTCGTGGCATAGCCTCAAGGAATTATTTTCGATTAAAACAATTTTTAATGAGCACATTAATTTTTTGGGCAACAATTTCCATTTTCTTTTCTTTTTTATGCTCTATACTTGAAGCCGTTCTATTAACTGTTACGCCAACATTTATAAACGTTAAAAAACAAGAAGGAAAAGAATATGCATTCACTTTAGAACGCTTGAAAAAAGATGTTGACAAGCCACTAATTGCCATACTCACTTTAAATACCATTGCACATACTCTGGGAGCTATGATGGTTGGTATTCAAGCAGAAAAACTACCCTATAAAATAGAGTTGGCAGGAATCAATACTGTTGGAGTTATTTCGGCTATTATGACTTTATTAATTTTAATTGCTTCAGAAATCATTCCAAAAACTATTGGGGCAACTTATTGGAAAAGCCTAGCTAATTTCACTTCAAAAGCATTAATTGCTTTAATATTTCCTTTAAAATGGACAGGTATTTTATGGCTCTTACAACTCACCACCAAACTTATTGGAGGTAAAAGTCATGGAAGCGTTTTAAGTCGAGAAGATTTTCATGCCATGGCGGATATGGCTCATGAAGAAGGTGTGTTTCAAGAAAATGAAAGTAAAATCATCAAGAATTTATTGACTTTTAAGGAGGTTTTGGCAAAAGATATTATGACGCCTAGAACCGTTATGCTGGCAGTAGACCAAAATACAACTGTCGAAGATTTTTTTAATAAAAATATGAACCTTCGTTTTTCAAGAATTCCTATTTATTCAAACGATCCAGACAACATAAAAGGATTAGTACTTAAAGACGAAGTTTTTAAAGAAATGGCTCTAGACCATGGAGATAAAAAACTAGCTGATTTAAAACGACATATTATTATTGTTAACCGAAGTTTACCCATTCCTAATCTGTTCGAGCAGTTGGTTGAAAGCAGAAATCATATGGCTTTGGTTGTTGACGAATATGGTTCTGTAAGTGGCTTAGTAACGATGGAAGATGTTATTGAAACACTCTTAGGCTTAGAAATTATGGATGAAAGTGATAACGTTTCTGACCTTCAGCATCTTGCTCGTAAAAGCTGGGAAGCTAGAGCTAAAAAATTAGGTATTCTAGATGAATAAATATGAAAAATAATGGAAACTTGCATCATCCAATCACCTTTAGGTTACACAAAAATAGAAGGAGATATTAGTGGCATTATTTCTGTCAATGTCTTAAATAATAACATAGGTCTCTCCGAAGGAGAATCAAATAAATTGTCTTTCCTGCATAAGCAGGAATCCGAAGAAAAAGTAACCGACATCATCCCTGTAGAATTAGAAGATTGTGTGATTCAGCTTAAAGAATATTTTGAAGGTAAGCGCAACGAATTCAATCTAAAATTGAATCCTCAAGGAACCGAATTTCAAAAAAGAGTCTGGAAACAACTTGAACAAATTCCTTATGGCAAAACGCTTTCTTATTTAGAATTATCAAAACAACTAGGTGATGTAAAAGCCATTCGTGCTGTAGCAAACGCCAATGGAAAAAATCCGCTTTGGATTATTGTGCCTTGCCATCGCGTTATAGGTAGCGATGGTAGTTTAACAGGGTATGCTGGCGGTTTACACCGTAAAAAATGGCTGTTAGAACACGAAAGTCCTTATAAGCAGCAATCCCTTTTTTAAAAATGTACAGAACACTTACTAAAATCTTAAAAACCTTTTTAACGGACGCTCAAATCTATAAATATGGATTTAATTGGTCTCCTATGTATAGACGCACAACCGGTAAAATAATTGAGGTTTCAAGTAATTTATCATACGTTAAAATAACCATCCCATTAAGCATAAAAAATAAAAACTACGTAGGTTCTATATTTGGAGGCAGTCTTTTTTCTGCCACCGATCCCATCTATATGATTCAACTTTTAAACATTTTAGGTGATGATTATGTCGTTTGGGATAAAGATGCTACTATAAAATATAAACGTCCTGCTAAAGAAAATGTTTATGCAGAGTTCTCTTTTTCATCTCAAGAAATAGAAAATATTAAAACTCAAGTTGCTGAAAATGGTGAATTTAATCTAACAAAAATGGCCAATATAACAAACAAAGAAAATGTCGTTTTTGCTGAAGTCGTCAAAACCATTTATGTGGCAGACAAAACCTTCTATAAAGAAAAACGTAAGTTAAAAGCAATTAAAAAATAAGCTTGTTTTATTCGTATAGAATTTTCTTATCTTTAGTTTCAATAAACTTACTTAAATGAAATTACTCAAATTCATGGTATCACTACTTCTAACAGTAGTGGTTTTTTATGCTTTTAACACAAAGCTTGGCCCTATACCTCCTATTGGCAAATTTCTAAGCCCGTCTCAGGGAATTTGGCAAAATGATAAAGATGAATCTATTACTGGTAATATTGAAATTGAAGGTCTTTCAGAAGATGTTACCATAAAATATGATGAACAACTTATACCTCACATATTTGCTAAAAATGACATCGATTTATATAAAGCTCAAGGTTACATAACAGCAAAACATCGTTTATGGCAAATGGAATTTCAAACCTTTGCTGCTGCCGGAAGGTTATCCGAAATAATCGGGGAGAAAGCATTAAATTATGATAGAACTCAACGTAGGAAAGGCATGGTTTATGGAGCCGAAAAGAGCTTAGAAGTTGTTAAGACTGATGAAGAATCCCTAGCCTACTTGCAAGCATATAGTGATGGTGTCAATGCATTTATTAATGAATTAGATCCTAAAGATTATCCTGTGGAATATAAGCTTCTTGATTATAAACCAGAAGCATGGTCGATTGAAAAAACAATGCATTTATTAATGTATATGACCGATATGTTATGTGGTGGTGATTCAGATTTAGAATATACCAACGTACTAAGAAAATTAGGTCAGGAACGTTTTGATTTACTGTTTCCAGATTTTTTTGATATTAACGACCCTATTATTCCAAAAGAAACAGACTGGAGCTTTGTTGATACAGAAATGAGTGAAATTCCTCAAAGCGAATTGCCCTTAGATTCTATTGCAGAAACTATGGAAAAACCACATCCTAACAACGGAAGTAATAATTGGGCTATTTCTGGTAGTAAATCGTATTCTGGCAACCCTATGTTGGCAAGTGACCCTCATTTGGGTCTTAATTTGCCTTCTATCTGGTTCGTCATGCAATTATCTTCTCCAACTCAAAACACATATGGAGCAACACTTCCTGGTGCCTTAGGCATTATTATAGGGTTTAATAATCACATTTCATGGGCGGTAACTAATGCCACCCGCGATGTTAAAGATTGGTATAAAATAGAATTTAAAGATGCAACCAGACAAGCTTATAAATATAACAATCAATGGAAAGATACAGAGGTTAGGATAGAAGAAATAAAAATAAGAAATAAAGAAACATTTTTAGACTCAGTAATTTATACACATCATGGTCCAGTAAGTTATGACCATACTTTTAAGAGTGCTAATGAAAAAAAAGGTTATGCCATGAAATGGGCAGGGCATATAGGTCATAATTTTACACGATTATTTTATAAACTCAATAATGGAGAAAATTACGATGATTATTTAAATGCTATTTCCTCCCACGTTGCACCGGCTCAAAATTTTGCATTTGCCTCGAATGATGGAGATATCGCCATATGGGTTCAGGGGCAGTTCCCTAATAAATGGAAAAATCAAGGTAAATTTTTAATGGATGGAAGTAATCCTAAACACGACTGGCAAGGTTTTATTCCTCAAGAATTTAACGCGCATATTAAAAACCCAGACCGAGGCTTTGTTAGTTCTGCCAATCAACATCCTGTTGATGCATCTTATCCTTTTTATGTCTTTAACGATGGTTATGAAATTTATAGGAATAGAGTCATTAATGATTTCCTAGAATCGAAAGAAAAAATTTCAATTCAAGATTTTAAAGATCTACAAAACAACAACTTCAATTTAAAAGCTTCAGAATTGCTTCCTCATATGATTGAACATTTAAATACGTCGCAATTAACGCCAGAAGAATTAGAGATTTTAAATACCATTAAAAGTTGGAACTTCTATAGTGAAACCGATCAAATAGCCCCTAGTATCTGGGATGCTTGGTGGACAAAATTATACCCTTTGGTATGGGACGAGTTCAATGTTGACAGTGTTGCTTTAGAAACACCTTTTACCTATCAAACAATAAATATGCTAAAAAACAATCCGAACGATTCATTTATGGACATAGTAGAAACACCAGAAAAAGAAACAGCAAACGATTTGTTTTTAATAACCTTTAAAGAAGCTGTAAAAGAACTTACAGATTGGAAAGCGGAATACGGAAACTACAATTGGCAAGGATATAAGGGCACATTTGTTGGGCATTTACTTCAAGCACTACCTGCTTTTTCCAGACTGGATTTACCTATTGGTGGAGATCGTAATACAGTAAATGCGGCAGATGTAAACCACGGCCCTTCATGGCGAATGATTGTAGAAATGAGCTCTCCTCCAAAAGCAATAGGAATATATCCAGGAGGGCAATCAGGTAACCCTGGCAGTAAATATTACGATAACTTCATAGATAAATGGGCTATTGGGGAGTACTTCGATATATTATTTATGCAAAACCAAAATAATAACAATGGCATTATTGCTACTCAAACTTTAAAGTCAAAATGATGAAAAGAAATATTCTACATTTTATAGCAACTATTGTTTTTGCACTTATATTATCCATGTTTTTACCATGGTGGTCTGTAATGGTCGCTGCTTTTATTACAAGTCTGTTTTTTAGTTTAAAACGTAGTGCTGTTTTCTTCATTCCATTTTTAGCCATAGCTCTTTTATGGATAGTCCACTCTTTTTGGCTAAGCAATACCAACAATTTTATATTGGCCAATAAAATTGCCATATTATTACCCTTAAACGGAAACCCCTATTTGTTAATATCATTAACAGGATTTATTGGAGGACTTGCAGCTGGAGTAGCTGCCATTTTTGGAAAACAGTGTTCAGTTTTAGTAAAAAAGGATTAATTAATGATTTCTTAATATTTTGTTATTTAACAATTAATTACATGACGGGAATAAAATTTTAATCTTTTTTTGACTGAACCTAAACTCATCAATTATGAAAAAGCTATTATTTCTTTTCAGTTTTATATTTATATCAAATATTTCTCTTGCTCAAAACTCAACGAATTTAGATTTTGAAATTGTTGAAAATGAAAAAGCTAAAAATTGGAAAGAAATGGGACAGGGGCAATACAAAGTCCATTTCGACCAAAATATTAAACAACATGGTGAAACATCTGCCTCTATTGAAAGTATAGGTGAAACAGTTAATTTCAAAGCACTAGGTTATCATATCCCAGCAGATTTTGGTGGTAAAAAAATTAAACTTACCGGTTTTATAAAAACAGAGAATATTGTTAATGGATGGGCTGGGTTATGGATGCGCATAGACCCACAAGTTGCTTTTGATAACATGAAATCAAGAGGAATAAAAGGAACAACCGATTGGAAAAAATATGAAGTTGAACTTAATTTAAGCAATCAGGCTGAGACTGTCGTTATTGGCGGACTATTAGTTGGATCAGGTAAAATGTGGGTTGATAATTTAGAAGTTACAATCGATGGATTTCCTTTAGATAAAGCACCACAAAAAAAACTAACCAAAGCTCAAAAAGACAAGGAATTTGATCAAGGCTCTCTAATAACCTTTTCAAATTTAGACAACAATCAGATTCAAAACCTCGATCTTTTAGGCCGTATCTGGGGGTTCTTAAAATACTATCACCCGGAAGTCGGAAAAGGAAATTACAATTGGGACTATGAATTGTTCAGAATACTTCCTAAGTATAAAGATTCTAAAACAAATTTAGACAGAGATAATATACTTTCCAATTGGATTGAAGGTCTAGGAGAAGTAATAGTTTGTAAATCTTGTAAAGAGACCTCAGAAGATGCTATTTTAAAGCCGGATTTAGACTGGATAAAAAACAGTAATATGTCGACTGCTTTAAAAGACAAATTACAATATATTCGAAAAAACAGGCACCAAGGAAACCATTATTATATTGAGATGACTCCCAATGTAGGCAATCCAATATTTAAAAATGAAGGTTCATATAAAGACATGCCATATAAAGATACAGGTTTCAGGCTATTAGCTTTATATAGATACTGGAATATGATACAGTATTTCTTCCCAAACAGGCACTTAATTGATAAAGATTGGAATACATGCTTAACAGAATATATTCCTCAATTTATTAACGTTAAAAATGATTTAGAATATGAATTAGCCTTTTTAAAGATTATAGCTGACATAAAAGATACTCATGCTAATTTATCGGGAGGAAAATATAAAATACAGGAACAGCGCGGAAAATTCTATCCGCCAATGCACGTTCGTTTTATCGAGAATAAATTAGTAGTTGATGCATATTTTAACGAAGAAACAAAAGCATCGATAGGTTTAGAGGTAGGAGACATTATTACTCATATTAATGGCAAACCTGTTAGTAAAATAGTAGAGAATATACATGATTTTTACCCTGCATCTAATCAGCCAACACGTTTACGAGATATTAGTTTTGATATCTTACGTTCTACAAATAACACCTTAGATATAAGTGTTAAGCGTGATGGAAAAGTTTTTGACAAAACACTCAAACTATTTGAACAAAAAGAAATAGAGGGTTATTACAGGTGGTATAAGCGAGAAAAAAATGGAAGTTCCTTTAAAATGTTAGATAATAATATTGGCTACATTACTTTAAAAAATATTAAAAAAGAAGATGTTAAAGTTATAAGAAAAGACTTTAAAGACACCAAAGGAATTATTGTGGATATCCGTAACTATCCATCAGCATTTATGCCCTTTACTTTAGGGTCATTCTTTACATCTAAATATGCTCCTTTTGTAAAGTTCACTAACGGAAGTGTTAATAATCCGGGAGCGTTTACTTATGGAAAAGATTTATCTATACCTCCAAAAGAGAAATTTTACAAAGGAAAAGTTGTGGTTTTAGTAAACGAAATATCTCAAAGTCAAGCAGAATATACCGCTATGGCATTTAGAGCAGGAGATAACGTGACTCTTGTTGGAAGTACAACGGCAGGAGCGGATGGCAATGTTTCACGCATTTCACTACCAGGTGGGTTAATGACCATGATTTCTGGAATTGGCGTATATTATCCCGATGGTACCGAAACTCAACGTATTGGAATCGTACCTGATATTGAAGTTTTACCAACGGTAAAAGGTATCAAAGAAGGTAGGGATGAAATCTTGGAAAAAGCTATAGAAATTATCAACAAAGATTAATTAACCATGATAAGTAAACTTAATTTAGAAAACATTCTATTTCTGGATATTGAAACCGTTCCTGAAACACAGCATTTTTCTGAGTTGAATGAAGACAAGCAAGCCCTTTGGGAGAAAAAATCTCAATACCAACGCAAAGATGAATTTACTGCCGAAGCATTTTACGATCGCGCAGGTATTTGGGCTGAATTTGGAAAAATAGTCTGTATCTCGGTTGGGTATTTTAATATTTTAAATGACGTACGCACCTTTAGAGTCACTTCATTTTACGGTGATGAAATTAAAATTTTAAAAGATTTTAAAAACTTATTGATATCGCATTTTAGTGAAACAAAACATCTGCTCTGTGCGCATAATGGTAAAGAATTTGATTTTCCTTACATAGCACGCCGCATGATAATTAATAATATTGAGTTACCTTATAAGCTAAACCTCTTTGGAAAAAAACCTTGGGAAGTACCACATTTGGATACCTTAGAATTATGGAAATTTGGAGATTACAAAAGCTATACATCATTAAAATTATTAACTCATGTTTTAGGAATTCCATCCCCAAAAGATGATATTGATGGCAGCGAAGTGTATCACGTATATTATGAAGAAAATGACATTGATAGAATTATTGTTTATTGCGAAAAAGACACTATTGCTGTGGCCCAAATATTCTTAAGATTACGCGGTGACGACCTATTAATTGATGATGAAATTATTTATATCTAATGCAGAAAAACACTATTTTAAATATCAAAGACCTTTCCATTTCATTTGGGAAAAATGAAGTGATCCATAATATCTCCTATCACCTAAATAAAAATGAAATATTAGGCATTGTGGGAGAATCGGGTTCTGGAAAATCAGTATCTTCTTTAGCTATTTTGGGTTTGCTGCCAAAAAGGATTTCAAAAATCACTTCTGGAAGTATTAATTATAATAACGAAGATTTAACCACACTTGCTTCAAAAACGTTTCAAAAAATTCGAGGAAAAAAAATTGCCATGATTTTTCAAGAACCTATGAGTTCTTTAAATCCCTCAATGTCCTGCGGTAAACAAGTTCAGGAAATTTTATTACAACATATCAAACTATCTAAACCAGAAGCAAAAAAAGAAACTATTTTATTATTCGAAAAAGTAAAACTCCCAGACGCTGAAAGAGTGTATAGTTCTTATCCGCATGAGATTTCCGGCGGACAGAAACAACGTGTTATGATAGCCATGGCAATTGCTTGTAAACCTGATATTTTAATTGCAGACGAACCTACCACAGCACTCGATGTTACCGTTCAAAAAGAAATTATTGAATTATTAAAAGCATTACAAGTTGAAACAAAAATGAGTATTATTTTCATTACTCATGATTTGGCTTTAATTTCTGAAATAGCAGATAGAGTTTTGGTTATGTACAAAGGAGACATTGTTGAACAAGGAGGTGTTTCAACTATTTTTAAAACACCTAAACACGTTTATACAAAAGCACTTATTAACTCACGTCCATCATTGGATACGCGGCTAAAAACATTACCAACCATTGATGATTATCTAAATGGTACAACTTCAAACGAAGTTATCACCACTGAGCAACGGAAGCTTCAACACGAAAAATTGTACAACAATGCACCTTTACTAGAAGTTATAAACGTTGAAAAAGAATATATCTCTAAATCAGGCTGGTTTACTAAACCGCAATCATTTAAGGCGGTAAACGATATTAGTTTTAAGTTGTATGAAGGAGAGACATTAGGCTTAGTAGGAGAATCCGGTTGCGGCAAATCTACATTAGGAAATGCCATCCTTCAACTAGATAAAGCAACAGCTGGGCACATACTATATAAAGGTATTGATATTACAAGACTATCTCATTCTGAAATTAAAAAGCTTCGGAAAGACATTCAAATTATTTTTCAGGATCCATACTCATCATTAAACCCTAGAATCCCTGTTGGTGAAGCTATTATAGAACCTATGATGGTTCACAACCTTTTTAATTCGGACAGTGAACGAAAAGAAAAAGCTATAGATATTTTAAACCGCGTTGGTTTATCTGAAGACTATTTTAATCGTTATCCACATGAATTTTCTGGAGGACAAAGACAACGTATCGGAATCGCAAGAACAATAGCATTACAACCCAAATTAATTGTGTGTGATGAATCCGTTTCTGCATTAGATATTTCTGTTCAAGCACAAGTTTTAAACCTCTTAAACGAGCTTAAAGAAACTTTTGGTTTTACCTATATTTTTATTTCACATGACTTGGCTGTGGTAAAATATATGTCTGACCAATTATTGGTAATGAATCAAGGTAAAATAGAAGAATTGGATGATGCAGATGCTATCTATAATGCACCAAAAAAAGAATATACTAAGAAATTAATTGAAGCCATACCCAAAGGGTTATAGCATAAATATTTTTTTCGTTAAGTATAGTAGACTTTTTAAAAATCGTAAATTCTCTTTAAGTGTTTCCTTAAATTTACTTTCATTTAATGTAGGTTGTTCAGGTAGATTTGTTGCAAATTTCATAAGTTTTCAATTTATGGTAGATTTGGGGAAATCTATATTAGTTTGATAATTTTGGGGACAGCTAATATGTAACATTTTTTCAATTAATCAGATTAAAAACATAAAAAATCGATGAAGTGCATTTATTTTTAACATTTTCATCGATAATCAAAGTAAATTAAACGGTATTTCATACAACACAACAATAAATTTAATGAAATATTTATAGCTACTAAGAAGGGCAAAACGGTATAAGATGCTAGAACCAGAATAGTATCTTCAACCTCATCTAGACAAGTTATGGAGTATTAAAAAAGGGGAAGAAGAATAAAACTTAGTTTAATTCACCCCTTTACTTGGCCTATAAGATATCCATTTCAGGAATTTCGCCATCAACAATTAGAGTACCTTCGGTGGCATTTTTTATATCTTCTATAGAAATACCTGGTGCACGTTCTAATAACT
This sequence comes from Flavivirga spongiicola, assembly GCF_030540825.1. Taxonomy (NCBI): domain Bacteria; kingdom Pseudomonadati; phylum Bacteroidota; class Flavobacteriia; order Flavobacteriales; family Flavobacteriaceae; genus Flavivirga; species Flavivirga spongiicola. Next base: position 1,926,732 of record NZ_JAUOEO010000001.1, read on the forward strand.
TAAAACCTTTATCTGTTACTTCAATCACCGCCATATTAGTTACTATTTTTTTTACACAGCCTACACCGGTTAATGGTAATGAACATTGCTTTAAAAGCTTAGATTCACCTCTTTTATTCGTATGCATCATAGCAACTATAATATTTTCAGCACTGGCAACTAAATCCATAGCACCTCCCATGCCTTTTACCATTTTACCTGGAATTTTCCAATTGGCTATATCACCATTTTCCGCAACTTCCATAGCTCCCAAAATAGTTAGGTCTACATGCTGTCCACGTATCATAGAGAAACTCATAGCCGAATCAAAAAAGCTCGCTCCCGGCAATGTCGTTATTGTTTGCTTTCCTGCATTTATTACATCGGCATCTTCTTCACCCTCAAACGGAAATGGTCCCATACCCAAAACGCCATTTTCGCTTTGAAACTCCACTTCTATATCACTTCTTACATAATTTGCAACCAAAGTTGGTATCCCTATCCCTAGGTTTACATAATAGCCGTCTTTTACTTCTTTTGCTATTCGCTTTGCAATTCCTGTTTTATCTAACATAATTTTGTCATTCCTGCGAAGGCAGGAATCTTTTTAATTGAAATTAATTATTTAATGTAGCCCTTACACTTCGACTGCGCTCAGTGTGACAAGCAAGAATGACAGATACTATCAGCTTCGTTGCCTCACCGTTCGTTGTTCTATTCTTTTCTCATATTTTTCTCCCTGAAAAATACGTTGCACAAAAATTCCGGGGATATGAATTTGGTTAGGATCTAAAGCTCCTAAAGGCACTAACTCTTCAACTTCTGCCACCGTTATTTTTGCACCACCACACATATTAGGATTAAAATTCCTGGAAGTACCTTTAAAAACCAAGTTGCCAGCAGCATCACCTTTCCAAGCTTTTACAAACGCAAAATCGGCTTTAAAAGCATGTTCTAACACATACATTTTTCCATCAAAATGTCTAGTTTCTTTTCCTTCAGCCACTTCAGTTCCATAACCTGCAGGCGTATAAACAGCTGGAAAACCAGCTTGAGCAGCTCGGCAACGCTCCGCTAAAGTTCCCTGAGGAATAAGTTCTACATCCAATTCACCCGATAGCATTTGACGTTCAAATTCGTCATTCTCCCCCACATAAGATGAGACCATTTTCTTTATTTGCCTTTTTTGAAGAAGTAAACCCAATCCAAAATCATCAACTCCGGCATTATTAGATATACATGTTAATCCTTTTACACCAAGTTTTACCAATTCTGAAATAGCATTTTCTGGAATACCACTAAGTCCAAAACCTCCAAGCATAAGTGTCATGTTATCGGATACTCCTTTTAGGGCATCTTGAACATTAGCGACCTTTTTATTAATCATTCTTATTAAATTTTTACTGCATAAATTTACATATAAATGAATTATTTTTAAAATAATTACACAATAACTTATTTTTCAATAAAAACAAATGAGTTTATTTAGATTTTCACTGAAGTTTATCTTGAGCGAAGACGAAAATCGGGAATGACAATTTCAAAGGAAGCCCTGAGACTTGATCTTGAGAAATTCTCTTCGATTAAATGTTAAGTATAGAATTTTGTTTGTTGAAAAAAGACTAAAAATCCATCCCAGAGATCCCATGTACACACACATATTTTTGAAAAAAACACAAATTTACACGAATCTATTCCCTTATGGTTACGTAGTAATGGACTAAACATGAACACAAATCACCAAGTCTGTACAGACTTGAAATCTGTCGATAGGCAGATTAAATTAGTAAAAATTTGTGTAATTCGTGTCTAACTTTATTGATATTATACAAGTGTCAAATTAAGAATATATCTATTAAAATCCATCTAAATCTTCAGGGGTATCATCAATAGCCTTAGAAACTTCAGAGCAATCTACGTTTATAGATAAGTTTACCGGTTCTTCAAATGGCTCTTTAGAGATATTTAATGTTTCATCTGCATAACAACTTTTCATATATAGTCCCCAAATAGGTAATGCCATAGAAGCACCTGATCCATAAGTTCCGGATCTAAAGTGTACCGCTCTATTTTCTGCACCTACCCAAATACCTGTCACTAAATTAGGTACCATACCCATAAACCAACCATCACTTTGATTTTGAGTCGTTCCTGTCTTTCCTGCAATAGGGTTTTTAAACCCGTAAGGGTAACCAGTAACTATTTTTTTATACACTGGTTTACTGGCTGCAGAAGTATGTTTTAACCTTGATCCGGAACCACCTTCTGTAACACCTTCCATAAGTTTTACTGCTACATAAGCTGTTTCCTCACTTAAAACATCACGTCTTTCTGGTTTAAATTGATATAAAATAGTGCCGTTTTTATCTGCAATGGTAGTTACCATGACAGGTTTTGTATAAACTCCTTTGTTGGCAAACGTAGCATACGCACCTACCATTTCGTAGACACTTATTTCTGAAACTCCTAAAGCTATAGATGGTACTGCGGGTATATCAGATTCAATTCCCAAGGTTTTAACTAAATCTACAACAGGTTGCGGTCCCACTTTATCAATTAACCTTGCTGTTATCGTATTTACAGAATTTGCTAAAGCATTCTTTAACGTTCTGGCACCACCATAATCATTGCTCCCATTAGAGTTATCAGGACACCATTTTTTTGAGTTTCCATGTTTATCTTTTTCTATACAAAATGGTGTATCTGGAAATTTATCACAAGGCGAATAATGCAGCTGATCTATTGCTGTTGCATAAACAAAAGGCTTAAATGTAGAGCCTACTTGTCGTTTTCCTTGTTTTACCATATCGTACTGAAAATGTCTGTAATTCATACCACCTACCCATGCTTTTACGTGACCAGTTAATGGATCCATAGACATCATTCCTGGTTTTAAAAACGATTTATAGTATCGCATAGAATCCATAGGTTTCATAATAGTATCCATCTCAGAAGGCTTACCATTTTCCCATTTAAAAACAGTCATTTTGGTTGGCTTATCAAATGATGCTTCAATCTCGGTATCGGATTTACCTGCTTTTTTTAATATTCGCCATCGCTCACTTTGCTTCATGGAACGTTTCATTAAAGCATCAATTTCTTTTTTATCCAGTTCTAAAAATGGTGCTGTCGGATTACGTTTAGGAGTATTTTGGTTAAAAAACTCAGCTTGCAACCTAGACATATGTTGCTGTACTGCTTCTTCCGCATATTGTTGCATACGCGAATCTACGGTGGTATAAATTTTTAATCCGTCTTTATTAATGTTATACTTTGTACCATCTGGTTTTGGGTTTTTCTTAACCCAATTTTTCATAAAGCCTCGTAAATACTCTCGAAAATAAGTAGCGATTCCATCTCGATGAGACTCAGGGGAAAAATTTAAATCTAATTCTGTTTTTTGCAATGAATCCTTAACTTTTTCAGTAATATATTCATACTTATACATTTGTGCTAACACTACATTACGTCTATTTCTTGTTAACTCAGGACGTATTATTGGGTTAAATAAAGATGAGTTTTTAAACATCCCCACTAACATGGCTGATTCTTTTAAATCTAAATCTTTGGGTTCTTTACCAAAATAAATACGTGCTGCACTTCTAATTCCATCAGCACTATTTAAAAAGTCATAAATATTAAAGTACTGAGCTATAATTTCTTCTTTGGTATATTGACGTTCTAATCGTATAGAGATAACCCATTCTTTTATCTTTTGAGTATATTTATCCCATCCTTTGGATCTAACTCCAACAAATAATTGGCGTGCTAATTGTTGGGAAATAGTACTAGCCCCTCCTTTTTTTCCTAAAAAGAAAAACGCTCTTAAAGTTCCCCTTGGATCTATACCGGAATGCTCTTTAAATCGTACATCTTCTGTCGCAATCAACGCATCTATTAAATTTTGTGGCAACTCGTCATAACTAACAGGCGTTCTATTATCATCTAGGTAGAATTTGCCTAAGGTTTTTCCATCAGAAGAAATGATTTCGGTTGCCAGATGCGTTTTAGGGTTCTCTAATTGTGTGTGATCCGGCATTTTACCAAAAGCACCCCATGAAGCTAATAAAAAAATAAGAATTACCAGAAATACGCCTCCGATAAATACAATCCAAAACCAACGGATATATTTTGAAAAACCCTGAGTTGTTATTGCTTGATTTTTTTTTGCCATTAAACTTTTAAGGTTAAATATTTACTAGATACAATTCTGAGAAATTTCAGAATTATTGGGAACTTCGTTTATTTTCGGGTTTTTCAATTCTAAAACCAACACCTGCGGTAGCTTCGGGCTCAACAACTCAAGCTAGCACTCTTTGTAGCGAATGCTGTAAAAACTTCACAAACTGTGCTCACACTAAACATAAAATCTTACCTGATTTACTTAGATACGTCTTTCTTATTCCTTAAACACATTTATTAAAAACCACCTAAATCATCAGGAATTTCATCACCTTGATCATCATCTATAGCCTTTGAGGCTTTAGAACAATCTACGTTTATAGATAAGTTTACCGGTTCTTCAAATGCTTCTTTAGAAATATTTAATGTTTTATCAGCATAACAGCTTTTCATGTACAACCCCCAGATTGGTAATGCCATAGCAGCGCCTTGTCCATAAGTTATGGTTCTAAAATGTGTAGCTCTATCTTCTGCTCCTACCCAAACACCAGTAACTAAATTAGGCACCATACCCATAAACCAACCATCACTTTGATTTTGAGTCGTCCCTGTCTTTCCTGCTATAGGATTAGTAAACCCATAAGGATAACCTGTAATGATTTCTTTATAGTCTGATCTGCTAGCTGCGTAGGTATGTCTTAACCTTGTTCCAGAACCACCTTGTGTAACACCTTCCATAAGTTTTACTGTGACATAAGCGGTTTCTTCGCTTAAAACATCACGCGTTACTGGTTTAAATTGATATAAAATAGTTCCATTTTTATCTTCTATAGTAGTAACCATTACGGGTTTTGTATATACACCTTTGTTAGCAAATGCAGCATATGCACCAACCATTTCGTAGACACTTATATCCGGAGTCCCTAAAGCAATCGATGGCACTGCAGGTATTTCAGACTCAATGCCCAATTTCTTTGCTAAATCCACCACAGGTTGCGGTCCCACTTTATCAATCAATCTGGCTGTTATGGTATTTACAGAATTTGCTAAAGCATTTTTTAAAGTTCTGGTGCCTCCATAATCATCTTCACCACCAGAGTTTTTTGGACACCACTCTTCTGGATTACCATATTTTTCTTTTTCTATACAAAAAGGAGTATCCGGAAATTCATCACAAGGTGAATAGTGTAATTGATCAATTGCTGCTGTGTAAACAAGAGGTTTAAATGTAGAGCCTATTTGACGCTTTCCTTGTTTTACCATGTCGTACTGAAAATGTCTGTAGTTCATACCGCCTACCCATGCTTTTACGTGACCCGTTAAAGGATCCATAGACATCATACCTGGTTTTAAAAACGATTTATAATATCGCATGGAATCTATAGGTTTCATAATAGTATCTACCTCTGAAGCTTTACCTTCTTTCCATTCAAAAACAGTCATTTTGGTTGGCTCATGAAAAGACGCCTCAATCTCTTTATCAGACTTTCCAGCCTTCTTTAGTATTCTCCATCGCTCACCTTGCCTCATGGAACGGTTCATTAAAGCTTTTATTTCTTTTCTGTCCAACTCTAAAAACGGTGCCGTTGGGTTCCTTTTGGGTGTGTTTTGATTAAAAAACTCAGCTTGTAACCTAGGCATATGCTGTTGCACGGCTGCTTCTGCGTATCGCTGCATACGAGAATCGATAGTCGTATAAATTTTTAAACCATCATTGTATAAATTGTATTTAGTACCATCTGGTTTTGGGTTTTTCTTAATCCAATCTTTCATAAAACCATCTAAATAGCCTCTAAAATAGGTAGCAATACCATCACGGTGTGATTGTGGCGTATAACGTAAATCTAGCTCTCTTTTTTGAAGTGAATCTTTGACAGCTTCATTAATATAATCGTAGTTTTCCAGTTGATGCAAAACAACATTACGTCTGTTTTTAACGCCTACAGGGTTTCTTCTTGGATTATACAATGAAGAATTTTTAAACATTCCAACCAACATAGCAGATTCTTTCAAATCTAATTCACCTGGCTCTTTATCAAAATAAATGGCAGCCGCACTACGAATACCATCCGCATTGTTACCAAAATCATAAATATTAAAATATTGAGCTATAATTTCTTCTTTGGTATATTGGCGTTCTAAACGAATGGCTATAATCCACTCTTTTACTTTTTGAGTAATCCTTCCTATGGTGCTTCGAGATGCTACACCGGTAAATAATTGTTTTGCCAGTTGTTGCGATATGGTACTGGCTCCTCCACCTGAGCCTAACATAACAATGGCTCTAAGTGTTCCTCTGGCATCTATACCGGCATGATCATGAAAACGCGCATCTTCTGTAGCAATTAATGCATCTATTAAATTTTGTGGCAGCTCATTATAACCAACTGGCGTCCTATTATCATTTAAATAAAATTTGCCTAAGGTTTTTCCATCAGATGAAATAATTTCAGTTGCTAAATGGGTTTTGGGATTTTCTAATACGGTGTGATCTGGTAAATCCCCAAAAATAGATGTGAATAAAAATATAAGCAATACTGAAAGTATCCCTCCTAAAAATAACATCCAAAACCAACGGATGTATTTTGAAAAATTTTGAGTTGTTGTTTCTTGCTTTTTTTTTGCCATTTAATTCTACCTATAAAATACATCTCGATACAATTTCGTAAAACAAAATCACTAGATGTGACAATTACTATTTAATTCTTTTCTGGTTTTTCAATTCTAAAACCAATGTCTGTAATACCCTCAAGTTCTATAACGCCATTAACTTTTCCGTTTTCTCGCATAGCTTGTTGTATCTTAACCGTATAATCTCCTTTTTCTTTAAAAACGACTTGTTCTTTATACCAAAGCTTATTTTCTTTAACTCCCGTAAAACCAGTACCTAAAAGTTTTCCACTAGGGTCTGCCATTCTATACTCCAATGTGTCTTTAATCGTTTTACCATGTGGAAAATTCATTTCAACAATTAAAAACAAGTTGTTGTATTTATAATCACTTGTATTTCTTAAGTTAACAAATAGATTGTACGCATTCGTAGAATCCGGAGGACTAACTTTAAAGCTAATTATAGAATCTTTATGCCATTTATTAGGAACCGATTTATAGGTATCGAAAACGCGATTAGAATCGCAAGACACAAATACTAAAGAAGAAATTAAAAGAAATAATAATACACTATTTTGCTGCATTTTTATTGTTTTGAGGTTTTCTTTTCTTTTTATTGTTCCTATTGTTTTTATTGTTTCTTCTCTTATTATTTTTACGTTTATTATTCGATTTTGGACTATCGAAACGCGTTAAACTATCTTGACCTACAACGTTTTCAAACTCAGCTTTAGTATCTTCTACCAATTCTGAAGCGTATTCTTCAAGGCTAGCTATTTTTTCATTTTTCTTGTTTAATTCGATAATTTCATTGGCTTGTCTTGTTGTTATTTTATGCCAATGATTCCATTCTCCTTCATAGGCATACCACATGTGTCCTTTAAAAATATCCGTTTTTTGACATACTGCAGTGCCTTTTTCTGTATGTAATTTTGCGTCTGTTTTAGGGAAACTTTTTAAGGCATCAAGATACGTATCAAGCTCATAATTTAAACAGCACTTTAATTTACCACATTGTCCTGCTAATTTTTGAGGGTTTAATGATAGCTGTTGGTATCTTGCTGCCGATGTACTTACTGATCGGAAATCCGTTAACCATGTTGAGCAGCATAGCTCACGACCACACGACCCTATGCCCCCTAACCTTGAAGCTTCTTGGCGAAACCCAACTTGCTTCATTTCTATGCGCGTTCTAAACTCGCGAGCAAAAACTTTTATAAGCTCTCTAAAATCAACACGCTCTTCGGCTGTATAGTAAAAAGTAGCTTTGCTGGCATCTCCCTGAAACTCGATATCTGAAATTTTCATTTGCAATTTCAAATCGATTGCAAACTGACGCGCCCTTACCTTCATAGGCTCTTCCTTATCTCGGGCTGACGACCAAATATCAATATCCTTTTGGCTTGCTTTTCGGTAAACTTTTAAAGCCTCGTCTTCATTATCTGATATATTTTTACGTTTCATCTGAACGCGTACAAGTTCTCCTGCAAGAGTAATCATACCAATATCATGACCCGCTTTTGCCTGTGTAGCTACAATATCTCCAATGCCAAGTGTTAAGTTTTCTGTATTCTTGTAATACTCTTTTCTACCATTTTTATAACGTACCTCAACCCAATTAAATGGTTTTTCACCATTAGGTAATGACATGTTTGCTAACCAATCGAAAACAGTTAACTTATTACAACTATCTGTACCACAAGTACCATTATTTTTACAGCCTTTAGGTTGGCCATCTTTAGTTGAGCAGCTTGCGCAAGCCATATACGTTATATATTGAATTCGCTAATAATTAGATTATTACGAATGAAGATTAATAATTTTTTTGAAATGTAAAGATATGATTATTATGTTGACTTTAAAAAGCTATAAATTTATTTAAATATTCTTTACACTAATTATGTTTACAGGACATGCTTTAGATGCTTTATCACATGCATCAAAAATAATATCGTCATTAGACTTTACGGTAAAGAACCCTTTTTTATCTTTTGAATGTAAAAGAACCGACTTGCCATCTTTCTTGGACATTTGAAATTGATCAGGAGCTAACTCCACACAGTAATTGCAGCCTATACACTTATTACGTTGTAATGTAATAACTACCATTAGGCCTCTACTTTATTCTCCACAATTTTATATAATTTATCTGAGGGTCTTATTCTAAAATCTAATGGTATGGTTATCGTATCACCTTTGGAGCCTGCTGTTAGTTTTTCATCGTTTACTAACATCTCATTGACTTCCATTTCTCTTGCTCCTGTTGTAGGCCCTGTTATTAAAATGGTATCTCCGATAGAAATGTCATAAGCGTCAATTTTAAACTCACCTATTTTAGCCTTCGTATAAAAGTGTACACCTTTACCAATATATACCTTTTTTTGCGTAGCATGAGACCCTGACCCCTTACTCCATTCTCCTAATTTCTGTCCTAAATAATAACCATTCCAAAATCCGCGGTTATACACCTTTTCTAATGCTTGCATCCAGGAAACAACCTTTTCTTTATTATAGGTTTTATTCTCAAGACTATCAATGGCATCTCTATAACACTTTATAACTCTGGCAACATATTCCGGAGCTCTGCCTCGCCCTTCAATTTTTAATACTTTAATGCCAGATTCTGCTACTTGGTCTAAAATATCTATGGTACATAAGTCTTTAGGAGACATGATATATTCATTATCCAATGCCATTTCAAAACCAGTTTCCTGATCGATAACAGTATATTTTTTTCTGCAATTTTGTTTGCAAGCACCTCTATTTGCTGATGAATTTTGAGAATGTAAACTCATATAACACTTGCCTGAAACAGCCATACAAAGAGCACCGTGTCCAAATACCTCAATTTCAATTAGTTTACCTGAAGGACCCTTTATTTGTTCTTTTTCAATGGCTTCGGTTATTTTTTTTATCTGGCGTAAACTTAATTCTCTACTTAATACCATCGTATCTGCAAAGAGTGCATAAAACTTAACCGTTTCAATATTGGTAATATTAATTTGTGTTGAGATATGCACTTCTAAACCAATTTCCCGGGCACAAGCTATTACAGCTTGATCCATGGCTATTACAGCGGTTATATCTGCTTCTTTTGCCTTATTTACCAATGTTTTTACAATGGATAAATCATGATCGTAAATAATGGTATTTAATGTTAAATACGTTCTTACATTTTTTGCTTTACATCGCTTTGATATTTCAGGTAAATCATCCAAAGTGAAGTTTATAGATGCCCTGGCTCTCATATTTAACTGTTCAACACCAAAATATATAGAGTCCGCTCCATTATCTAAAGCTGCTTGAAGCGATTCAAAATTTCCTGCAGGAGCCATTAATTCTATTTGTTGCATATTATTTGAATTTTAAAGCTTCAGACCTTCCTTTTTTGAAAATATCGTTACTGTTTCCTTGTCCTTTGCGCAGTTTCTTTTGTTCTTCAAAAGGCAGTCTATTTATTTCCATACATTCAGTAGAACAGCAATTTTCCATAGCTTCTTTACAAGAATCGCATTGAATAAATAGTAAATGACAAGCAGCATTTGCACAATTAGTATGCACATCAAATGGATTTCCACATTGGTGGCAATTAGCGATCACGTCTTCACTAATACGTTCTGCTCTTCGATCGTCAAACACAAAATTTTGTCCCAAAAATTTATTTTCCAGATTTTCTTCTTTTATTTGTCTGGTATACTCAATAATACCACCTTCTAATTGATACACATTTTTAAAGCCTTTATGCCTAAAATAGGCACTTGCCTTTTCACAACGAATGCCTCCTGTGCAATACATAACGAGGTTTTTATCTTCCTTGTGGGCCTTTAAATCGTCTTCAATAATATCTAAAGATTCTCTAAAGGTATCTACATCCGGTGTTACGGCATTTTTAAAATGCCCGATCTCACTTTCGTAATGGTTACGCATATCTACCAAAACCGTTTTTTCGTCTTCTATAAGATTATTAAACTGTTCTGCTCCTACATGAACGCCTTTATTGGTAACATCAAATGTATCGTCATTTAAACCATCCGCAACAATTTTGCTACGCACCTTTACTTTTAGCTTTAAAAACGATTTATTATCTTGTTCTACCGCTATATTTAATCGGATATCTTTTAAAAATGAAATCGTATCTAAATGTGTTTTAAATTCATTAAAACGGTCGGCAGGTAATGATAGTTGACCATTAATTCCTTCGTGAGCGACATAGATTCTACCTAAAACATCTAATGCGTTCCAAGTGATAAACAAATGATCTCTAAAAATTTGTGGATTGCCAATTTTGGCATATTGGTAAAAAGAAAGTGTTAATCGATTTTTTCCAGTTTTATCAATTAATTCGGCTCTTTCTTTTGCGCTTAGTTTATTGTACAGTTGCATGCTATACTAATTTATAAGGTTAAAGATTATTTTTAAAGTGCAAAAATACAATTTTAACCAGAAGTGAGAAAGTAAAATTTTCTGGGGCAAGCTTTGAGGTATCAATCTTATAACCTTACAATTTAGTAAGTTCCAAAGTAAGTCTTAAAGTATTCGCCTTGAGATCCCGCTGAAAAAGCGGGATTAGTTCAACCATCTATTTTCAATGCATTGCTATGCAATTTTCCAAAATAGGGTTTCACTAATAAAAAAAGCACTTTATTAAACATAAAGTGCTTTTTCTTGACTAATCCGTGATTAATAATACTTTAATTTTTCCTAAAGAATATGTCACGGTTTTAGCCACCATCGGCTTTACAGTTACTGTTTATAATAACAGTGACTGAAACACCTAATGCGTTTATTAAAATTGTTTGTTTGAAAAATTTCATTTAATTCTTTTTCATAGCAAAATTTTCCACTTTAATTAGTAGATGCAAAATGTGAAAAAAGGTTGCGTGATAAAATTGTATTATGACAAAATTATAACATTTTAATACATAAAAACTAAGAAAGGATTATGTAAAATATGAATCATCTATTAGCTTATAGACTATCTGAAAAAACCATTAAACTTCATAATGAGATTGCATCCTAAACATCCAAATATTTAAGATAAATTTTATCAGTAGTATAAGTTAGTCTGGAAGGTTTCTCTTTAGTTTTAAATTGAATCTTTAAGTTACAGTGTATGAAATTCCTTTGGGAGTGTGCTGTCATTATAGAATCTTTTTTCTCTTTTATTTCTAAATTTATGTTGAAAACTATTATTGTGTCATGATAAAAGATGTAGTATTTTAGCAAGCACAACTAGAGAAAAAAAAATTATAAATGAGCAGCGAAAAAGAAGCTAAATTAAAGGCACTTAAACTTACCCTAGATAAATTAGATAAAGCATACGGAAAGGGAACCGTAATGAAAATGAGCGATGCAGCAGTACAGGATGTAGAAGCTATTTCATCAGGTTCTTTAGGTTTAGACATTGCTTTAGGCGTTGGTGGTTATCCACGTGGGCGTGTTATAGAAATTTATGGTCCGGAATCCTCTGGAAAAACCACACTTACTTTACATGCTATTGCTGAAGCTCAAAAAGCTGGTGGTATTGCTGCTTTTATAGATGCTGAGCATGCTTTTGATAGGTTTTATGCCGAAAAACTTGGGGTAGATATTGATAACTTAATTATATCTCAACCAGATAATGGAGAACAAGCACTTGAGATTACCGATAATTTAATTCGCTCAGGAGCTATTGATATTGTGGTTATTGATTCTGTGGCAGCATTAACACCTAAAAGTGAAATTGAAGGTGAAATGGGAGACTCCAAAATGGGTTTACATGCTCGTTTAATGTCTCAAGCTTTAAGAAAACTTACTGCATCTATTAGTAAAACCAATTGTACCGTTATATTCATTAACCAATTACGTGAAAAAATTGGTGTTATGTTTGGTAACCCTGAAACAACAACAGGTGGAAATGCTTTAAAATTCTACGCTTCTGTTAGATTAGATATAAGACGTTCTACTCAAATCAAAGAAACCGATGGGACAGTCGCAGGGAACAAAACCCGAGTAAAAGTGGTTAAAAATAAAGTAGCCCCTCCTTTTAAAATGGCAGAATTTGATATTATGTATGGAGAAGGAGTTTCTAAAGTAGGTGAAATATTAGATCTTGCTGTTGAGCATGAAATTGTAAAGAAAAGTGGTTCCTGGTTTAGTTACGATGATACCAAACTAGGGCAAGGGCGGGATGCTGTAAAAGCGCTCATTAAAGACAACCCCGAGCTGATGGACGAACTCGAAGGAAAAGTTAGAAAACTTGTAGCAGAATAGTTTAAAAATCCCGTTAATTCGGGATTTTTTAATTTTATACGCAACCTTTTTATTGCTGACGCATCTACAAAGAGCAAACATTTACTTAACCCTAAATTTATTTGCTATGAAAAAGTTTTTTATTCTTTGTTTTACGGCGCTATTATTTGCCTCATGTAGTATTGATGATGATGGACCAAATTTTGGTCTTGAAATTTTACCAGTTGAGAGTGTTGAGATTCCTGATACATTTACTTTAGGAGAAACATACCCAATTACCATTTCTTATTTTAGACCCTCAACATGTCATACCTTTAAAGAGTTTTATTATTTAAAAGAAAATAATGTGCGTACTGTTGCCCCAATAAACTATGATTTTGTGAGGAATGATTGTGAAACACTAGAAAATGAATTGGTAGAAGCAACTTTTAACTTTATAGTAACAAGTAATGGCTCTTATATTTTTAAATTCTGGCAAGGTGAAGACACCGATGGAGAAGATCAGTTTTTAACAATTGAAGTGCCTGTAGTAGACTAAAAAAATTAAGTATTCATTTAATACGTGTTTAATTTGAGTTTAAGCCAACTCATAGAAAGTTGTAAAATTGATGATACTAAAGCACAAGGAGAATTATATAAGCTCTTTTCGAGCAAGCTCTTCTCTGTATGCTTAAAGTATTCGCGAAACCGTACCGAAGCAGAAGATAATCTGCAAGATGCGTTTTTAACAATTTTCAAAAAAATTGGACAGTATAAGAGTAAGGGTTCTTTTGAAGGTTGGTTAAAACGCATTACTATAAATACGGTATTGCAACGATACAGAAACGAAAAGGTTTTTGATATTATAAATGAAAATATAATTGAAGATGTTGAATTAGAAGTTGATGAAGATACTGTATCCATCGATTATCTTTTACAAATTATTCAAGAATTACCGGACAGGTACAGATTGGTTTTTAACTTGTATGTATTGGATGGTTATTCACATAAAGATATAGCAGGGATGCTGGATATAAATATAGGGACTTCAAAATCTAATTTGGCTCGTGCCAGACAAAGTTTGAAGGAAACTATTGAAAATTACAAGACAATACAAAGTTTACAATCATTATAATGAGTGATAAAAAACATATAGACAGATTGTTTCAGGAGAGTTTTAAAGATTTTGAAGCGATACCTAGTGATGCCGTTTGGGAAAATATAGAAGCTAAACTTAACCAAAAAAAGAAAAAACGCCGTGTTATTCCTATTTGGTGGCGCTATGCAGGTGCTGCTGCGCTATTATTACTTTTATTAACTATTGGTGGTGTTTATTTTAATAATGCCGATAAAATCCCAACCAATGAAATATCTGATATAGAAGCTACAACACCTTCAAATTCTGAAAAAGATAATCCTACTAATTTGGATAAGGCAAAAGATGATGTTATTGCTGACACTGATTCTAATGAAAATGAAAGCTTAGATGATACACCTCAACAAAATAAAACAAACCTTCCCTCTAACAAAATAACCCCTTCAAAAGAATCGTCCATTGCAGAAACACCTGCTTCAAATAATAATGAGCGAGAAGAAGCATCTAGCGTTTCCATTAACAAAGGACAAAATACGATCAACAAGTTATTAAATACTAAAAGCAGTCATGTCGTTGCAAAGAATCTTGAAGAAAAAAGTGATAACGATAAAATCCCTAATAAATCAAAAAACAACCATGTTATTGCGGATAATTCTGAAGAAAAGAAAAATACTGATAAACTTCAAAATACAATAAAAAATAGTTCTGCCATTACTTCAGATTCGGGTTCTGAAAAAAAGAATCAGGCAATCCAACAAAATAAATCATCATTAATCAATAAAGAACGAGCAAAAGAAGTCATTGACAACGCTTCAAAAAATAATAATGCCATTGCAGAAGTCAAAAATGAAAATAAAGAAACTGCGACTAATGATAAAACAGAAAAAAACAGCCTTACAATAGAAGAAGCCATAGACAAAACAAAAGATATAGTTGAAGAAGAGAAAGATTCAAACAGGTGGAGTATTGCCCCAAATGCTGCGCCTGTTTACTTTAATACTTTAGGCGAAGGTTCTTCAATAGACCCTCAATTCAATAATAATTCTAAGAGTGGCGAACTTAATATGAGTTATGGTATTTCTGCTAGCTATGCCATTAACAAAAAACTAAGTGTTCGTTCTGGTGTTCATAGGGTTAATTTAGGCTATAACACTAACAATGTAGTTGCTTTTCAAACTGTAGGTGTCTCTTCAAGTAGTCGTTCACTTCAAAATGTCAATGCTGTTAAGAAAAATAATACTAGCAACACTCCAGATAATGTCTCTCTTGTTAGCGCTGAAAGCTTTAACGCAAATGACATTCCTGAAGCGTTTTCAACATCAAAGACCTCTATTAATCAAGATTTAGGTTATATCGAAATTCCTTTAGAGATTCAATATGCGCTTTCAAACAAAAAATTAGGAGTCAATCTTATTGGAGGATTTAGCTCATTCTTTCTAAGTAACAATAAAATATTTTCTGAATCTGAAGGTGGTACAAGAACACTTTTAGGTAAAGCGAATAATATAAATAAAGTAAGTTATAGTGCTAATTTTGGATTAGGGTTAAATTATCAGGTATCTAAAAAGATAGACTTGAATTTAGAGCCTATGTTTAAATATCAAATTAACACATTTAATAATACATCTGGCGATTTTAAACCTTTCTTTATAGGGGTTTATACCGGATTCGCCATTAAATTCTAGGTTTTTGGTTAGATCTGGATATTGATTTTCATTAAGCTCGAAAATCAATATCGAAAAAAAACTGCTCATCCCCTGAGCAGTTTTTTATTTATTAAAAACCTGTAATTGTTTCAAGATAATATGTCTAGCCTTTTCATTTAAAGATTTTGTATCGTCGGTCACTAAGTTTTCTGTAGATAAAAATTTATGAACCTTAACGCGCATTCTTCCTGGGCTACCACTAAAAAATGTATATGAAAATCGTTTTTTATTATCAGCAAAAGTTAATGGCACTATAGGTATTTGATGGTTTATCGCCAATCTAAAAGCACCGTCTTTAAAGGTGTCTAATTCTATATGTTCTTCTGGAACACCTCCTTCTGGAAAAATACAAATACTTAAGCCGGATTGTAATCTGCGTTGTGCCCTTAAAAAAACACCCTGCCTACTTTTAGGAGAATTTCTGTCGACCAAAATGCAAGTACGTTTATAAAAAAAACCGAAAAGCGGAATTTTAGTAAGTTCCTTTTTTCCAACAAATACAAATGGGTTTTTAACCGAAACCAGCATAAGCATGATATCCACCATTGAAGTATGGTTGGCGATAAACATATAGCTCTTATCTTTTTCGGGCGTTTGTTCTCGATCAATACGATAGCCAAACCCCATACCAATTAAAATTATTTTTGCCCAAACTCTGGCAATCTTAAAAAAGAAGGGATACCATGATTCTTTTAAAATAGAAATTAAAAGCACTGGAAACATAATTAGTATTGGCAACCCTACCAGTATGTAAAACCAGATACGATATAATACCCAGAAAATGTATTTGAAAATTATCATAAGCTTCAAAAATACTATTATAAATTGATTATATTTAGATCATAATAACTTAAAACAAATAAATCATGAGTTTACTGTATGCACTTTTAATTGGAGGTATTGCTGGCTGGTTAGCTGGAAAATTAATGAAAGGTGGCGGTTTTGGGCTAATTTTTAATATTGTAATTGGTATTATAGGTGGCGTTGTTGGTAATTGGCTTTTTCAAAAACTTAATATTACCTTAATGAGTGGTATTGTTGGTGATATTTTAACAGGAGCCATTGGCGCTTCGGTCATATTATTTGTCGCAGGTTTATTTAAAAAATAAAATTCCCATATTTTATAAAAAAGCGGTATTAACCGCTTTTTTTATTGTTAAACAAATACGTATTTTCGCGGTGTTATTTAATTAAAAAGATTTCCGCTGAAGTTTATCTTGAGCGGAGCCGAAAGGCGGAAAGTACACATGGCAAGAATACTTACAGGCATACAAAGTACCGGGACACCACATTTAGGAAATATTTTAGGAGCTATTATGCCGGCTATTGAGATGGCTAATACTCCTGAAAATGATTCTTATTTATTTATCGCAAATATGCATACTTTAACTCAAATTAAAGATGCCGAAACATTACGATTTAACACGTATTCTACAGCGGCTACTTGGTTAGCTTTTGGTTTAGATATAGAAAAAACAGTGTTTTACAGACAAAGTGACGTTCCGCAAGTTACTGAGCTAACTTGGTATTTAAGCTGTTTCTTTCCTTACCAGCGTTTAACATTAGCACATAGTTTTAAGGATAAAGCCGACAGGTTAGAGGACGTGAACTCTGGTTTATTTACTTACCCAATGCTTATGGCTGCGGACATTTTGTTATATGATGCTGAAATTATTCCAGTTGGAAAAGATCAGCTACAACATATCGAAATGACACGTGATGTTGCCTCTCGTTTTCATGCCAAAGTTGGCGAAACGTTTGTATTACCAGAAGGGAAAATACAAGAAAACACAAAGCTTATTCCTGGAACCGACGGTGAAAAAATGAGTAAGAGTAGAAATAATATTATCAATATTTTTTTAGATGATAAAAAACTACGCAAGCAAATAATGACTATTCAAACAGATAGTACGCCATTGGAAGAACCAAAAGATTGGGAAACCTGTAATTGCTTTGCTATTTATAATTTGTTGGCTAATGACAAGCAAATTGAATCCATGAAAGCTAATTACGAAAATGGCGGTTATGGTTATGGGCATGCCAAACAAGCTTTGTTCGAATTAATTGTTGAAAAATTTGCTACACAACGTGAACGCTATAACTACTACATGGATAACCTTAACGAGGTTGACAAAGCCTTAACTTTAGGTGCTGAAAAAGCAAAAGTAGTAGCCGATACTGTTTTAAATCGTGTTAGGGAGAAGGTTGGGTATTAACAAATTCCTGCGAAGGCAGGAATCTTATTAATTAGATTATACCTGAAAAAACAGATCTTTTTGCAGTTTTTATTATCAAAACAAAAGGTATGTTCAACGTGTCTTTTGTCATTCCGAACGAGGAACGAGGAGGAATCTCATCCTTCTGAGATGTCTCGTTGCTCATGCTTCGCTCTCCGCAGACATGACAAAGCGCTATTTATCAGAAACATAAATACTATTTGCCCATTGAAATTAATATCGAGTTCATGTTATTTAATAAGATTCCTCCATTCGCAGGAATTAAACAACCTCAAATAACTTACCGGGCAAAGGTCTAATCACTCCTTTAAGCTCCATGTTAAGCAATACACTTGCTGCTTTAAAAATAGGCATCTTGCAATGAATGGCAATCACATCCAGTTGTTGTTTTTCGTTTTCTTTTAAATACGCATAGATTATTTTTTCTATAGGGTCCAATTCAACAAACAATTGTTTTTGTATGGCTGGTTTTTTGTCTTCTTTTAATTGCCAATTGAGCATATAAGGAACATCTAAAGACGTCGTAAGCATGTGTGCTTTTTGATGTTTTATTAAATTATTACACCCCATACTCTGAGTATCTGTGGTCCTTCCCGGAACGGCAAACACATCTCTATTATAAGAATTTGCAATATCTGCAGTAACCAGACTTCCACCTTTTTCAGCAGATTCTATAACTATGGTCGCCTCACTTAAACCTGCAATGATTCTATTTCTTTTTAAAAAGTTATTTCTATCAAATGTGTCACTACTCCAAAAATCGGTAAAAAAGCCCCCATTTTTCTCCATATCGACCATATACTTTTTATGCACTTTGGGATAAACTTGATTCAACCCATGCGCTAAACAACCTATGGTTTGTAAATTGTATTTAATAGCTGCTTTATGTGCTGTAATATCCGTTCCATAGGCAAAACCGGAAACAATAATGGGATTATAAGGTGCCAGCGTTTCTACCAATGATTCACAAAACGCTATGCCGCTAGTTGTTATTTTTCGAGCGCCCACAATACTAATAATATGCTGTTGTTTTAAATTAATATGCCCCGATTGAAATAATAAAATCGGTCCATCAATACAATGCTTTAATTTTTCAGGATAACTTTCCTCCATAAAATAAGACACTTTAATGTCGTTCGATTTTATAAAGTCCATTTCTTTTTCGGCAGCCTTTAAATGATCTGTTTTAAAAAAGTCCTTTAAAACAAGACTCCCTATGCCATCAATTTTAAGCAGGTTTTGTTTTTTTTCCTTTAAAACGGCTTCGGCAGTACCGCAATGCGAGATAAGTCGTTTAGCAGTTATATCGCCTATATTTGGTACATGTTGTAAAGCTAAAGTATAAAGCAAATCATTTTCTGTCATTCTATATCATTGATTTTTAAGCTGCAATAAAAGAATTTTTATACTGTTAATAAATACTTGTGGCTAAATTTTATATGAAAGCATAATTTTTTAACTTTGTTTTTATGCAATTAGAAACCTACATAAGCGATTTACTATATAGATATGAGTGTGTTACCATTCCTGAGTTTGGTGCTTTTTTAACACAACGTGTATCTGCAACCATTCACGAAAGCACTAATGCTTTTTATCCGCCTAACAAAATGCTGTCATTTAATGAGCAAATTCAAAAAAATGATGGTTTGTTGGCGCATTATATTGCCGATGTAGAAAAAATCCCTTTTGAAGTTGCCAATAAAAAAATTGCAAAACGAGTAAAAACATTAAAAGCTTACTTAACACAAGGGGAAACACTTACTTTTAAAAATATTGGAGACATTGTTTTTAATAGTGAAGGTAAAATTTTGTTTGAACCTTCTAATCACCTTAACTATTTAACAGATGCCTTTGGGCTGTCTCAATTTGTATCCCCAACAGTCACCCGAGAGGTTTACAAAGAAGAGGTTGAAAGCATTGAAAAAGTAATTCCTATTACTGTTACTCCAGAAAAGCGCAAAACCAGACCATATTTAAAATATGCAGCCATTGCTGTAATTGCCTTAACGCTTGGTGGTTTTGCAGGATCTAATTATTATGTAAATCAAATCGAGCAACATAATCAATTAGCACAAGAGGAAGCATCACAACAATTAGACGCTAAAATACAACAAGCAACATTTAATTTAAATCCGTTTCCAGCCATTACTCTAAATGTTAATAAGCAAACTGGTAATTATCATATTATTGCCGGTGCTTTTAGAATTGAGGAAAATTGTGATAAAAAAATAAAACAACTTAAAGCAGCCGGTTTTAGTGCCCGAAAAATTGGTGTTAATAAGTATGGTTTACATCAGGTTGTTTATGCCAGTTACGAAGATAGATTAGAAGCTTTGGAAGCCTTAAGAACCATCAAGAGAACGCATAATAAAGACGCTTGGTTAGATGTTAGAAAACTAGATTAGTTTTTACAAATTCACTCATATTTTACTGCTTTATACCATTTTATGCTTGAATTTTCCGTAATAAAACGCCCTTTTTCCCTTTCTATTTCAAAATAAAAAACAACCGTAACTATTGCTATGCTTGATACCCAGTCAAGCTGAGTACATGTTTTTATTATTCATAATAAAGAAAAAAATCATCATTTTCTTTTTCGGAAAATTCAAACATAAAATGGTATTAATACTTAACTTTGCCGCATCATTAAATTTATTGTGATGCAAGCAAAAACTCCCGAACAATCGAGAACCATACTCACCGATGTGGTCTTACCTGGTGAAACCAACCCATTAAATAACTTATTTGGTGGCGAACTACTAGCGCGAATGGATCGCGCGGCAAGTATTGCTGCAAGACGCCATTCAAGACGTATTGTGGTAACTGCTTCTGTGAATCATGTCGCTTTTAATAGAGCCGTTCCTTTAGGAAGTGTCGTAACTGTTGAAGCTAAGGTGTCTCGTGCTTTTAAGACCTCTATGGAGGTGTTTATGGATGTCTGGGTAGAAGATAGAGAGTCTGGTGATAAAGCGAAAGCAAATGAAGCTATTTATACCTTTGTGGCGGTAGATGAAACAGGGCGCCCTATTGCAATTCCTGAAGTCATTCCAGAAACCGATTTAGAAAAAGAACGCTTTGATGCTGCATTGCGCCGTAAACAATTAAGTTTATTATTAGCCGGGAAAATAAAACCAAATGAGGCTACAGAATTAAAAGCACTTTTTGAATAAATAAAATATTTCGCACAGTGAAGGTGTATGGCAATTTCAATTGAAATCCCTAGGCAAAACCTTGAGGGATTTCTTCCCGATTAAACTTTTTGCTTTGTAGAAAGTCTTATAGTAGAATTTAATCTTAAAAAGCTATGAGACTATTTATTATTTTATTTTTCGTTTTATGCACGATGAGCTTATCATCTTGTGTTACCC
This sequence comes from Flavivirga spongiicola, assembly GCF_030540825.1. Classification (NCBI taxonomy): domain Bacteria; kingdom Pseudomonadati; phylum Bacteroidota; class Flavobacteriia; order Flavobacteriales; family Flavobacteriaceae; genus Flavivirga; species Flavivirga spongiicola. The sequence continues at coordinate 1,948,060 of NZ_JAUOEO010000001.1, forward strand.
GTACCCATGTTGTTACTAAACCTGCAAAGGTCGTTGTTGTAAAAAAAGCCCCTAGGCATTACAAAATTGTAAAAGTTAAAGGGAAACGTTATTACTTTTGGAATGGAAATCACTATAAGAAAACAAGAAAAGGCTACGTGATTGTGAGAGTATAACAAATTTAGCTGAGATTTATATTCGGAATCTGTGTGTTATCAGAATAAAATAAACCTGTCGTTCAGATCACTCCAACTGTGCTCGGTATAGAATATAGCGAACCTGCCTATGGCAGCTACGGTGTACCCACAAATTAATAAACAATAAGAGTACCATGATCTTTTTACCATTGCCGCAAACCAAAAAGGTCTAGGCTTACCAGAATCCTGTAGAAAATGCTACGGAGGTCCCAGCCACAGATAAAAAGAACTCGCCATATGACCTTTCTTTGTTTGCCCTTTTATTTGCCATAATTACTGGTCCACCGATAATCCAATATCAAGCTCAAACAGCTTTTTATCTCAAAGCCCTCGTGCTGACTCCTTGATTTTTGACAGAACCCTGGATAGGCCACAGTCCCAACCTCCATGGTCTTTCTTTTTTTAGTGCGGCCAGGTCCCTCTGCCCGTTGTCAGGAAAAGGCCATTGGGCTGTCCGACCTTTCGGAAGGATAGAGCACAAAAGCTTCGGAGACGAAGTTTTGGGCTTGGTTCTTTTCAAGCGATAGCGTGAGAAGAAACCTTGTCATTCCGAACGCTATCAAAAACAAAATATATTTTGTTTGAAGATATAAAGCGAAGCTTTTGAGGAGGAATCTCATCATATTGAGATGTCTCAAGTTTATCTTGAGCGTAGTCGAAAGGCTCACCCTTCGCTCTGTCGGCATGACAAACAACTGTATTTCAATTGATTAATTTGATTTTTTTCAATAAAACTTACGTCCAACTCGGGTTAAAATAAAAACTTATGTAAGGTTCCCTTTTGCTAGAAAAATGTTAGTTAGAGATATTATTGCTTTTTCAAAGCAAACAGAGAGATTAAATTTTTCACAATAAAGAAGACTACAACGAGAGCTTACTGGCTCTATCTAAAGAACAAAAGGGAATCACTTACATACTGAATTTTATTTGTGCGGGGGCTCATAATGTTCTGTAACCTTATAGTGTTTACTTTTTAAAAAATGAAGACATTCATTTTTTACCGTCTTATAAAAAACCCCTGTTACATGGTCTTTGTTTTGAAAAGTGATTTTATCTTCCCATGCTTTAACAAATACTTCCTCAACAACATCTTTTGAGAATTCCCAATCGTTGAGGTATTTGTAAGCAAACACACTTAGTTGTGGGTACAAGCTCTCAAAAAGCTTTTTATAATTATTTAATGTAAGTTCATTCATTTATTACTATTTACTACGTCGTTTATTTTAATACACGATTCTATATTTTCAATAATCATATGTGCTGGAATCAATGCTCTGTTGTTAAAATATGCGGCAGGGAAAAACGCAAAGAACCCGTCAAACTCTTTTCTTGACAAAAGATTTGTTCCGGTATTATAGCCCTCATGAGCATGGATAATGCCAATAACCCTTAGCCCTGTTTTACAATGGTTTTTAACGGCATACGTTAGCTCAGTTTTATCCAATAAGACCATTAATGTGGCTATAAGGGCATAGTGTGGTAGTATAAAACTATCTGGTAATGTATAGGTTTCTGTTTTTTCCATAGAATTTAATGCTATTAGTTAGTAACATTTTAAGTTTAGTTCCTTAAAAAGAGATATCACCTCTCCAAAGCCTATAATGTGTGAAAACAAAAAAGGCGCGGAACTCAACTTACCACGTTAGAGGTACTGGTATACCCAACCACGATAAGAGAGCCCACGCCCGGGTACGTGAGCCAATCTACTTATCATCTCGTGGTTTTAAAAATTACCAGTTTTCTAACATGAGATTCAAAGCAATTGCTTCAATATTTTAAAAGAAGAATCGCAAAAATATGTATTTCTGGAGCTAATATATAAAAAAAGGCAATCATTCGCTAACGCGAACAGTTAATTTTTGATTATTCGCTTGATTTGGGTGAATTGTAAATAACGATGAGTAAACACAAGAACAAAAAAAGTAAGGATGAATTAAATAAGGCAAACGCTTTAGTAAATAGATATTTGTGCAACTTTATTGCTAATAAGTTCTTGCAAACATTTCATGATCAAGATGGAAATGTGATTTCTCAGAACAAATATGCAAGCTCATGTGGCTTATCTTCGTCTACTCTCAGTAAATTAAAGAGCTCTGAAGGTTATGATATACCAATGGCAACCATTTACAATATTTGTAGACAGGAGAGGTATTCTTTGAAAAGCTTATTTGAAGAGTTTGAAAAAAATTATGGAGTGAACATACCGCTTTAGGTGCTAATTTTATTGTACTTTTCTGTGATATAAACTCCTAAGAGCTAAACCACTAATAAAAGGAAAATATTAGATAAATTTGGTTTATTTATAATAGGAATAAACGCAATATTATGTTTATACAATAGTTGTAGTTAATAGCTCAAAAAAGCTAAATACTAAAGAAAATAACTTTTAATTATATAAAATTCATAAATTACCTTCTTAAAAATGAAATGGATTTATACATCCTAATTAATTACAATAAAAAATTTAAAAATATTAAATAAAGATGAGTGTTATAAGTCTAATAAATATGAAAGGGGGCGTAGGTAAAACAACTCTCGCTATAAATATTGCTGATTGTCTTGCATCACGTCATGACAAAAAAGTACTTATATTAGATGTTGATCCACAATTTAACTGCACTCAAAGTTTAATGCAACCAAAAGCCTATGTCAAACACTTAGAAAAGGAAAAGGATACTATTGTAAATGTTTTTGATCGAGTAAAACGCGCAGTAGCCAAGACAGTTGATGGAATCGGAGAGTTAAAAAGCAAAAAAATAGATAAAATAGAACCAATTGAAATTCGAAAAAATCTTTTTTTATTGCCTGGTAATTTAGAGCTTTACAGAATGGAAATGTCCCCGGGAGAAGGTAGAGAGTATAAATTATCTAGGTTCATTGAAGCAATAAAAAAGAAGATTGATATCGATATTACAATAATCGATACCCCGCCAACTCCTTCAATATGGATGACTAGTGCCTTATTAGCATCTGATAATTACATCATTCCAGTAAAACCCGATCCAATGAGTTTTACCGGAATTGATCTACTCGAAAGTATTATTGAAGATAAAAGGGACAATCTTAATATAAAAATTAAATGCCTAGGATTAGTACTCACAATGGTTGAAACCGGCACTAAAGTACATAAAGGTGTTCTTGGGATAATTTCAAAAAGCAAGAAATGGAGAGCCTTAAAATTTAACAAAGAAATACCTAAACGGACCCAAATAGCACGCGAACAATTAAATCAGAAATTTATCTTAGATAATTCTGATGAGAGTGCGAAAATTGCCCTTACGGGTCTAGTAAATGAAATTTTAGCAAAATTATAAATCAATTATTTGCGAGAAATGAATGATAACGAAATAAAAAAAATATTTAACTTTCTAGAAGAGCTATCTTGGGTTTTTAAATCGCATAAAAATGTAGATTTGAATGATTTTCTAAATGAAATTAGAATCAATCAAAATATTAGAAACTCAATAATGCATGGTACAATTAACGAAAGTAGATTAAGCGAAAAAGATCGCTTAATTGGTATTTTACCTAAATTATTAAACGACAAGAAACTATTTTCCAGAAATTCAGATTTAATAGACTTTGCGGAATCTACTTTCAATATTAGCATTTCAAGACCTGAAAAGAGATCTAGATATGAAATTATTGGATTGGTAATAATAGAAATTTTAGAACTTAAAAATAATAGAGTCCTCGATATTACTGATGCGATACAATCACTTACTAGTAATACGAAATTTAAAACTATGCTTAAGAAGAAAAAGAACAGCCCAAACTTTTCATGGAATGAAGCAATTAGAGAAATTACAAATCAATAATGTCAAGAGAAGTTAGTAAAGATTTCGAAGAATTTATAACATTTTTAAAAAACTATAAACTCAAAAAAGTTTTTAAAAATGATGAAGTGATTAAGAATTTAAGAAAAATTCACAAAAAATATTATTCTTATTTAACTCTAATAAGTGAATTGGAATCACTTGTCGACGATACCAAATTAAAGCCAGAAATAAAAAAAATTCAATTCACATATATCGTTGAATCATCTTCTGATATTCTCTCAGCAGTATTTCATTCTATAAACGGATCATATAAGTCAGCAAGAATGATGTTAAGGAGTTCAATAGAGACCTTTTTTAAGGGATTTTGCGAACAAGATATTGAAGGTATATTAGAAGAAAAGAGGATTTTCGTAATATTCGATTCTATCAAAGAAATAGATTATTTCAAAAAAGAGCCGCAAAAAACAATGCTGAATTCTTGCTTATCCGAATATGGAGATTTATGCAAAGATACCCATACTGCAAAAGCAATAAACATGCAAAAACTAACTGCTTTTAAATATTTTCCGAGTTATGATGACAATCAAATGAATGATATAAGCAAGAGAATATTAAAGCTTATACAGGTTTATCTATTCTTAATCTGTAATAGACACAATTCTCATTTTCAGCAAATGCATCATAGAAATAAAGCTAACATTATTTTAAGTATAAAAAAGTCGTTAAAACCGATTATTTTAAATAATATAGATTATAAAGGTTAGGCATTTCAGTCACTACTAACTACCCCCTAGTGCCGAGTGTGAGTGATAAAAAGAAAAAAGTTTTTACAGAAATGCAGAAGCTTTTCTAGATTATTTTCATTGACATTTGTAGACGCTTACCGCCACTAGTTTTGAAAACTAGAGGTAGCAGAGGTAGATTTAAGGCAAATACAAATACTTTTAGGTCATGGTTCTAGTAAAAGGCAGAAATATTACTCGTGTAGCTACAAATACTTTCAAAACAATTAAAAACCCATTAGATTAGTGGTCTCCCCCGCTGTTCCATAGTATGCCCCGGCTAGGATTTCCTTGTGGCGTACCGAGGAAGTTTTAAGTGTAAGGAGGAAAAAAAGAAAGCTTTTACAGAGACGTAAAAGCTTTTTTAAATTATTTTTTATTGGTATTTGCTTAGGCTTACCACAGTAGACTCAACTGATTTAAAAATTAAGAAATACTTCTGTTAAAATTTAGAAATTGTTCTGTTAATAATGGTTAAAAACGTTAAAGCTATTATAAACACAATCCTACAAACACAAAAAACATTTGATTTGTTTTAAATAATCAAAAAATTTAAAACAATGAAAAAACTATTACTAGTAACAGCCATCAGCATTTTGGGATTAGCACATATTAACGCACAAGACGTTGAATTCGGAATTAAAGGCGGTTTAAACTTTGCTACAGTTATTGGAGACAATACCTCAAAAGATCAAACTGTAACCGCTTTTAATTTTGGAGCCATGGCTGAAATTAAAATTTCAGACAAATTCTCTTTGCAACCCGAATTAATGTATTCCGGACAAGGGTATGATACAAACATTGATTCTGAGGGTATTATAGCACTAAACTATTTGAATATTCCATTAATAGCAAAGTACTATGTTACAAAAAGGTTGAGCCTTGAAGCAGGACCTCAAATTGGTTTTTTACTTTCTACTAAAGGAGGCACTGAAGATTATAAAGATCTTTTTAAAACAACAGATTTTGGTGTGAATTTCGGTCTTGGCTATAAATTGGATAATGGTCTTAATTTTGGAGTACGTTATGTTTTAGGTTTATCTAATATTAACGATGTGGGTGGTGTGACAAATAAAAATGGAGTATTACAATTAAATGTTGGCTACTTCTTTTAAGGCTTAATAATTTTCAATATTATAACACTTTAATAACAGAATTAAAAAATCCTAACCCTGCAAAAGTCGCACTGAATAACAGAACAATTGATTTTCGCGGAATCCTCGCTGTTTCATAGAATGTGGGGGTTCTTTCTTTTTTTAAATATGCTCCTTTTACAACCAGAAACAATCAGTTTAAGCTCTTTTTTGACAAAAACCTTGATTCCTATACAGAATAAAAACAACTTCTTTTTTTTTGAATAAATAAGACAGGGTTAATATACGGACTCACGTTGGCAACAACTAAGACAAAGAAACCCATAAATGAACACTATGACAATAACAAAATTGCAGCGATTAACATCTTTCTGTAGAATTATAATTTTCACTACAATAACTGTCCTGCTATTTAGCTGTAGTGATGACAACGAAAATGAAAATAATTTAAATCAATCAACGAGTAAATTATATGCTATTGAGGGAGTAGGAAGTCATTTGAAAATTGTAGAAGTGTGAATATTTATTAAAAATAGCGGTTACCAACTTCCTATAAAATTAATTGCTAGTACAAGTCTACTTACGAAAATCTTTGCGGATTTTCTATTCGGTTTGTATTTGCTAAATTAGGCGCTTAAAACACGCAACAAACCATAAACACGTTGACAATAATTAAAGAAAAGACTAAAATGAAAAAACTGAACTTAATATTAAACTTATTATTATTAACTTTTATTATTTCTGGATGTAAATCGGAAGATGACAATGTAACTTCTGAGGAAAAAAATGAAATACTCATTTTTGGTTGGTTTGCTGATTCAAGTTGTTCAGGTGATTGTTCAACTATATATAAAATAGAGAATGAAAAAGTTTATAAGGATATTGATTATAATTATCCTGAAAACACTTTTTTTGAAGGTAACTTTCAACTGATGACTAATGCAGATTATCAAGATTTTAAAAACCTAATAGCTGAATTACCTAATGAAATATTTAATGAGCCTAATGGCTATTTAGATTGTACTGATTGTACAGATGTTAATGGTGGATTTTATTTAGAACTTCAAAATGATGATGGTTTTCATAAATCTTGGCGTTTTCGTAATGCATTATATCCCGATTATATGAAAAATTATCGAAGTTTGTTAGTAGATAAAATAGCGGAATTAAACAGTTTGTAATCATTATAGATATCAAGTATAACAATGAATGAAGGTTAAAATGCTTATTTACAAACCCCGCCAAATATATTACACGATAGCGAAATGATCTTTTTTAGCTTTTAAGAATGACAAATTAAAAACAACATATAAAAATGTGGCTAAGTGCTAATCCGAAAATTTGTACTTTTAAATACGCTACGTTTCATACACAAAACCGGTATACAATATCGGAAAAACCTGCAATTAATAAAATGAATCCCTTTTGGATTAAAGTTTTGGGACTATTTGGAATAGTTGGCGGATTGATTTTATTCGCTGGAGATATGCTTTTGTATTATGACCCAATTAGTACGAGTTTTAAAACAAATATGGGTAATGCTTCTGACTTTAGAATTATTGCAAGTGGAGTTTGTGCCTTATTTGCAACTTGGTTTTATATGATTGGATTAGGTCAAATATATTATGCATTTAAAACGACAAAACCGATTTTTAGAAATGGCGTATTGATTTTTTTCGGAAGTATCTTAATAGCATTTGGAATAGTTCACGGAGCTTTTCTTGCTATCGCTACAACTGCGAAACTGGCGACTGAACATAATCTTGATATAAACGAGGCCGTTTCACTTTCTGAAAAAATAAACAAAACCTTGAGATTATTCGTTTATCCAATTGTTGGTGTTTTATCCATTCTTTTTATTAGTCAAGTTTGGAAGAGAAAAACTTTATATCCGAGATGGATTATTATTTTTTTCCCATTAATCCCGCTTTTAATTGAAGATTTGGTCTGTAAATATTTACCTGATAACATTTGGATTGTAATCAAAGGAGGTTACTTAAATCTAATTTTGGTTGTCTTTTTTACTGCATCTACGATTGCGCTATGGAATATTAAAAAGTTTAGAAATAATACTAAATAAAGCACAGCATACAACAACCTGTCCATATGCAGTAACGTTAGGCTATAATTTTAATATCTAAACACAAAGAGCATGAGAAAATACACTTTTACAATTCTACTATTAGCAACTATATCTCAACTGTCTGCTCAGAATAAAATTAATTGGCAATTACATGAAAGTGAAGAAAATGATGCTGTAATTTATAAAACTTCGAAAGTATACATTCACTTTGACAGAGCTAATTTTTTACAACTATTCGGGTCAATTTTCGTAGCATTTGATAAATTGGAAACTATGAAAGGTGAAAAATTAGAATCGGTCAAAAAAACATATTCTTTTGCAAAAGAATATGCAATACCTATTCCAATTATTGATTCCGTCACTTATGAAAACGATGATACCTTACGGATAATAAAAAAAATGATTAAAGAAGATCTGGGTGCTTATATGTTTTTTAACAAGAAAGTAAAAGTATTTGACTTGAAGGGGAATAGACACATGGTTATTCAAAGACAAACAATAGATACTAATTCGAAGGATAAAAAGTACGCCTACTACCTATTCCGAGATGAAGATTCTTTTTATACTAACGAAACAACTTTTGCGCCAATTGAATTTAATTATGGAGGAATTATTGAGGAAGACATCATTATAGAAGAAGAAGAAACGATAAAAAAAGATTCTGCCAAAGAGACTGATTTTGATGAGATTTTTACAATTGTTGAAAAATATCCGGAATTTGCAAAAGGACAAAAGGCATTTTATAAAAAGCTACGTTATAAATCTACATCCATAAAAGGAAAGGTTTTCGTCCAGTTTGTGATTGATAAAGATGGCAATGTAATTGATCCCAAAATTTTAAGAAGCCTTTCTCCAGAATGTGATGAACAAGCTTTGAAAATAATCAAATCAATGCCAAAATGGATTCCTGGTGAACATTTAGGACAAAAAGTAGCTGTTCAACTTATCTATCCAATAATTTTTGAATGAATAGGCAACATTCCCTATCCCAAAACTGGCAGATTTTAATAAAGTCCCCCAAATTTACAATTTGACGGCTGAAATAAATATAATGATAAAATTGTAAATTTGGCTGAGTGTTAAACCGAAAAGTAAGTGCATTTTAATCCCCGGCTACCGCTAGGATTTCCTAGTGGAGGTAGGAGTAAGCAAAATAAAATGCACTGGTGTGTTTATCCCTACGTTGTACTTCATTATAACTATACTAAAAAATTAATAAAACATGAAACGTATTATTACAGCATTAGTTTTTACAGGAATTTTGATTTCTTGTAATTCATCAGACAAAACCAAAGCCCCTATACAAGAATCCTCTATAACGGAAACTGCAACAGATAGTAAATCAAATGATATCAATAAACAATTAAAGACTATTGATACTGATGAAGATTTAATTGCAACAGCATTAATGGCTGCTCCCGAAGAAAGCAGATCGAAATGTAAAGTTATTGGATATAATATGGCAGGTGAATTTGTGACGATGAGAGAAGGAGATAATGAATTTATTGTTCTTGCTGATAATCCTAATCAGGATGGGTTTAATGCCGCATGCTATCATAAAGATCTTGAACCTTTTATGGCGAGAGGACGAGCCTTAAGAGCAGAAGGAAAGACAGGACAAGAAGTCTTTGCTATCCGTGAAGCAGAAATGAAATCAGGTCAACTTAAAATAACTCCTGGATCGACTTTGCACATTTACTACGGGGCAAAAACAATGTATAACCCTGAAACGTCAAAAGTTGAAGGTGCTCAACTCCGCTATGTGGTATATATGCCTTGGGCTACATCAAAATCTACCGGCTTGCCAGAAGTCCCATATGCTCCAAATCATCCTTGGATTATGAATCCCGGAACACATAGAGCGCACATTATGATTTCACCTTTACCTGCAGATAGAGAGTAGCCTTAATGAGGAATTAAATGCTGATAGAAACAGAATTAAAAAAGAGGAAATAACGAAAGCATACACAAAACGTTAACATGCATTAAGTATCGTAAAGGGACATAGTTTACACGTTTTAGGTAGTCATTTGAGATAAAAATCAAATGAATGTGCCCTGGAAAAAATCTTCTTTTATACCAAAAAATCCAGTGTAAAAATCACTCGATTATAAAATGGAATTAATAATTTAGTTTTTTATACAAAACCTATTATTCATGGAAGAACTTACCTTAACAACTCCTGCTCTATTGTTTTCAGCAATATCTTTAATTATGTTAGCTTACACCAATAGATTTTTGGCTTATGCAGCTATAATACGGAACTTGCACGATAAATATCAAAGAGAAAAGGATTCCGTTTTAATAGCTCAAATTAAAAATATAAAACACCGCTTATATTTAACCCGTTCTATGCAAATTTTTGGCATTACCAGTTTGTTATTTTGTGTACTTACTATGTTCTTAATTTACATACAGCAGCATACTATTGCGGTTTGGATATTTGGTTTAGCACTTATTTTATTAATACTTTCTTTGGCTTTTTTAATTTGGGAAATTCAAATTTCAGTTAAAGCTTTAGAGCACCATATTAATGATATTGAGAATAGATAAGCTCATTTTATTTAGGCGTTAACATCAACTCTGAAAAAAACTCAATCAAATTTAAAGTATAGCAAGAAACGGATTTTTTAAAAACTAAATCCTTTCGAAATTTGTGTCGTTAATAAAATCGAACGAACAAAAACATGGAAATTAAAAACTGTACAATTAAAGACATTGATGAAATTTTTAGACTTTATAAAATGGCATCAGACTATCAAAAGACAAAGAAAAAAGTGGTAGTATGGCCAAATTTCAAAAGAGAACTTGTCGAAACTGAAATTAACGAAAATCGACAATGGAAAATGATAATCGATGGTGAAATTGCCTGCCTATGGGCAATTACTTTCGAAGACGAACAAATTTGGGAAGAAAAAAATAAAGATAGTGCCATTTACATTCATAGAATTACGACCAATTCGAATTTTAGGGGAAATCGTTTTGTTGCAAAAATTGTAGAGTGGGCTAAGGAATATGCTAAATTAATGGGCAAGCAGTTTGTCAGACTTGATACTTTAGGAAACAACGTTAGATTAATCGAACATTATAAAAATGCAGGGTTTGAGTTTTTAGGTATGTTCAACCTCAAAAATACCGATAATTTACCTGAACATTATCACAATGTTCCAGCTTGTTTATTTGAAATAGATTTGAATAAATAAAATAAATAATTGGAGACGCAATCTTATAAAGTATGTAAATTAACGTCAGTTCGATATATTACAAATTGGTAGTCAGATATTTAAAATATTTTAATGAAGAAACCTTGTCATTCCGAACGCTATTAAAATCAAAATATATTTTGATTGAAAATACCTAAGCGAAGCTTATGAGGAGGAATCTCATCATATTGAGATGTCTCAAGTTTATCTTGAGCGTAGTCGAAAGGCTCATTCTTCGCTCTGTCGACATGACAAACAACTTTTTTTCAGACAATTAACTTAATTCTTTTCAACAAAACTTACGTCGAACTCAGGTTAAATTAAGTTTTTCAGACCTCACCAAAAAATGATATCACATTTTATAAATCCACGAAGCCGGATTTTCTGTATTCATCCCTTTAGATAATGTAAAACTTAAAATAGTCTCACCATTTGAGGGATTCGTAAAAACTTCACCAATGACTTGTTTAGTGGATACTTTATCACCTTTTTTAACATGGACGTTAGATAGGTTTTTGTAGATAGTTAAATAACTTCCATGGCGAATCATCACAATGGGGTTTACATTTTTCATTTTAAGTATTTCGCTCACTTCACCATTAAAAACAGCCCTAACTTTAGCGCCCTTTTGCGTAGCAATCCGTACACCGTTACTTTTAATTGTTAATGATTTATCAATAGGATGGCGTTGTGTGCCATAGCCTAACCTTACGACACCTCTTTCCACCGGCCATGGTAATTTACCTTTGTTGGCTATAAAGTTAGACGCCAAAACTTTTTCCTCAGCCGTCAACGCAAAACTTTTTGAGCCCGTTACTTTTTTTCCTGCTTTTTTATTAGATCTGGCAATAGCTGCTTTAATAATACGGTCTATTTCTCTATCAATTCTATTGGCTTCTCGTTGTTTTTGTTTTATTTGAGACGCATATAATGATAGGTTCTTTTTAATTGACTTCATTAAAACCTCATGCTGCTTACGTTCTGATTCCAATGATTTTTGAATCACTTTATTATCGGCAATTAACCGCTTTTTGTCTTCTTTCTGATCTTGCAGGTCTCTATTTGTAGCCTGTAGTTCGGATGTTTTAGCTTTTATAGTTTCTCCTTGCTGCTTTTGATGATCGGAATACTGCTTTATATACTGTAATCGTTTATAAGCTTGTTTAAAATCATCAGACGATAACAAAAACATGATTCTGCTTTGTTTATTTTTACTTTTATAGGATCTAACTATCATGGCAGCATAATCCTTTTTTAACTCCATTAATTCGCCTCTAAGAACCGTTATTTTCTTTTGGTTCGAATTAATTTTACGGGTTAGTAAATTAGCTTGTTGATTGGTAACCTTAATCAGGTTAGATAGCACGCTTATCTTATAATTAAAATCTTCTATTAATGATATTTGTGATTTTTGTTTTGACTTATTCTCGGCACGTAATTCATTAATTTTCTGAATTTCTCTGCGTAATTCCTGCCGGCGTGTTTCTAACTGCTTTTGCTTATTGTTCTGAGAAGATGCAAAAGCCCCACATAGCAAAAATGCTATAATAAAAACTATTTTATATGAAGACTTCTTATCTAACATTAAAGTTTTATTTCTTTAAAACCTGATGGTATTTTAAATGGAAATCGTAACTCCTCATTTAAGCTAACATTTTTAAACTCTAAATTTATAATCGTTTCTTCATTAGTTTCTAAAGCTATCACTTTTATCTTTTCCGGAAGAATCTGCTTTTCAACTTCTTGATGCGATAAGTAATCAATCTGTAAATGTCTAAACTCTTTTGGTTGTGATATTTGCTGTGACTTCACTTTAAAATGAGAAGGATCAAATAAGAAGAATATTTCAAAAAGCGCGCGTTGTCTTTTAGGCTGAAGTACGTAAGATCCATCATCAACAGAACCTTTATAGGTATCATCTTTTAAATTAAATATGGTTTCTCCCAATAATAAATTTTGAACTTTTTGAAAGTCTAATTCGGTACCCAATAAATCACTTAGGTATTTATAATCACCATCAAAATAAGTGTTATCCAGCTTATTATAAAAACTAACTTTTTCTGGTGTCACTAATGCTTTTACTATCGAAAACGTGGCACTAATCCATAAGGCTTCATCCTTTTTAGCTCTAAAGCTTACCGAATGTGTTTGTGAATCTCCTTTTTGTGTATAGGTTATTTTAAGAGTAGACTTAAGCGTTTTAAAATTAGGTGCTTGTTTTGCGTTTTCTTTTATCAATTGTTTTGTAGAAAGATTATAATTAGCTTCTCCCTCAACAACCGTTTTTGATGATTTACAATTAAATACTAATAAGACTAAAAAAACTAAAATGAGTTGAGAGCGTATTTCCATTAATTCGAACTTTCTAATTGTTTTACTTTATCACTAAACGTTTTTGCTTTAGCTGTATTGTTTAATAGGGTATGGGCTTTACTTAGTTGATTGTAAAAATCAATTTCCATTTTAGTATCATCAATAATATAATCTAATCCCGTTTCTAAAGCTTCAACTGCTTTTTTGGGTTGATTTAATTGATTTAAAGCAATCCCATTTATTAAATAAAACAAGGGTTGAGATGGGTATTTCTGAAGTACTTCGCTACTTTTTTCTTTAGCTAAATCGTACTTCTGTAAATCTATATATAGTAACAATACATTTCGTAAAACACCAAAGTTATTTGGTTCTAACTTTAATGCCGCCTCAAAATACTCTAAAGCCTTTTCTTTATTCTTTTTCGTTAAATAGTATTGTCCTAACTCGATAAGTGTTTTACTGTTATTATTGTTACCAACCATGGCCGTAGCCTCCACCAAATCTGCCTCATATTGTGGGTTATTCCCAACAAACGTTACAAAATCCGTTAACACTTTAAGTTTCGCCTCTGGTTTTATTTCATTGCTTTTAACAACAATTTTCATAGATTCAATAGCTTTTTCGGCATCGTTATCATCTAAATAAAATTTGTATAGTGCTAAATGAACTAATTGTGAATTCGGATTCATTTTTAACAGTTCTTTAGCTGTCTCGAAAGCCTTCGCTTTTTCATTGTTTTCGCTGTAGCGGAAAATTAAAGCTAAGTAATTAGATTCTTTTTTAGGGCGGCTCTCTATACGTTCTTCAAGGTTTTTTATTTGATCTTTTTTTCTTCCCGTTTCTTCATAAATTCGATTACGCATCCTATCCCGAGACACTGAAATCCCAAATTTTGAATCTAATTCATCTAAAAGTTTTAAAGCATCATCATATTTTTTAGATCTGAGATAAAGCGATGCCAAATCTTCTTTATAATCTGGGTGATATTTAACAAGCTGCTTGACTGTTTTTATGGCTTTATCATAATCATATTGCGATACATAAAACCCATACAATTCATCTAAAAACCACTCATTATCTGGTTCTTTACTAATAGCTTTTTTTAATGCTTCTTCCGCGGCCCCAAAGTTTTTAAGTTTTTTATGATTTTTACCTAACTCAAAATACAAAACGGGTACAGAACTATCTAATTCTATACATTTTAAAAGTGATTCAATAGATCTATCATAATTCTCAATACCCTTTTGTTTTAAAGCTTCATAGAATAGTTCCTGAAACTTATCTTCTACATCCCCTAAATCATCATCTGGCTTTTTATTAAAATCTACTTGCGCATAGTTAATCTGTGGAAAAATTAACATTCCAAAAAGAACAAATAATATGTAGATTTTATTTTTCATACAATGTCTTCGTAAGCAGGTATCTTAATTTATTATATATGATGTCTCATGTTCGACATAACGAATAGTCTTCAAATAGTATTCCAAAACTCATTTAATGAGATTCCTGCTTTCGCAGGAATTATTCTAATACTGAATAATCTCCAATACTTACAGATGTATAATTACCATCATATTTAACATGATTACCAATCATAGCATCATCTAAATTAGCATTTTTAATTGTGGTATTTGTTTGAATTAAGCTATTCTTAACACTTGAATTCTCAATCATACTGTTACTCCCTATAGATACGTAAGGCCCTATCGTACTGTCTTTAAGAATAACATTTTCGCCAATAAAACAGGGCTCTATAATGGTCGAGTTATCCAATTTTGTCGATGGCGATACTAATTGCTCCTGATTATCTGCTTTTAAAAAGCCTAACATTCTTTGATTCGTCTCAATGGTTATAGCTTTATTGCCACAATCCATCCATTCATCAACGGTTCCTGTTTTAAAAACTTTCCCTTCGGCCATCATACGTTTAATGCCATCATTAATTTGGTATTCTCCTCCATTCATAACATTTTCATCCAGTATCTCTTGTAACTTTTCTTTTAAAATAGCCACGTCTTTAAAATAATAAATTCCAATGACTGCCTGATCGCTCACAAAGGTTTCTGGTTTTTCAACTAACTCAACTATCTCACTATGGCCATTTAATTTAACAACGCCATAAGCTTCAGGGTTTTTTACCTGTTTGGTCCAAATAACACTGTCTGCAGTCACATCTAAATCAAATTCAGCTCTAATTAGTGTATCTGCATATGCAATAACTGCAGGTCCAGACAATGATGGTTTTGCACACATAATGGCGTGGCCGGTACCTAACGGTTGATCTTGACGATAAATAGAAGCTTTAGCTCCTAAACTTTTTGCTAAATCTTGTAAACTTGAAACCACATCATCACCAAACCAAGCTGGATCACCTAAAACAAAAGCTATTTCTTCTATAGGTTGTTTTAAAACTTTGGCTATATCTTTTACTAATCTATGAACAATGGGTTGCCCCGCTACTGGGATTAGTGGTTTTGGTATTGTTAAACTGTGCGGACGTAAACGAGAACCTCGTCCTGCCATTGGTACAATTATTTTCATTGAAAACCTTTTTCATTCCCTCGCAGGAGGGAATCTTTTAAATTAAACTTCTTACTTTTATTCTTGAGTTTCCCGCCTTCGCGGGAAGGCAAAATTTTATTTTCGCCCCGTACTACCAAATCCACCTTCTCCTCGAGAGGTTTCAGATAGCTCTTCAACAGCAATCCATTCGGCACGTTCATGCTTTGAAATCACCATTTGTGCAATTCGTTCACCATTTTCAATAGTAAAATCTTCATTTGAAAGATTTACCAAAATCACACCTATCTCACCTCTATAATCTGCATCAACAGTTCCCGGAGCATTTAAAACCGTAATGCCTTTTTTTGCAGCTAACCCACTACGCGGACGTACTTGCGCTTCAAATCCTATTGGAAGCTCAATAAACAAGCCCGTTTTAACTATGGTGCGCTCTAAAGGTTTTAAGCTAATTGATTCTGAAATATTTGCTCTCAAATCCATACCTGCCGACGCAATGGTCTCGTAATTTGGCAAAGCATGCCTGGATTTATTTATAATTTTAATTTGCATGTTATCGCTTTAATAATTGTTTTATTTGACTTCTTTCTAATAACACTATAGTTGCTAAAAACAGACACAAAAATACGGTTCCTATAAGAATATTTCTTTCAAAAAGATAAAAACTTAGAAAGGATAATAATGAGCTAAATCCAAGATAAAACCCTATTCTTCCAATAGCATAAGGCACTTTATAATGCTTTTTTCCTATCAAATAGGAAAGAAGCATCATCATACCGTATGCTAGAAGCGTTGCATATGCACAGGCCATGAATCCTAATATTGGAATGCATACCACATTAAAAACTATGGTCATAATGGCCCCAATAATTGAAATATACATGCCGTAACGCGTTTTATCTGTCAGTTTATACCATACTGAAAGATTATGATAAATCCCCAAACACAGGTTAGCCAATAAAACAATAGGGACAATATCCAGAGCTATTAAATAACTTTCTTTTTTTATAAATATAGGTTGCAACCAATC
This sequence comes from Flavivirga spongiicola, assembly GCF_030540825.1. Classification (NCBI taxonomy): domain Bacteria; kingdom Pseudomonadati; phylum Bacteroidota; class Flavobacteriia; order Flavobacteriales; family Flavobacteriaceae; genus Flavivirga; species Flavivirga spongiicola. The sequence goes on from NZ_JAUOEO010000001.1 coordinate 1,965,040, forward strand.
GATAAAAGCAGTGACAATCAATAAACCCAGTGCACCTACAATCGTGAAGTATTTTAGAATGGTAGCATATGTTTCTTTTGCATTTTCTTCTTTAGAATGATTAAAGAAAAATGGTTCTGCTCCCATTCTAAAGGCTTGAATAAAAAGCGTCATAAATACTGCTAATTTATAACAAGCACTGTATGCGCCATTCACATATTCCCCTTCATATCTCGGTAATAACCACTTATCCAAATTTTCATTAATTACAAAAGCCAGTCCTGCGATCATTATAGGCCAACCATAATTAAGTAATTGTTTTAATACCTTTAAATCGAACTGTAGTTTACTTTTAAAGAAATAAGGGAGAACAAACAATAAAACAGCGATACTTGCTATAAGATTTGCTATAAAGATATACGCTACTTTATCATCTACCTTAAACAGGTTTTGCAGGCTTTCTGATCCATATGTAGCAGATAAAAATAAAATGTTTAATACGACAATAATAAATACATTAATAAGTTTTATCGAGGCAAATCGGATAGGTCTTCCTGTCACTCTCAAGTACGCAAATGGTATAACGATCAAAGTATCTATTAATGTTATACTTACTAATAAATTATAAAAGTTAGTATTGATATGAAGTGCTTGAGAAATTGGTTCTCTAAATATAAATAAAGCCACTCCCAATATAATAGTGCTACAAACGATTGAAATTATGGCTGTAGATAGCACCCTTTCTTTTTCTTTATTCTTACTAAAAAACCTAAAGAAAGATGTTTCCATTCCATAGGTTAGAATCACATTAAAAAAGGCTGCTACTATATAAAATTCGGTGTTTTCGGAATAAGCTTCATTGGGTAGTACATCTGTATGTAGGCGCACTAGAAGAAAATTTATAAGGCGCGGCAATACAATTGCTAAACCATAAATAATTGTGTCTTTAAAAAAGGTTTTGAGGATCCCCAACGATTCGTTTTTTATTCTGCTAAAAATACGTTTTTAGGGCATGCAAACCAAAAGATAAGCTATTACCTATTTTGAGGTGCTATAGGGTATCTCGCAGTTGCTTTTTTAACAATACCGGAAATCTTATAATAAAACGTTTTTTTACCTCGCTTATAACTCACTATACATTCTGTATCTTTTAATTCGAAAGGTGGTTTTTTAGTCATTTCCGGAACTGGATTACCGTATTCAGCCAAAGAGTCACTACTCATAATAATATCATGTCTTTGGTTAGCTTCAGATTTAAAGCGTCCTATAAAAACAGATGCACTCTTTAATTCTAATTTTACTTTTTTTCCTTTAAAATAGAGGCTGTCTAAAACAATTTTATTGGGGTTTGATTTTATTGGAATGAATAGATTATAGCCTGATCCACCGCCTCTAACACCTGAAACCCAATGTTGAGAATAAACGTCTCCTATTTCTAAAGGTAATGTATCCTCTAATTTTTGAGTGCTTGCACATTGTGTAAACCCTATGGCTATTAACAAAAACAATAATAAGCTTAGCGTATTTTTCAATGAGTCCATTCTAAAAAGTTTAGTATTATAAATATACAATTTCAAAATTGATGCCATAAAAAAGCCTCACTAAAAGTGAGGCCTGATATTATTTAGACTTAGACCCTTCGACTGCGCTCAGGGTGACAGCTTTTTTAACTATTTAGTGTTTCCACTTTATTTGGATATTTGACTCCGCTAAGCTCCGCCTAATTGTTCAACGCTTCCACTCTTTCTAGACCATTTGACTTCGCTATGCTCCGTCTAATTGTTCAACGCTTCCGCTCCACCAACAATTTCAAGGATCTCATTAGTAATGGCAGCTTGACGTGCTTTGTTGTAAGTTAATTTAAGTTGATCTCTTAACTCAGTAGCATTGTCCGTTGCTTTATGCATCGCTGTCATACGTGCGCCATGTTCACTTGCAAAAGAATCTCTAACACCCTTATATAATTGTGTTTTTAACGATTTAGGTATTAACTCTTCTACAATCTCTCCTTTTGATGGCTCAAAAATGTAATCTGAATTGTTATTAGCATCTCCTTCAACAGGAACAATTGGTAAAAACTGTTCTGTCATTACAATCTGAGTCGCTGCATTTTTAAACTTATTATAAACGATCTCAATTTTATCGAAATCGCCTGAAACAAACTTATCCATTAACAACTCAGCAATGACTGCAACATTATCAAAAGTTAAATCTTCAAAAACGTCACTTTTATTAGCAATAACTCTATTTTGTTTAGCGAAAGCATCATTCGATTTTTTGCCTATTGCTACAACAGATACATTTTTATCTGCATAAACAGTATCAATTAAATTTTGCGTTTGTTTAATAATGTTTGAATTAAAAGCACCACATAAACCTCTGTTAGAAGTGATAGGAACTATTAAAACGTTATTTACCTCACGTTGTGTTGAAAATTTACTTCCAGAATCTGTATCTAAAGTCGCACTTAAGCTTTGTAAAAGCTCCGTTAACTTATCTGCATAAGGACGCATAGCAGTTATAGCATCTTGTGCCTTCTTTAACTTTGCAGCCGATACCATTTTCATGGCACTGGTAATCTGCATCGTTGAAGATACCGATGATATTCTGTTACGTATTTCTTTTAAATTTGCCATTGGCCCCATCTAACCTCCCCAAAGAGGAGGGATTTTTATTAATTGTACTTAATATTTTAGATCCTCCTGACAATTCCTCCCCTTTGGGGAGGCTGGGAGGGGCTTTTAATACTTTCCTGATAAATCTTTTGCTACAGTCGTTAATGTATCTGTAACTTCATCAGTTAATTTACCTGCTTTTAATGTACTAAGTACATCTGCATGTTTTGCTTTTAAGAATTCAATAAAATCTCTTTCGAATTCTTTAACTTTCTCAACAGGGACATTTCTTAATAAGTTTTTAGAACCTGCATAGATTATTGCTACTTGGTCTTCAACTGTAAATGGATCATTTTGAGCTTGCTTTAAGATCTCTACGTTACGTTTTCCTTTTTCAATTACATTTAAAGTAACGGCATCTAAATCTGAACCAAACTTAGCAAATGCTTCCAATTCACGGAATTGCGCTTGGTCTAATTTTAAAGTACCTGCTACCTTTTTCATTGATTTAATCTGTGCATTACCACCAACACGAGATACAGAAATACCTACATTAATTGCCGGACGTACACCAGAGTTAAATAAATCTCCATCTAAGAAAATCTGTCCATCTGTAATAGAAATTACATTTGTTGGAATATATGCAGAAACGTCACCTGCCTGTGTTTCAATAATTGGTAAAGCTGTTAAAGAACCGCCTCCTTTTACTAATGGTTTTAATGAGTCAGGTAAATCGTTCATATCTTTAGCGATATCATCATCATTGATAACTTTCGCAGAACGCTCTAATAATCTAGAGTGTAAGTAAAAAACGTCACCTGGATACGCCTCACGTCCCGGTGGACGACGTAATAATAAAGATACCTCACGGTATGCAACCGCTTGTTTAGATAAATCATCATAAACAATTAAAGCTGGACGACCAGTATCTCTAAAATACTCACCAATAGCAGCACCTGCAAAAGGCGCATAAACTTGCATTGGAGCAGGATCTGATGCATTTGCTGCAACAATAGTCGTATAAGCTAAAGCTCCTTTTTCTTCTAATGTTTTAGCAATTAAAGCTACTGTTGATGCTTTTTGACCAACGGCAACATATATACAATATACAGGCTCGCCTGCATCGTAAAATTCTTTTTGATTTAAGATCGTATCAATACAAACCGCTGTTTTACCAGTTTGACGGTCACCAATAACCAACTCACGTTGTCCACGTCCTACAGGAATCATGGCATCAATAGATTTAATACCCGTTTGTAATGGTTCTGTTACTGGCTCACGAAAAATAACACCCGGCGCTTTACGCTCTAAAGGCATTTCGTAAGTATCTCCAGAAATCGGTCCTTTACCATCAATAGGATTTCCTAAAGTATCTACAACACGTCCAACAATCCCTTCACCTACATTAATAGAAGCAATACGAGATGTACGTTTTACTGTAGATCCTTCTTTAATTCCTACTGAAGGTCCTAATAATACAATACCAACGTTATCTTCTTCAAGATTAAGTACGATACCTTCTAATCCTCCATCGAATTCAACTAACTCCCCATATTGGGCATTAGCCAATCCGTAAGCACGTACAATACCATCACCTACGGTTAGTACAGTTCCTACCTCATCTAATGAAGCACCTGCTTCAAAACCTGAAAGTTGTTGTTTTAAGATTGCTGATATTTCAGCTGGTTTTACTTCTGCCATCTTATTATTTATTTAGATACGAATATCTTAGTTTAATGTAAATTCTCTTTTTAATTTGCTCAGTTGATTTGCAATACTTGCGTTGTATTGTATATCTCCTATGCGTAAAATGAAACCACCTAAAATGCTTTCATCTATAATATTTTCTACTTCAACGTTTTTGCCTGTAAGTTCTTTTGCTTTTGCTAAAACTTCTTTCTCTAAACCTGCTGTTAAAGCAATGGCTGTTGTAACCGTTGCAAGCTCGATGCCCTTTGATTGATCAAATAGTTGGTTGTATTTTAAAGCGACATGCCCTAAAATATCAATTCTATTATTATTAACTAAAGTATCTATTAAGCTTAAAGTTGTTTTATCTGATTTCTTAAAAACCTCTAATAAAACTGTTTTTTTTACTGAAGAACCAATTACAGGGCTTTGAAGTGTATCACTTAAGTCTTTGCTTTCTGCAATAGTATTAGCAATTAACTTCATATCGTTATTTACAGCCTCTGCTGATTTTTGATCTGACGCCAAACTTAATACTGCTTTTGCGTAACGTATTGCTGCTCTTGCTCCTGCCATTATGCCTCAGTTAATGATTTTTCACCTAACATAGTTTCAATTAATTCCAATTGTTTGTCTTTGTTAGATAATTCATTACGCACTACTTTCTCAGCAATATCTAAAGATAAACCTGCTACGTGATTTTTAAGTTCAGCCATAGCTGCTTTCTTTTCACTTTCAATAGCAGCTTGTGCTTGTTGAATCATTTTATTAGCTTGCTCCTGAGCTTCTCCTTTAGCGTCTTCAATCATTTTATTTTTGATATCACGCGCTTCCTTCAGCATAGTTTCGCGTTCTGTTCTAGCTTCTTTTAATAACTTTTGATTATCAGCTTGAAGGTTTTCCATTTCTAATTTTGCTTTTTCAGCAGAATCCAATGCATTTTTAATTCCTTCTTCTCTGTCATTTACTGAATCTAAAATGGGTTTCCAAGCAAACTTTTTTAACAAAAATATTAATGCTACAAAAAGTACAGCCTGCCAAAAAAACAATCCTAAAGAAAACCCTCCTAATAATTCTTCCATAATAATTTATATTTCTAAAATAACTTATGTTTAATTTTAAAAGAACAGCTATAACCAACCGTTATAGCTGTTTCTCCTTTTTGTTTGGTAATTACACTGCAAATAAAGCAGCGAATCCAATACCTTCAATTAAGGCTGCTGCAATAAGCATAGCCGTTTGAATCTTTCCTGTAGCTTCTGGTTGACGTGCAATTGCTTCCATAGCTGAACCACCGATCCTTCCGATCCCGATTCCTGCTCCAATTACTACTAAACCTGCTCCTACGATAGCTGGAATTTCCATAATATATATAATTAAAAATTAAACATTCAATTTAATAATCCGCTTAATGATGATCATGTTCTTCAACCGCCATACCAAAATACAACGCTGATAGTACCGTAAAAATATAAGCTTGTAACGCCGCAACTAATAATTCTAAAATCCCAAGCACAAAGGCTAATAAAAATGATAAAGAACTACCTAACCAACTATTGAATACAAACATCATCCCGATAATACTCATCAATACGATATGTCCTGCCGTAATGTTCGCATACAAACGAATCATCAATGCAAAAGGCTTGATAAAAGTTCCCAATAATTCAATTGGCGCTAATATTATTTTCATTGGAACAGGTACTCCTGGCATCCAGAAGATATGCTTCCAATAATTTTTATTTCCTGAAAATGTTGTAATCAAATAAGTAATAATTGCTAAACAAAATGTTACGGCAATATTGTTTGTAACATTCATTCCTATTGGAGTTAATCCAAAAAGATTAACGATCCACACAAAAAAGAATACAGTTAGCAAATAACTCATATATCTTTTGTAATGTTTCTCACCAATATTAGGAACCGCTATTTCATCTCGCACATATAACACTATTGGTTCTAAGAAACGCCCCATACCTTTTGGCATACCACCATTCTTTTTATAAGCACCGGCCATTCTCTTAAACATAAAAAACATGATTAAGAATACCATCATAATCATGGTTACGTTTTTAGTAATTGAAAAATCTAAAGGCTTCTCGTTAGTCGCATGATGATGATCATCTTCAATGATTTGTCCATCAACGCCATCAACCTTATAAATTTTCGCATGATGCACTCTATAGAAACTTCCACCTGCTTCGGCAACAGTTTCTCCATGATGGAATTTTGATGAAGAAAACACTTTTAAACCATTATCCCATAAAATTACAGGTAATGGAAATCCAAAATACTTATGTTCTCCAGCTTCAGTTGTGTACGAAAACAAACTAAAATCGTAAGAATCCTGTAAATGGTGTTGAATATATTCTTTTATTTCAGTCTTTTGATCGGTTTTTGGTTCACCGTGACCGTCTTGCTCTTTCCCAAAAGAAACAAAGGTTACTAAAAGTAATAATAATGTAATTGGTTTTAAAGATATTTTTCTACGCATATCACTCTAAATAATAGTGGCTTAAAAATCGCTGCAAAGGTATGTTTTTATATCAAAAACAAAAACAATTTTGCTTTTTATTTTAAAGGATTGTCTTAATGAAAAAATTATAGAGACTATTCGAGTTTGTTTAACCATTTACTTAAACTTACCGATTCTAAAACTAAACCAAAAGCATAGGGTATAAAAAAAGCTGCAAACTCTAGTTTAGTAATGATATTGTCGAATTTGTAAAAAGGATAGAACAGCATAAAAAAGATAGCAAATTTTAAAAAACTGCCTGCTAAAAATAAAAAGCCTAACTGACTTTTATATTTTCTTTTAAGCAGATAAAGTATCCCGAAAATAGCAATGATTAAAATGAGGTTTACTATATATGATAATATAATTCTATTTTCAAAAAGCGGAAGGTCTAAAATACTTAATATACCTATGTGGGTACAAAAGACTAACGCTAAAACAATAAAGGCTTTTAATGCAAAATTAAAAAAAGGATTATTCATCAATATTTAATTCGATTGACTTGTTTAAGAACGGCGTATAGCGAAATAGCAACCCCTAAAAGTGTCATAATTATAATATATAGTTTTTCACCATCATTATAATTAGTGTCAAGCCACTTACCTAGAAGTACAAACAGGTAAATAGTAACTCCCATTTGCAAACCTATCCCTGTAAGAATAGCAGCGTTTTTAAGCTGTTTTTTCGGTTTCTGGTCTTTTTTCTGGTCTTTGTTGTTGTTGTCCACCTTTATTTATTTCTTTTACGGTGCCTTTCATAGTGCAGGTTACATTAAATGTAGCTCCAGGTTCAACAGCTAATTTACCAGCAACTACTTCGCCTTCAATATAAGCAGATGCTTTTAGTGTTAATGTACCTGACAGCTCCAGTTTTCCGGAAAATTTACCATCAAAATAAGCGTCTGTACCATTCAAGGTTCCTTTAATAAAACCTGTTTTACCAACAACTACTTTTCCTGAAGTTTTAATATTTCCTTCTATAATACCATCTATTCTAAAATCACCTTCGCTATTAAAATCACCAACTATTTTGGTGCCTTGTGCTATAATGTTTTGACTTGGTTTTCCTTCTACCATTTGTTTTTCTTTTTTATTCTCGGAGAACATAATGAGTGCTATTAATTTAATTATTATTTATATTCAAATAAGCATCTAAATTTTTATGAATTTGAACAATTTGATAATTTGCAGATGCTATTGCAAAATAGGGTTCTTTTATTTTATTTTTATCTTCTTCAACTATTATTTGATCAAATGCTTTCGCTACTTGTGCGTTTTTTAGACCATGAACAATCACAAAAACAGTATTTGGATTATAAACATCGACCGAAGATTTTAAATCATAATATTTTATGTTTTTCAAAACATCATCTAAGACTTTTTGAAAGCTTAAAACTTGCTCCATTTCTGGATTTTCAAATTTAAAAATAATTTTGTAATTATTTGTTACGTCTTCATGATCTTCAACAAAATCTTTGTTTATGAGTTTGGGTAAAATATTAGCTTCAATATTTTGGGCTTGTTGGCCCTCTTCTGTATTTGCATAAGTAACAGCTATGTGCTTGACTGCTTTATTATAAGCATCATATCCATATAATCGCCCTATCGCTGTAGCTTTTAATAATTCGAATTTTGGTACAATGGCTTCTCCATCAAATACATTTATATAATTTTCACTTTTAGAAATCACATCTGCATATTCCTGATTTTCATGCTGTTCGTAAAGTGTTTCATATAAACTTTCTGGGCTATTTTCATCTCGCTCTGTCGCCAATTCCGGACTACTTAAAATAGTAGCATATCTAGAGTCTGGATACGTAGAGATAATCTCATTCTTAGCAATTTCAGCTTCATCATTCTCGCCTAAAACTTCATAAATCTTATATAGATTGTATTTAGATGGTAATATTAATCGTTCCTCCGGATTGCTTTTAAGTAAATTTTGAAATTTGCTTTTCGCTAATTCGTATTCCTTAAACTTTTCTTTATAAATTAAGCCTAACTGATAATAAGCATAGTTACGCTCTTTAGAAATACTATCAATTTCTTTTTCTTCGGAAGGGATTTTAGATATATAAAATTGAGGATCAAATAATTCTTCTTCCGTCGCAGAAGCTAAAACATTATTATTATTTATATCGTTACTAATGCCTCCTGATTTTGCTTTGTCGGACCATCTCCAATCATCTTCTAAACTTCTATCTCCCCAAATTTTCACAAATTCATTTTTACCATATGCTACCGTTGTAGGATTATAAAAATAAAATACCGTTGCCTGATTAGGTGCTCTTCCTCGAGGATTTTGACCTCCCAATGTATTATTAACGGTCACCAAACCGGCATTACGTTTTGCAGCTTCTTCTTTTTTCTTTTTTTCTTCTTCTTCCTCTGCTTGAATCTTTAGCTTCTCAACTAATGATTCGAAATAAGCTAATCGCTCTTCTTCTGGTAAATTTACAAGCCTTAAAACACTATCGTTAGCTTGTGCAATAGTTTCATAATAAATAACGTCTTCCAGATTGTCTCGTTTACGTTTAATAACACGATATGGTTTAGAATTTAAAACTAAATTTCCTAAAGTACTATCATAATATTCACCAGCGGCTTTATAAATAGATTTGTCAAAATTCATATCACCAAGAATTTCATAATTCCTAGCTTTCAACAATTTATCTTGAGAATTAGTTCGCAACGATTTGTTATAATATGCTATTGCTAAAGTATCTGATTGATTATTTAAATGATATTCTGCAATTTGATGATAAATCTTGTCTAAAAAGGGTCTATTTTCTCTATTTTCTTGAAGTTCTGTTAGTAATTCTGTTAACTCTAATTTATTACCGTTCTCATAATCGAAATTCTTAACTTTTTCGATATGAGCACTTATCATATAAATTCTTGGTGTTTTACGATTAAGTGCAATCACCTTATCGAATGCCATATTTGCACTGTCTTTTTTACCTAATTTATTATACAATTGCCCTTGTATAAAACGGTAACGTCCACGTTCATCATTACTCTTAGCGGCATTTGATGCTATTTCCAATTGCGTTATAGCACTATCAACAGATTTTGTGTTTAGATATGCTTGTGCTAACATAGACGTAGCATCTGCTAAATCTTGCCCTTCTAAATCCTCTTGATACAAAAGGCGTTTCAAATTTTTAATAGCTAAATCGTCATTATCTAAACGAATATTCGTTTTTTCACGCCATACCTTCGCCTGGTTTATCTTATCACTCGCCGGATATTTATAAAGTATATAATTAAATGCTTCTAAGGCCGGTATAAAACGCTGATCAAAATATCTGGATTTTCCTAATAGTAGGTGTGCTTCATCCATTTGTGGATTTTTCTCTTTCCCATCAATATTCATACTATGCTTCTGAATGGCTTTAACAGCCTTTTCTTCTGCTCTAGTAAAACTTTCGTTTTTAGATTGTCCAGGAAGTACAATCTCATCGAAGATTTGCATACGTTCTATAGGAAGAACCTCCCAATAATTATCGGTATAACCCTCATTAAGACTTAACCTTCCTTCTTCTAAAGCATTATAACCATTATAAAGGGTATTAAACTCTGTCGCAACCGCATGAAAGTTTCGGCTAATAAATTTGTCCTTTTTTCTGGAGCAACTTACAACCAATAATGTAGCACATAGAATAATCAATATCGCTTTAGAAGGTCTTTTCAATGCTGGTATCTTTAAGTCTAAATAAATAACTATAAACTCTCACATATATTATGTAAGCAGGTAAAAATAAACATCTTTTTTGATTAACCTATAAAATCAAAGGACTTTTGAGCTAAAAGCATCTTGCTAAGCTGTTGTGAATTGGTTGTTGGTTGTTGGTTGTTGGTTGTTGGTTGTTGGTTGTTGGTTGTTGGATATTAAAAATATTTCTCGCAAAGACACGAAGACGCAATGAAAAGTTTTAAACTATTACTAAACATTGTAAACTGAGATTGAACATTGGATATTAAAAAAAATCTCGCAAAAAACTCTAAGACGTAGAGAAAACTTCAAACAACTAATAAACACTATAAACCAAGACTGAACACTGGTTACTGGTTACTGGTTACTGGTTACTGGTTACTGGTTACTGGTTACTGGTTACTGGTTACTGGTTACTGGTTACTGAATACTAAAAAATTCCTCGCAAAGACACAAAGACGCAATGAAAAGTTTCAAACCTCCATTAAACACTGTAAACTGAGACTTAACACTGATTACAAAACATCTGTTCCGGCAAAATGCACTTCAAGTTCTTTTAATGTAGCTTCGCTCGTTTTTAAGTCTTTTACGATTTCACCTTTTTCAAGTACAACAATGCGCTCACAAACATCGGTAACATGCATTAAATCATGACTAGAAATTAAAACGGTAGTCCCTTGTTTTTCAGCTAAGTCCTTAATAATTCCTTTAAGACGAATTTGAGTGGTCGGGTCTAAATTTGCAAAAGGCTCGTCTAGAACAATAACTTCCGGGTTTCCAATCAAAGCAGCTACAATCCCTGCTTTTTTCTGATTTCCTTTACTTAAATCACGTAAATATTTTTTTTGCCCTAGTATTTCACCATGAAAAAAATCCTCAAACTGAGCTACTAGTTTATTAACATCTGCTTTATTTTGACCGCGTAATTCGCCAATAAAATAAAAGTATTCTTCAGCTGTTAAATAGCCTATTAAAAAACTTTCATCAATGAATGCTGAAGTAAACGGTTTCCAATCTTCACTTTCGTTTACTTGAATATCATTGCTCTTTATAAACCCTGTTGACGGTTGAATTAAGTCTAGAAGCAAACTAAAGTAAGTGGTTTTTCCTGCACCATTATTTCCTACTAAGCCAAAACTTTGTCCTTTTGGAATTTCTAATGACTCTATATTTAAAACTTCATTTCCACTATATTTCTTTGATAAGTTTGAAGTTGTTATCATAATGCTATGTGTTAATTATTTTGATCGAAGGCATCAATCATTTTATATTTTGATTCTAAATATTTTTTAGTAATTGTTTTCATTAATTTTTGGTGAAAAACGACACCTATTACACCAAGAGTAGCTAATGACAAACAAGCTATTTCGAAACCTATTAAAAAGTAAAACAATGCAAATATCCCCATAGGTATTAGCAACAAAGGAATCCCTATAAGCCATTGTACTGCACCAGTTCCTTGGTAGTTAAAAGCTGCTTTTTGATTTAAATCAATTTTTTTGCGATTAAAAGAACCACCATATAGAATAACGTGTGTATTAATTCCTAGGTTATAAATGGCTGCTGCAAAATGGGCTAATAATATTTTCCATCCAAAGTAAACATAAGGGATACTTAGCACAAATAATATAATAATACTTAAAGCCATTAGTGTGAACTTTGATTTTAAATACTGTTCATATTTAATATTTTGACTCATAAGGAGTTTATAATAGCCACTATCCCAAGCTGGAATAAACTGTCCAAAATTGATTAAAAAGATGCCTGTTACAAAAACGCCAATAAAAGCAAAAAACCATGGCATATCTTGATACATGGGTTGTGGGTAAAAAAACAGACCATAAAATAATCCGATTGCTAGCATCCAAACAGAAGACTTGGTACGCTTGTTACGCCAAAGCAGTTTTAAATCTAATTGCATAAATGGTGCAATATCCCCAAAGGTTTTTGTCCATTCAAGATTAGACGCATTTACTTCTTTAACTTCCTTTTTTAAACCGCTATCTAAAAATAATTTTTGCTTTAAAATCTTAAAGTTGAAGAAATAAAGACCAATCAAAACGAGCAAAGGAATCCCAATTAAAACAGGCGTTTTATAAATAGCATTAAATCCATTTGCAACAACCTCAGTAAAAGAAACAACATTAAAATAGTTTAATACAAATAGCCCACCTGTTAATATAATTATGGGTAAAAAAGACAGTTCCTTTTCTGCCGAAAAACTCTCAATAATAAAATTTAAGAAATTAATACAAAGGGTTACCAGAATGAGGGCTAGCATCCAAACCAATACAGAACTTGGCGAGTAATCTTCTACAATTAAGGTAATTCCAAATGGTATAATAGCAAAAAGCGAGAGGTAATTAAAAAATGATGTTATCGATTTGCCTAAAACATAATTAACAATTTTGCTTCTTTTAACAGGTAGTGTTAGTAATGGTTTTACACTCATTACAGGTAGTTTTTGAAAGAAAAACCTAAAAATTAAGTCACCCAAAATCCAATAAAAAAGATAGTTATTAACAATAACTAGCGGATCTTGATCTGGAAAAGCTTCTTTAAGTCCAGGGTACATTATCAGTCCCATTCCCAAAAACATAGCTATAAAATATAGCGCAAAAAAGCCCATCAATATTTTTACAGCAAGTCCTTTACCAAAATTGGCAGACCGTAAAAAAGATTTCCACTCTAAACTTAAAAAGTTTTTAATCATACCTGGTTAGTTATATTTTTGGGCTATCCCTTGTACTTCCATGCCCCAAGACTGTCCAAACATCATTGCTTTTTGGGTGAGGCCTAATTGCTTTTCTGCTAATTTTTTACCTAAATCTGTGTTATAAAAAGCGACTAATTTTTTTATTTCATTTTGAGTAAATTCAGCCATGTAAAGCTCAGCCATTTTAACATACAATGCCTCTAAAGTTCCTTTCGCTTCTTTGGTATAGGCTTCTTTATTCGCTTCTGAAACCCCAGATCCAATTTGAGCTATCGCATTTTCAAACGCTGCTCCGGCACCTGTAAGTTTTATAAATTCAACTGTTTCTTTTTCGAATTCAGTATTTTCTTGTGCTTGTGTTTTAAATGTTATCGCAATTGCAAATAAGCATACTAGCAGTACTTTTTTCATTTTATTGATTTTATAATTATGGTTAATGTTCTTATTGATATATGTATTTATATATTAAAAAATGTTACATGTTTTATAAAAGATTATATTCGGAATACTCTTTTAATGTTTTCGATCTTAATTTTTCTGGAATTATTTTAATGGATACATAAAGAGCAATCATATACAAAACAATGGATATAGAAACTATTAATTCTGTTTGAACATCATACCATTCAACAAAGTTTTTTTGTGTAAAAACGAAGAGTTTTTGTATTTGGTTATATGAAACTTTCATGAAAGCATTAACTTATAGCGTTCCTTATAAACTCTAAGAGTAGATATATAAATATTTAAACTATGTCTTAAAAAAGGAAATAACAACAAATAAAATACAATTATAAACACATATGGCTTTGGAAAAACATCTTTAAAAAGGGAATTAAACACTTCTATAAAAAAATAATTTAGGGACATAAATAGTGAACCTGTTGCAATAGCCATTTGCATATTTAAAGATTTTCTACTTGCTTTTGCTATTGAATAAAAGAGTTTTATAAATTCTGGTATACAAGCACAACACATTGCCACTAAAAAAGCTGCTTTTTGATGGTATCTATATACAGTGAGAACAAGTAGAACTAATGCAATAAATTCTAATAAGAATCTAGTTGAAAACACATAAGGAATAAAACTTTTCCAATAATTTTTATTTAACTTTCTTCTAATTTCTTTTCTCTTAGTTTTTAAGAGTTTTTTAAATCCTATATTGCTATAATACAATTGCTTTTCAAATGAAGGGTTTTTATAATGTCCTAATTTATTGCCAAATCCCTCATGAACATCAAGCAATGCTTCATTAAATGAAATGCCTTCTTTATCTATCTTTTCCTCTACAGCAGAAACTATATGATCTAGTAATTCTGTTCTTACATCCCAATATTTCACTTCATTCTTAATGAGGTAATTATCTATATACAGTATTTCTGCCTTATTAAGCTTTTTCACACGTTTAAATTTTAGTAATCATTTGACATTAAATTAATTAATGTTCGTTTCAATTATTCTAAACGAAATTTAGGATTTACCAATGCACGCATGGTTTTAATGTAATTTTCAAGTTCAGCCAATTTGTTAACTGTTTCTTTAGTGCCTTTCTCGGTAAGTTTATAATACTTTCGCAACCTATTATCCACTTTTAAAACCTCAACATCCAATAAGCCTTCAGCTTCTAATTTATGTAGTGAAGGATAAAGGGCTCCTTCGGTTATTTTAAGCTCATTTTTTGTAATCTCCTTTACTCGTTGCGTAATTTCATAGCCATACATTTTATCATGCTCATTCAAGAGTTTTAGAATAATTGTTACAAGACTGCCTTTATATAATTTTGCGTTTCCCATACTATACAAATATATACATAAAATTCTTATGCATAAATTATTTATGTATTAATTTTTTATTTATTTTACGTCAAAGACTTAGAGCTTCACTATTTTTGTCAAAAATTTATACATGTCATCATTTTACAAACTTACAGTTGCTGCAATAAAAAGAGAGACCAGTGAATCTATTAGTATTGCCTTTGATATTCCTGAAAATTTAAAAAAAATATTCACTTTTAAAGCAGGTCAATACATCACCCTAAAAACTATAATTAAGGGAAGTGAAGTAAGAAGAGATTACTCTTTGTGTATTTCTCCAAAAATTGGTGAATTAAAAGTGGCTGTTAAAGCAGTAAAAGATGGCACCTTTTCATCTTATGCAAACAATCAATTACAGATAGGAGATACTTTAGAAGTTGCCCCTCCAAAAGGGCGTTTTATTTTTGAACCTAACGACTCAAAAACAAAAAATATTGCTGCATTTGCTGCAGGTAGTGGCATTACACCGGTTCTAAGTATTATAAAATGCGCACTAGTAGAGGAAGTTTATAGTAAAGTTATTTTGGTTTATGGTAACAAAACAACCAAAGACACTATGTTTCTAAACGAACTTTTAGAGCTTCAGCATGCATACAAAGAACGTTTCTCTATACAGTTTGTTTTTAGTCAACAAGAGGAAGATGACTCTATTTTTGGCCGTATTGAAAAAAGCACCGTTAATTATGTCATGAAAAACAAACACAAGCATGTGGATGTTGATGCTTTTTATCTTTGCGGACCAGAAGCTATGATTCATACTGTAAAGGATGTTTTAACCGATCATGATATTGACGAAAACCGTATACATTTTGAGCTTTTTAAAGCTGCCAAACCTGCCGAAATAAAAGAAAATATTGTATCAAACGGTAAAACCAAAACAACAGTTATTGTTGATGATGAGGAATCTACATTTGAAATGTCTCAAAAACAAACTGTTCTTGAAGCTGCTTTAGATGAAGACATTGATGCGCCTTATTCTTGTCAAGGTGGTATTTGTAGCAGTTGTTTAGCTCGTATAAAAGAAGGTGAAGCAACTATGAGACAGAATAATATTTTAACTGAAAATGAAGTTGCAGAAGGTTTAATTTTAACATGTCAAGCACATCCTACAACACCAACTCTTGTGGTAGATTATGATGATGTATAAAATTCCTGCGAAGGCAGGAATCTCATAAATTGAATTTTTAAGTATTTTAATCGAAAAGAATTCCTCGACGCTATGCGTCAGGCCGACAAAGGCAGGGAATCTCATACTAATGAGATATCTCGTCGCTCATACTTCGCTTTGTCGATATTACAAATTGCTGTTTTTCATCATTATTGCAATGATTCACTTGCTAAAATTTAAATCGAACTCACATTAATAAGATTCCTGCCTACGCAGGAATGACAGACTTAATTTTATTAATAATAGTTTCTGGAGCAATACTCCCTGAAGCTTCTTTATAACTTTCAGGGTATTTATTTCCATAAATGGATGTTGGAATTAACGGAAATTTATTTCTGTCTGTAAGCAACGTAAAGCCTTCTGGCTGATTAAATGGTGCAAAACCAGCATACGGATGGGTAACACCCCAAATAGTGACGACTTTTACTCCTAACATAGCAGCTATATGTGCATTGCCAGAGTCCATTGAAAGCATCACTTCCAGATTAGAAATCACGTCTAATTCTTCATCAAGTGATAATTTACCAGCAATACTTATTACATGATCCAAATTTTCTTCAAAATCATTTAAAATGGAGACCTCTTTTGTGCCTCCTCCAAATAATATGATTTTATACTCTATTGAAAGTACAGCAATAACCTCCCTCATCAAGTCTAAAGGATACATTTTCCCTTCGTGGGCAGCAAAAGGAGCAATTCCTATCATTTTTTTTGAATCTGACCCTACAAGTACTTGAGCCTTTTTATTTAAAATTGATTTATTTGGGAATACTGGATTTGATAAATCTAACTTAAAACCTAACTTTTCTAACACACCAACATACCTTTGATGCGTTGTGCTTAATTGCTGAAATATTTTGCCAGAAACCAAGGCTTTCTTTTCAGTTCTCCCTTTATCAATCTGGCTAAATTGTTTTCCAAAGAAAAAAAACTTTAAAATATTACTTCGTAGTACATTATGCAAATCTGCTATAGCATCAATCTCTAGTTTTTTTAGCGCTTTAGAAAGTTTAAAAAGCCCATAAATTCCTTTATGTTTTCCCTCAACCTCAGCAGGAAAAACTGTAACATTTTTTAAGTCTCGAAAAAAGGGCTCGAAAAAAGCACGGGTAAGCACAGTAATTTTAACCTCCGGATATTGCTGATTTAATGCTTGTAGCACAGGAATAGTCATTGCAACATCTCCCATTGCAGAAAGACGAATAACTAAAATATGGTTTGATGATTTTAGCATCTCAACTATATTGATGAGATTCCCGCGGTGGCAGGAATTTTACTTCTGTGAACGTAATACAGGGTTTAGCTCATCATCATTGTACATTTTCATTTGCTTATAAACTTTCATGTACTTACCTCCTTTTTCTATATCGCTAAGCAGTGTATCAATAGCTGTAGACAAATCTATGCGTTGCTCCAATAAAATATCCAATTTTTTCTGGCATGCATCTCTATGAGCATCGGAAGCATCTGTTCTTGTGGCCTCTTCATTCATATGAAAAATTTTCAACGCCAAAATAGATAACCTATCAATTCCCCAAGCTGGGCTTTCGGTATTAATGGTTGCATCAGTTTTTGATGTAACATCTTTATATTTTTCAAGAAAATAGCTATCAATGTATTCAACCATATCTGTTCTGTCCTGGTTTGAAGCATCAATTTGACGCTTCAAGGTTAGAGCAGCCACAGGATCTATTTGTGGGTCCCTGATAATATCCTCATAATGCCATTGTACTGTATCAATCCAGCATTTTCTGTATAGCAAATGCTCTAATAAATTACTTTTATCATACCCATTTTCAAAAGGTTGGTCTACCGTGTTTATTACATGATATTTTTCAATAACATCCTGAAATATTTTGTTAGCTTTTTCTGTAAACATGTTGTCATAATTTTAAAGTGTAAATATACTTTATATTTAATTAACTTTACTATTCAAAAAACGATATAAACGCTATGTATATTCACAATATATCTAAAGAAAATTCCGTGTTAAATACTTTCATTTCCGAAATTAGAAATATTAATATTCAGAAAGATAGCATGCGCTTTCGAAGAAATATTGAACGAATAGGCGAAGTATTGGGTTATGAAATGAGTAAATCTTTAAATTATAGCGCATCGACCATTGAAACACCTTTAGGGAATTGCAATATCGATTTATTAAATAATGATATTGTTTTATGCTCCATTTTAAGAGCCGGTGTTCCATTACATAATGGATTGCTTAATTATTTTGATACCGCTGAAAACGCTTTTATTTCAGCTTACAGACATCATAAACACAACCCCGAAAGTTTTGAAATTATTGTAGAATATTTAGCTTGTCCAAACTTAGAAAACAAAACCCTTATTCTTGCAGATCCCATGCTAGCAACCGGGCAATCCATGGTAGCAACTTTTGAAGCTTTAAAACCATTTGGAACACCAAAAGAAGTACATTTAATTAGTGTTATAGGAGCTCAAGAAGGTATTGACTTTGTTGAAAGTCATTTTGATGACAAAACGCATTTATGGATTGCAGCTATTGATGATAACCTAAATGATAAAGGTTATATTATTCCAGGTCTAGGAGATGCAGGTGACTTAGCTTTTGGTGAAAAATTACAGCAATAGTGTTATAAACGGAACAATGATGAGTAGAGAAAGAAACACTTCTTTAAACCATTTTTCTTGAATAATCTCGATATAATTTGTTATGATTATAGCCAGTGGTGCAAACATGAATAAAAATTCACTCCCGTTTTTTTCAGGAGCATGAAGCACTATCAAAAAGGCTATTACAACCGCAACAATAATAATTTTAAAAGAAGCTCTAAAGGCTTTTTTCTTCTTTTTAATATTCCGTAAGTAAAATATGGACGACCAAATCCCGAAAGACAATAGCAAGGTAATGGCAACCAAGTATTTTACAGAATTATAGTTACCAAAATCGTAGCTGATTTTTGGTGAGATGTTTAATATTTCAAAAAAACGATCGTACATAACTATAGAAACACTTATGGAAATCACAAAAATAGTAATGACTGCTAGGAAAGGTATAATCCAATGCCTTAATTTATTATCTGTATATAAAACCAGAGCAATTAGTATTAAAGCAAAAAACAAAATTGTCCAAAAATAAAATAACGATGCAATAGCGATCCAAAAAGCAGCGTCAAATAATTTCTTTTTTACATTTTTTTCAGACCGTAAACTTACTGTACGCCTTAAGCCGAGTAAAATAAAAAAATTAGAAAGAACTATAGCTGTGTCACTAGTAGTGTGAACAATTAGCAACAAAAACAAACTAAATAATAAAATCTCATAGTTGTCATTCATTGTTAAGTTATTCTTACTAACAATAAAGTTTAAAAGTAAAACAGTCATGCAACAAACGGAAAGTAAAACAATTTGCTTTAATACAAATACTAATGTTATTGGTTCGTTTATTAATTCTACCCTAGCTATTATGAAAGCTAAAAGCGTAATAAAAAAAACAATGATGAAATTTATTGACTTAGATTTTCCTAAAATGCTTGTTATCATTAACTCTTTTTGTATTTTTGCTACGTAAATATGTAAATATACTAACTATAAAATAGTTAGAAAACAATAATAAAAAAACACATGAAAGATTTCTTTTACGCTATACAGGATTTATTCGTTAATGTTCTTTTTGCACCATACGATGCTTTACGAGCTCTTGAGCTAGAAAGCTGGTTTGCAGCAAATATAGTTTCTTGGATTTTCCTTCTTATAGGTTTTGTTGCTATGCTTTATTGGATGAAGCAACTTAAAATGTTTAACGATAATAATGAAGAAGACAAAAGTGTTTCTTCACACTCATTTTTATAAATCGAACCCTATATCCTTACGATAATTCATCTTATCAAAATGTAGTTTTTCTATATTTTGATAAGATTTTTTTATGGCTTCTTGGTATGTGTTTCCATATGACGTAATAGCCATAACACGTCCCCCAGAGGTTACTATCTTACCTTCATTTAATACAGCTCCCGCATGAAAAGGTATGGAATCTTGAATGTTTTCTATTCCTATAATCTCTTTTCCTTTCTCATAAGCTTCAGGATAGCCCCCAGATACTAACATAATAGTTGTCGCTGCTCGTTCGTCTATTTCAATGTTAATTTTATCTAATGTACCATGAGACATTGCCTGGAGTATTTCAACAAAGTCATTTTTTAGTCTAGGTAATACGACTTCGGTTTCAGGATCTCCCATACGTACATTGTATTCTATAACTTTTGGATCGTCTCCAACTTTAATAAGCCCAATAAACACAAATCCTACATAAGGCAAATTGTCCTTTTTAAAACCATTAATAGTAGGTTTTACAATACGTTCTTCAATTTTATTAAGGAATTCATCGGTCGCAAAAGGCACAGGAGAAACTGCTCCCATACCACCTGTGTTTAATCCCGTATCGCCTTCACCTATTCGTTTATAATCCTTTGCGGTTGGTAAAATTTTATAGTTTGTACCATCAGTTAGTACAAAACAGCTTAATTCTATGCCATCTAAAAATTCTTCAATAACCACTTTAGTGCTTGCTTCTCCAAATTTGGCATCAACTAGCATGCTTTTTAATTCCGCTTTAGCGGCCTCTAAATCATTTAAAATAACAACACCTTTACCAGCAGCTAATCCATCTGCTTTTAAAACGTAAGGCGCTTTTAACGTTTCTAAAAAAGCATAACCATTTTCTACGGTTTCTTTCGTAAAACTTTCATAAGCTGCTGTTGGAATATGGTGTCTGTATAAAAACTCCTTGGCAAACTCTTTACTTCCTTCTAATTCTGCCGCTACTTTTTGAGGGCCTATAACAGACACATGTTTAATAGCGTCATCATTTAAAAAATAATCATGCACGCCATTAACTAAAGGGTCTTCAGGGCCAACAACAACCATTTCAATGCCTTCTTTTAAAACGAGCTCTTTAATCGCATCAAAATCATTCACTCCAATATTTACATTAGTAGCTATTTGGGCCGTTCCAGAATTTCCCGGTGCCACAAATAATTGTTTACATTTAGCACTTTGAGCTATTTTCCATGCAAATGTGTGTTCTCTTCCTCCAGAACCGAGAATTAAGATATTCATTGTGTTTATTTTTAGATTCCCTTTTGTATGGGAATGACCATTTTTTGTTTTCAAATGCAAAAGCATTTAAAGTAATTTTTCGAATGCAAAAATAAAATTAATGCTACGAATTCACGAATATTTTTTATTTACTTTACACAAATTATCCTTTTTATTGAATTTATTCGAACTTTCACTAAAACTTAAAGGCTTTTCAATACGAAAAGCCAAGCTCGCTTTGAAAGCTATTCAAAAGAAAAGTGATTCTGAATTTAATACTTATATTAAAACTAAAAAGAAAGATATTGTCAATTATCATTTAAAGCATAATTCATTTTATAAATCGTTTGCAAAAGATGCAAATCCATTAGATTGGAACACCGTTCCGATTATGTCTAAAAAAGATTTGCAGCAACCATTAGTAACACTATTATCTAATAGGTTTTCAACAAAAAATATTTATATAGATAAGACCTCCGGAGCATCAGGGCATCCTTTTATTTTCTCTAAAGATAAATTCACGCATGCCTTAACCTGGAGCATTATAATGGATCGATTTTCTTGGTTTAATCTTAATTTTAACAGCACAAAACAAGCACGATTTTATGGAATTCCTCTGGATAGAAAAGGGTATTATACTGAGAAACTAAAAGACTTTATTAGTAACAGATATCGATTTAATGTGTTTGATTTAAGTGATGAGGCTCTTGAAAACTGGTTAATTGATTTTAAAAGGAAACCTTTCTTCTATATGAATGGCTATACAAGCCCTATCGTTCAATTCGCAAAATACCTTCGACATAAAAATATCATCCTTAAAGCTATTTGCCCTACCTTAAAAGCCTGTGTTGTAACATCTGAAATGCTTTTTAAAGACGACAAACAACTTATGGAAAAACAATTTGGAATACCGGTAATCAATGAATACGGTGCTTCAGAATTAGATTTGATTGCTTTTGAAAATACGAATGGTGAATGGATTGTAAATAGTGAGACACTTTTTGTTGAGGTTTTAGATGAAAACAACAACGTCTTGCCAAATGGTGAAGAAGGACGTTTAGTCATTACTTCTTTATACAATAAAACACAGCCATTTATAAGGTATGACATTGGTGATATAGGGGTTCTTTCCCAAAAAAGCACACCCAAAAAACCCATCTTAGAAAAACTAATAGGTAGAACAAATGACATGGCTTCATTGCCTAGTGGAAAAAAAGCTGCCGGATTAACATTCTATTACATTACAAAAAGTATTATTGAAGATGATGGCAACGTTAAAGAGTTTGTTATTGTACAATTAAAACTCGATACTTTTAAAATTTACTATGTTAGTGATATAGATATTTCACAAAATAAAATGACCATGATAAAGAACGAAATGGAAAATTATCTTGAGAATGGGCTTACTATCCTATTTGAAAGACAAACGGCATTAAAACGCTTGAAAAGTGGTAAATTGAAGCAGTTTTCATCATTAATATACCCAAATAAATGACTATTACTATAGTAGCTGGTGCCCGACCTAATTTTATGAAAATTGCTCCTATTATTGAAGCTATTCAGAATAAAGAAAAGGATGGAACCAATATTAATTATCGACTTGTACACACGGGACAACATTACGATAAAAACTTAAGCGATACCTTTTTTGAAGAATTAAATATCCCTTTTCCGGATACCAATCTTGAAGTTAAAAGCGGTACACAAGCAGAACAAACTGCTGCTATTATGATTGGTTTTGAAAAAGAATTAGAACAAAACCCTTGTGATTTGGTGATGGTTGTTGGCGATGTGACCTCAACCATGGCTTGTACTATTGTTGCTAAAAAAGCGCATATAAAAGTAGCTCATGTTGAAGCTGGAATTCGTTCTGGTGATATGAAAATGCCCGAAGAAATTAACAGAATTGTAACTGATAGCTTAACCGATTATTTTTTCACAACGTCTATGTATGCAAATGAGAATTTGATGAAGTTCGGCATCACAAAATCGAACATCTTTTTTGTTGGAAATGTCATGATTGATACCCTTCGAAGACATGAAGCTCGATTAAAAAAGCCAACTCTTTGGGAAGATTTGAATTTATCAGAAAAAAACTATCTGGTTATGACGCTTCATAGGCCCAGTAACGTAGATGAAGAAGCCCAACTAAAAAAATTAGTTAGTCAAATTGTGGCATTAGGTGAGAATTACCCCATTATTTTTCCTGTACATCCCCGAACAAAAAAGCTTTTAAGTGGTTTAAATTTAAATTTTAAAAATCTTCATTACGTAAATCCCTTAGGCTACTTAGAATTTAATTATTTAGTAAAAAACGCCTTAGCTGTGTTAACCGATTCTGGTGGTATCACAGAAGAAACGACTGTTATGAATGTACCTTGTATGACGCTTAGAGACTCCACAGAACGTCCTGAAACTTGTGACATTGGAACCAACATATTAGTTGGAACTGATTCTAAAAAAATTGAAAAAGCTTTTAAAACATTGCTTTCTGAATCCTGGAAACAAGGAACCATTCCTGAGTTATGGGATGGATCTGCTGCAAATAGAATTGTTAATCATTTACTAGACATTTATGAGTTATAATGACTGATATACTTATCATAACCAATTATTTTCCTCCTGAAACCGGGGCTGCTTCAAACCGGATTTTTCATTTAGCAGAAGGCTTGAAAAAACATGATTTTAAAGTATCTGTTTTAACACCTTTACCTAATTATCCAACTGGTGAAATTTTTGACGCTTATAAAGGAAGATTTAAGGACACTTCTACAAAAAACAATATAACCATTTATCGTTTATGGATTTATGCCAGTAACTCTAAAAATAAGTTGTTACGCTTAATAGCCATGCTCTCTTACAGCTTTAGCTTATGTTGGTTTTTTCTGTGGAATAAAATTCCAAAAACGGTTATCATACAATCCCCTCCATTGCTGGTTGCGTTTACTTCTGTTTTGTTTCTACGTTCTAAAAAACGAAAACTTATTTTAAATATAAGTGATTTATGGCCTATTGCAGGATTGGAATTAGGAGCCTTTAAAAAGAATCTTAGTTATAATTTACTTGAAAAAATTGAATACTTTAATTATAAACATGCCGATTTAATTTTAGGGCAAAGCAATGAAATTTTAAATCATGTAAGGTCTTTGTTTCCTAAAAAAGGCACCTTTTTGTATCGTAATTATCCCGATTTTGTAACACCTAAAGTTTCTAAAAGAGTAGTTTCAAAAGGAAAACTAAAAATGGTTTATGCTGGTTTATTGGGTATAGCACAAGGAGTCTACAAGTTGTGCAAGGAGTTAGATTATACTCATATTCAATTTCATATTTATGGTGGCGGTACAGAACGAGATAAAATTCAGACGCTTATTTCGAATAATCCAGAATTAGATATTGTATATCACGGTGAAGTCTCAAGAGATACCTTACACAAAGTGCTTGTGAGATACGATTTAACCATTATTCCGTTACTGAATAGAATTTATGGGTCTGTGCCTTCAAAAATATTTGAATACGCCAGATTAGGTTTGCCTATGCTTTATTTTGGAGGTGGTGAGGGGGAGTTAATTATACAAAAATATGATTTAGGTTGGATAGCTAAATCTGGAGATTATGACGATTTGAATACTGTAATTTCTAAAATTAAATCTTCAGATATAGAATTAAAAAATAGAAAAAGAATAATAAAAATAGCTATTGAATATTTTGACTTTGGTAAGCAACTGGATTCGTTAATTAAAAAAGTTCAATAAGCAGTCTCTTGACCTTTAAGCATATTTATTATAGTTTGCAAAATGATTCTAATATCTAAAAACAATGACCAATTTTCAATATAAAAATTATCATATTTAATACGGTTAATAATATCCTCATCTGTCTTTATCTCTCCTCTATACCCTTTAATTTGTGCCAACCCAGTTATTCCAGGTTTAACATGATGTCTGAAAATAAAATTATATTTATCTACCTTTTTCGAATAATCCTCTGTATATGTTAACATATGAGGTCGAGGCCCAACAACACTCATATCCCCTTTTAATACATTAATAAATTGTGGCAGCTCATCTAGGTTTGTTCTCCGTAAAAACCTTCCAATTTTCGTTATACGAACATCGTTTTGTTTTACGTAAGTACCTTTCTCTTCCCTTGTAGTAGTTAGTGACCTAAACTTATAACAGTAAAATTCTTTATAATTAATCCCATGTCTTTTATGTCTATAAAATAAGGGGCCTTTAGATTCAAATTTAAAAAGAATAAATAAAATTATTGAAAGCCAAAAATGAAAGAAAATAATAACAAATAAAGAAAATACAATATCAAAACCTCGTTTTAAGAACTTATTAAATTCATTATTTAATGCAACACCTTGAATAGATAAAATAGGAAGATAGCTATAATAATCGGTGTGTAATCGTTTAGTAAAAAGATTGAGTGTATTCGGAATAAACTTAATATTACAATGGTTTAAATTGGCATACTTTACATATTCATTAACCTCTTTTTCGGTTAACTCATCAATAGCGCAATAAATTTCATCGATATTAAGATTCTTCTGTATAAAACTAAAACTGTCTTTAATCGTGCCTGTTACATTATTGTCTCCAGAATCATTAAAAATAGCCTTTATATTATACCCTAACTCCTTCTTTTTTTTAAATATACTTTCAAGTTCATTAACATTCTCTCCACAACCTACAATAATAACATTTCTTAGATTTCCCTTTAAATACGCACGAACCTTTTTTAAGGTATAAAAACTTAATATTTTAACGACTCCAGTGGCTAAAAATGAATAAAGTAAATATTTAAAAATGACTATCGCTCCTACATTTATACTTCTAAATATGCCAACATAGGCAAAAATAATTATTGTATATGTTAAAAACTGTTTTATTAAAAGGGAGATTATACTTTGTGCCGAGGTATACCTATATACTTTATAAAACTTTAATAAAAGTGTTGTTGAAAGCCAAAAAACAATAGAATAAATGATGTAAAGTATGTGTTTATTATTAAACACTTCCATTGAAAAGAAAAACAGCTTTTCATCATTAAAATCTAACAAGTAATACGCGAAGATATTAATGATAGAAATATCATATATTATTAGAAAGGGTCTTAACAGCCATGAATATCTACCTCGTATATGTCCCATTAACTAATCAGTCATTAATATAACCAGAAAAATCTTTGTGTTCACTTTTATAAAGTTCTTCTTCTGTTAAACTTTTAAAAAAATCAAACGTTATTTTCATTCCTTTTGCTCTATCTATTTTCGGTTCCCAGTCTAATAATTTTTTAGCTAATGAAATATCTGGTTGTCTCTGCATTGGGTCATTTAGAGGTAAGTCTTTGTATATTACTTTTTGAGAAGTTCCCGTAAGCTTAATAATCTCCTCTGCAAATTCTTTAATGGTAATCTCATGTGGGTTACCTATATTTACAGGTAAGTTATAATCACTTAATAGCAGTTTATATATGCCTTCAACTTGATCATCAACATAACAAAATGATCGGGTTTGAGAGCCATCTCCAAATATAGTTAAATCTTCTCCTCTCAAAGCTTGTCCCATAAATGCAGGAATCACTCTACCATCATTAAGTCTCATCCGTGGACCATAGGTATTAAATATACGAACAATACGTGTTTCTAAGCCATGAAATCTATGATAGGCCATGGTAATAGACTCTTGAAAACGTTTTGCCTCGTCATAAACACCTCTTGGACCAATTGTGTTTACATTACCGTAGTAATCTTCTGTTTGCGGATGTACTAAAGGGTCTCCATAGACTTCTGATGTAGAGGCTATGAGTATTCTCGCTTTTTTAGCTTTTGCAAGACCTAATAAGTTATGAGTTCCTAATGAGCCTACTTTTAAAGTTTGTATAGGTATCTTTAAATAATCTATTGGGCTTGCAGGCGAAGCAAAATGAAGTATATAATCTAAATCTCTTTCTATATTTACAAACTCAGTAACATCATGCTCTATAAACTCAAAATTTCGGCTCCCTTCTAAATGAGAAAGATTTTTTTTATCTCCAGTTATAAAGTTGTCCATACCAATAACATGGTAATCTTCTTTAATAAAACGATCACATAAATGTGATCCTAAAAAACCTGCTGCTCCTGTAATTAAAATTTTTTTCAACGCTTATGTTTTAATCCTTAATTTTTTCATCCATCAAATCTAAAGGAATTACTTCAAAGTTATTGCTTCTTTTTTTGATAATCTTCTCCTCCATAAACAATTTTTCCTCCTTCATATCCTGTTAAATTATTCCAATACTTTAACCCTTTAAAATAATCGCTTGTAACGGTCTTTCCAGATTTTATTTCAGATAACGAAAAAGGTAATAAGTTAAATACCTCACTCTACCTACAAGGCTTTGTCTAATGCTTTGTTGCAATAAAAAATTGTTGGAGCCTGTTAGTATAAACTGCACTGTTTTATTGCTTTCATCTATTATCTGCTGTAAATATGAAAATAACTTTGGAGTTCGTTGAACCTCATCTAGTATAGCACCGTTTGAATATTGTTCCAAAAACACTTTTGGATCTTCTATTTAAAAGTTCCTTACGTGCTTCTCTCAAAATCATATCAGCAATATCAATGGTTTCATCAACGTCAGTTGAAAAAAAAATTTCTTCCTTCCACTTCTTTTACAATAGTATCTAAACATGGTTCAAACACTGGTAATTCGTCTAAATCGTTTGAATTCCAAACATCTATTCTTGATTCATCAATATCCACCACAATAACATTTATATGTTTACACTTGTGAGCAATTACTGCTATTGTGGGGCCTCAAACATATACAGCTCCTACCTAGCAAATATTTTTGATTTTTAACTACCCTTAGTAGGTTTTATTATATTTTTTCCTTTTTCTTTAACAGTATCTATCTTTCTTCTAAAACGAATTTTTCTTTTAATATTAGCAAAACTATAATCAAATCGATAAAAAAAATAGCCTAAAACAATAACCGTTATTACTAAAACTGTTGCAAGCCAAAAATTATAAGAAGCACTTCCCAATATTATAAAAAGATATACAAATACTAAATTAAAACCACCAATTATAAAGCTTGCTTTTCGGTGAGACAACTTAAAATAGTCTATCAATATATGATGCGTATGGTTTCTATCAGCAGAAAACGGGCTTCTTTTGTTAGCCAATCTAATAGTAAAAACTCTAGCTGTATCAAATAAAGGTACTATTAGTATACTTATTGCAATTAGTGGAATGTTTTCTATCAAAAAAGGAAGACTATCGTATTTTTCCGGAGATAATGCTAAAAACTTAAGAGTTAATATACTAATAATGAAACCCACAATAAGAGACCCTGTATCACCCATGAAAATTTTTTCACTAGTTGGAGATAGATTAAACTTTAAAAAAGCTATTAAACAACCATTTAAAGTCAAACTGATTAATAAAAAAAAATATTCTTCAGTCATATAAAAAATCGTAGCGTATATTATCAGTATAACGATACCAACAATGGCTGCTAATCCATCAATACCATCAATTAAGTTGTAGGCATTAATAATAGTTAACATTATAAAACCTGCAATACAATAATAAATATAAATCGGTATTTCATCAATCCCCAAAAACCCATTTAAAGAATATACGGTAAAGCTTTCATTACTTAGTATAAATATTATAGCTATTACTTGAGCAGTTAATTTCGTATATGGTGAAAGGACAACTAGATCGTCCTTTAAGCCAATTATAAAAAGTATTGTTAATCCAGGTATTAAATAAATGGCTTCATCATGATTACACCAAGTTCTTAGAAAAAATAATGCGAAAATTAATGTATAAAAAAAAGATACTCCTCCTAATGTAGGTGTTCTTTTTATATGAGAACTTCTACTATTGGGGCTATCCATTAAATTCTTATACTGTACTAAGCCAATAATCTTTGGTATAGTTAAGTATGTTAAAACATAGGATCCCACAAAAAACGATATAGGGTAATATAGTTCCAAACTTAATTTATTCTTTTGCTAAAATAGTGATTAAAAAAATCAAATAAAATGATTACTAAAAATAAAGAAGAGCTAATTAAAACTCTTTTAAAAACACCCTTTTCATTAAACGACCTATACAACCATCTTAATTCTAATTTGTCCACCCAAGCTGGGTAGTATATCATATTAGAAGAGGATTGATGCAAAAAACCTCCACAAGTAAAGGATTTCCCTTTATACCCCTTACTTTTTAGTTCTATTATAAACTCTTCTTGTAATGGTGTACCCATACCTACAATAATATAATCTGGATTTAAAGAAATTAATTCTTCCTGAAACAATTCCTTTTCCTTAAAATCATTAAAATAACCATTTCTATAACCAATTATATTAAGATTTGCGAATTCCTTTTTAATATTTACAATTGACTTTTCAAGATCGCTTTGTTTTGTCCCAACAAAATAAATTGTTTTAGTGTTTTCTTCACAAAATTCAAATAGTTTAGGCGCCAAAGACGTCATATCAAAACTAACACGTTGTGTTTTGATTCCTAAAAACTTTAAAACTTTAACTAATAAAATTCCATCAATAAGAATAAAATCTACGTTATTTATTAAATTGTCTTTCTTTCTTAAAATTAAATAAGAATACGGGTTAACAAAAGTATATAGGTGTCCTGAAGATTCAAAAATCTCCTTGAAATTTACTTCACTAGTAAAATGGGGGTATACTTTTTTGGTGAAATTTGAAAAAAAACTACTCATTTATGCTTTATTTGATTTGGATCGATCTGGTTTAAAACAAGAAAAAATGAGAGAAAAAAACAAACAAACAAAACACCATAATGTCTTACTAAAATAGATTCAATCATAAAATAACAACTAATTAATAATAAGAAAATTATAAAGGAGTGGTCTTTGTTTTTTATTGCTATTGAAAAACAAAGGCACAAAAACCAAACAAATAAGACTAATCCTACAAGACCAAGGCCAAGGGTAATTTCTATAAATTGATTATGAGCATTATACTTATTTTTCACAATAAATGAATCAAATCTGACTTTCTGAATTTCAGAAAGTTCATCTCCTAAACCCACTCCTATAATTGGATTATTTAAAATTACTTCTAAACTTGATTTATAGTTGTTAATTCTCGTTGGATCTCCGATTTCTATAAACCTATTAATTCTAGGGCTAGGAGATATCACTGTTTTATATACAACACTCAAAGTCATTAATACTAAAATTAGTATTTTAATTAATCTATTCAGTCTTAAAGAATAAAGAGAATAAATCAACACCATCGTAATCGTTGCATAAGCAATCTTTACATCTGTTAGTAGCAGAATAAAAAAAACAGTAAGTGAGGATATGATAGTTATTGTTAAAACAAAAAAGACATTATAATCTCTAATTCTTTCTTTTAAAGAATTTATAACTATATAGTAGCAAAATATAAGAATCATGGAATAATACATTCCATTTATTCCCGAAAATCCAAAAATATATTCAAATTTCAAATACCCATATTCTTTATAAATATCTAGAAGAGACAAACCCTTAAAATAATAATACCCTAGCTTCAAAACTATAATACTAGCATGAGTTAAAGCTAAAGATGACATTATAAATAGGGTTCTTTTACTAATAATCTTTTCCCTTTTTAAGGACATTAAAAAAACTGGAAAAACAATTATTAAAAAAACAAAACTTATTCTATTTAATCCATAAATAGGATTTTCTGAATAAGATAAAGAAATTAAACAAAAAGCTAATAATAATAATAACAGCCTATACCAAAATTGTTTTATTAGAAATAAAAAATTCTTTTGAAGTTCTTTTGAATATAAAAAAATAGATATGCAAAAAAAAACTATGAGCAATTTACTATTCCAATGTTCTCTAAAAAACAGACCTAATGGAATTAAGATTAATATTCCTAAATTTATTTTTTTTAATACTAATTTAAACAAATTATATGTCATTAATTTAAGTTTTTTGTGCTAATCAATAGATTAGGTTTCTCCATGTATGTATCGGTGACTATTACAAACAATAGTCCCATTACAAAAAACACACTATTAAAAGAAGAAACCGATAGTCCATTTATTACAACTATACCTATTACAACAAAACTATCTTTAAGTGTGATCCCAGAATACCTTAATACTCTTGTTAAAAACAACAAAATAACAGATAAACCAACTATACCATGATCTAGTATTACTCTAAGAAGGTATGAGTGTAAAATTACAGAATAACAACTCCCATCATTTTTATAACTAAATGAATTTTTATACCAGCTTAATTTTTCACAAGATTCACAACTTAAAGAGGTAATTCTTTCATTACCAAATAAGAAATTAATAAAATTCCAAGACTTTATTTCATCTAAAAAAACTAAAAAGAAACGAAACCTATCCATCTTTTCTATATCTAATCCTCCTCCTGTTCTGTCTTTCATAATAATATAAGCAACCAAAAGTAAAGCTATCATTACTGGAATTGCATAAATTAGTTTTTTTTTAATCACCTTATAGTTTACAAAAAACAATACAAAAAACAATATCAATAGACCCGACCTAGATCCAGACAATAAAAATATTCCAATTATAATTATTTGATCTCTTTTTCTTATTTCCCCATGTATAGTAAACATTAAATAAAACAACATTGCTAAAAACATCAATTCAAAATTATTTTCATAAAAAAGAATTGGCCTACTATTATTTGTTAAGAATTTAATATACAAATATTTAAAAAGAAATAAATATGAGATAAAATAATAAAATTTAGAAAATTCTTTAGAAGTTATACGAGTTTTCCCTACTAAAAAACAAATAGAAATTCCATAAATAAAAAATTTGTAAATTAAGAAAAAATCGAAAATGTTTTCTCTTTTGTAAAATACTGCATAAATTAAACTTCCTATTAAATAAACAGAAAATATTAATAGATAACTTAAAAAGTTTTTATTTATTTTGGAACTATTTAAAAATACAATGAAAAAAAAAATAATTTCAAATAACATCTTATAAGACTCTGTCATATAAGTCTGTTCAATTGCTATAATTGAAATTATAGGAAGAAAAAATAACAGAATATTCTTAGTCATTTATTTAATCTTTGTTCTGTAAAAAGAAAAGTTCGAAACTATTTTTAAGTACAGCTGTTTTATCTGCTGACATATTTAAACTACCGATAATTCCTTGATAACTTATTTTATTTAGGTAGTTTAAATATTCTAATCTTTGCCTATAAGGCATTGTAGGATAATTACCGTTTTTTATTGAGCTAATAATCTCTTTTATTTCATTGTAGCTCTTCATTACTATACTATTCTTGGTAGTATTGAAATAAGTACTTTTAAGGGCTATAAGCGGCTTATTAATCAAGATGCACTCTATAGCTATAGTCCCAGTAACTGTAACAACCATGTTAATATCTTTAAAAATCTCACCCATAGAAATATCGAAATTCAATATTGATACTTTTTCATTAGTACTGATAAAATCTATTAAACCACTGGTTATTTCCATAAAAGGTTTAGGGTTTGGTTTAATTATTAGTTCATCATCTTCTTGTAACTGTTTAGAAAGCTCTTTGATTATTTCTAATTGATTATTAAAAGGATGCCCATAAACATCTATATTAGATTCAGGCTGCATTTGCATAGGGTATAATATTTTAAAAGATTTGGTTTTTGGTAAAGTTTTAATTGATATTTTCTTTACCCTACTTTGGTTTGCCTTATTCTTTACTGTCCTTTTTATATAATGAAAAGGAGAAGGTGTATTTTTATCTCCATTTCGATAAGCAATAACTTTAACAAGTAAGTCCTTGAATTTTTGTTTTGTTTTTAATTTATAATTTTTCTTTATCATATAATCTGGAACAACTTTCTTATTTGTAATCTGATTATACAATTCTTCTAGTTTTGAATCACTTAAGTTTTCATTCGAACCTAAAAAAGGGACTAAAGTGTCTTCTTTATAAAACGCAAATCGACCTATAGGATACCTACTTGTCATAGGGTTTAAGTACATAATATTAACTTCTCTACATATTTTTATAGCTAAATAGTCCTGAAAAGATGCTGCTTCACCAAATATGAAATTGGGATTAATTTCAGTTATTTTATCTTTCATACTTTTATAATAGACATAATAATCCGTTCTATTTGAACCAAAATAATTTCTCTGTCTATCATAATTTATAGGTACATCAATTTTCTTATCTGAAACACCGTTATTTATGAAATGGTTATTTCCTGATCTTGAACTAAATAATTTATTAAAAATAAGAAAATGTATTTCGACATTATTTCTATTGCAAAAATTTTCATCAAAAACTTCATCCCATATTTTAACATTATCCCTACTCTCTATAATTATAATTTTGTTTTTTGTAAAAGACATATTTTGATATAAAAATTGAAAACATTCCGCAAATATAAGAAATTGCTACTCCAATAATCCCAAATAAGGGAACCAGAATAAAAATAACAAACATTAAAATCTTTAAAATTTTATCTCATATTTTATTAGACTTAAACCTAAGCTAATAGCAAACGAAAAATATGTTAAAAAACCTAACATAAAAGCTATAACATAGTACTTAAGACTATCATTCTTTGTATATTTCTTTATCACACAAACTTATAAAAGTATATTAACGGAGTTCTTAATTTAACTTATTTTTTATTTTGCTATTTAGAATCATATCAAAAAAATTGCTCCTTTTTTATTTAAATGATTGCTGTCAAAAAAATTGCTTTTTTCAAAAAAATCACTATCCACATAATTCCAATACTCCAAATTATATTTTTGAGTAATTCGTAATAAATCTTTTGTATTTTCTTCAATCACTTTAGCAGATAGAAATATATTATAGTTCTTATAAGTAGGAGTCGTAAAAAAAATTGGGGTTACTTCTGAACTCTGTAATTTACCGATAAAACTCTCCAAGTCATGAATTATTTCTTCGAACAAGAAAGAAGAAATAATAGAGGAGGTAAAATTATTAGCTTTAACAAAACACCTATTCCTATTGTCTCCAAACTTTGTTAAACCTGCTCCTTTATATCCAATAAAGCCTTTACTTATTGAATCTTTAATATCTACTCCTTCCTCAACATCAAAATTTATTATCTTAACTTCTTTATTAGCATACAAATTTCTGATTCTCTTTTGTATTAATGCCCCCCAACTCTTGATGTATATCCAAATAGAAATAGTTCTTATCTTTATATTTTATATTACTACCATAGTAAGACCATATATCTAATATACCCTGATTTGATGTATGCAAAGAATGATAATCCACACTTATTAATTCATATTTTAAGTTTGACATTGAGCCCATTAAAGATTTCGTAATTCACTTGTCAAAATAGATCTGCTGACCTACATTAGCTAAATTATAGGCATAGCCGTCAAATTCATGAGGGTGCTACACCATAAGTCAAGTGCGAATTGCCCAATATTTAAACGTTAATAGAGTCTCTTAGCTCCTTTGCTTCATAAAACCTCTCTTTATATAGTGAATTCTGTTGTCGAAGCCATACATCAATACATAAAACTAGAAGTAAAGGTACCTCTGTATAGTCAGGCAATTTTCTTTAAGAATAATTTCATAATAAATTGAAAATAAATAAAATCTTGTTCTCTGCCACCAAAAAATAATACTGAAAGAACAATTAAATAATAGAATCTATAATGCAAAATTCTTTTCCTTCGTTTTAGTGATTTCTCAATAGCAAACTAGTCTTCCCTCCCCATCCATTCAATTGTAACAAATTAATTACAGAAAAAGCTTGCAAGCGCTGAAAACGCAATGAAATCTTTTGTTGGGTATAATTTTCTTTTGTATGCATCAATGGTATAACTCAATTTTTGAAAAGCATAAAAGCTTATACCAACTGGCAGTATAATATTTAAAAAAGCCTAAAGACCAAAGGTTAACCAATATACTGATCCATAAAAACCTTTTATTTTATTTCCTTCATATGAAAGTCTACGGCCTATTATATAATCTAACGTGAGTTCGACGTAAGAAAGTTAGAAATTCATTAAGAAAAAAGCAGACTATTTAGTAAATTAAAGTACTGAATTTCAATTTTATAACTAAATAATCTGCTATGATATCTAAAGATAAAGTTACCGAAATATTTTGTTCCATCGACGATTTTTGCAAGGAATTTGTACCATTATTTGAAAAACGCCTTTTAGGAGTCGGTAAAAAACGTAAAAGAGCCTCAAGATTATCCCTTTCCGAGGTTATGACCATTCAGGTTTTGTTCCATCTATCTAGGATTAGAGATTTTAAAACATTTTATACCGGATATGTCAAAGAGTACCTTGTTGGCTATTTTCCTGATACGGTCAGCTACAACCGTATGGTAGAACTTTGCTCTGAGAGTATGCTGCCTCTTTTAGCATATCTGAAAACCCAAGGTACGGGCTCTTGTTCCGGGATTAGTTTTATAGATTCAACGCCTTTACGCGTTTGTCACAACAGGCGTATACACAGCCATAAGGTGTTCGATGTCATTGCCCAAAGAGGGCAATGTTCCATTGGTTGGTTCTTTGGCTTCAAACTCCACATTGTTACCAATGATAGTGGGCATATCATCGATTTTTTAATTACACCGGGGAATAAAGATGACAGGACGCCTCTCAGATTGGAGAATTTTATCGCAAAGTTATGGGGCAAACTCTATGGGGACAAGGGGTATATTGGAAAAGAGCTCTTTACAGAACTATTCTCTAATGGTATACACTTGGTAACAAAACTTAAAAAGAATATGAAAACTAAACTTTTAACTCCTATGTACGATGTGGTCATGCTTAGGAAAAGGGCTATCGTGGAGTCTATAATTGACCAGCTCAAGAATATATTCCAGATTGAGCACTCAAGATATAGAAGCCCCGTGAACTTCTTTACAAATGTGTGTTCTGGACTGATAGCCTATAACTTCACAGAGAAAAAGCCTAGCCTAAACATCAATTTTGTTAGAACCGATCAACTTTGTCTTAACTTATAGTTACGTCGAACTCACGTTAATCTATAATTGTACTAAATAAAATAAGTGATAAAAATCTGCAGTCCTACCAACCATAAAATAAGTAACTCGTAACTACAATTAGAAAATTCTGAAACTTTAAATTCTTATTCCCTAAAAACCAATAGAGGAAAAAACTATTGGTGAAAAAATCGCAAAGTCAGTTGAATTAAATAACATTTATATAATTGTTTTTTGATTTAATGATGGCTAGATAGTCTTGAAAATGATGCTGGTTCTCAAAAATAAAATCTGAGTTGATTTCTTTAATTTTATCATCCATCATATGCTTATAATTAGCGTAATGATCTAATTTAGATGAGTTAAAAAACCTTTGTTATTGTTATTGGAATATTAAAAGCTTCACCATTATTCTCATTCTTTATACAATGATTAATTTCAATTTTGGACGAATAAAACGGATTAATAATCAATACATTACTTCTGCTTTCCAATATCAATATTTTCATAACTGTTTTTATTAAATCTGGCTTTATAATATACTTTTATTATTAATATTACTAGCATAGCAGACAAATAGGAAATAGCTATTCCTAATAAACCCAGACTTTCTGTTAAAAAATAATTAAGAGTTAAATTTAGAATTACAGCAGATAAAGATGCATACAGAATAATCTTGTCTTTTCCATAAGAAAACAAAATGTAGTGTGCCATCAAAGATATGTTATAAAATATTGCTGCTAATAACAAAATATAAAATGATATAAGGTTGTTGTCTGCCAACGGCTTATCCATAAATTCAACTAAATAAGGCATTCCAAACCCAAGCCCTATAGTACAAAAAACTAAAATTATAATTGTCTTTTTTTTAAATGCCACAACATATTCCGTAAACTTAATTTTATCCTTATATGCTGTTTCTAGCATATGAG
This sequence comes from Flavivirga spongiicola, assembly GCF_030540825.1. Taxonomy (NCBI): domain Bacteria; kingdom Pseudomonadati; phylum Bacteroidota; class Flavobacteriia; order Flavobacteriales; family Flavobacteriaceae; genus Flavivirga; species Flavivirga spongiicola. The sequence goes on from NZ_JAUOEO010000001.1 coordinate 2,002,259, forward strand.
GGAAAATCATCATTACCACTAAATTGTATACAATGACTTCTATTACATTGATAAATTGTGAAAAGAAGGTATAGACCCCAACAATTGCTTTCCCATCAAAATAATCGAGAAAAAAACGACCTGATAAAAGTATGGTTTGAGTACATAAAGAAGAAATTAAAAACAGAAAAGAAATTTTTACTCCCTTTTTAATTTCCCTATAATCCACTTTAGTCTTAATTATCTTTTTAAATTCAATATTTTTTGTCAAGAAAAAACCCCCAACTATTAGAGCAATAAAAGAAGACACTGCCCATAGTTGAAAATATAAATGCATTTCAATTTGTTCTGTAAAAATAAAATTTACTAACGAAAAAATAATCCAAAAACTTCTTATTAATAGCGTAATATTAGCAGCTAATGGCCTTTTGAAAACCGACAAAAGCCTAAATATTTCTTGCCCCAAATGTTCACATAATAATGTTATTATAAATATTAATAAAAAGGAAAGACTAATAAAATCATACCCAAAGAGAAAGTACAGAATTATTGGAAAAAGAATTATGTAATTAATAAAATAAAATACTAATTGATGTTTAACATAATATTCTATTGGGTTGGAGCTTTTTTGTGTGATTTTTCTTGATACATAAATATAATATTCAAAACCAACCAAGTACAACGAATAAGAAATAGACGAGGTAAAAATACCGTAAATACCAAGATTGGTTTCATCTACAGAGTACTTCCCTAAAAATATTACAAATATAAATTTTAGGCTTAGTGACAATGTTCTTATCAATAAATTTATAAGAGACGTAAAATTAAAACCTAAAAAATTGACCATTAGATATTGTAGGTTGAAGAGACTATTTTTTTATAATTACAATTACTTCTCAAAATGCTTAAAATTCATCATTTTTGATTTATCATTTCTATAGATAAAGGAGTTCCTCTAAAGGCTTCTTGATTAAATGTCTTTCCCAGTAATTCTATATAATATTTTGGGTGTAATCCAAATCCAGGACGAATAGAGCGCACATTTTCTTTAGTAATCACCTCACCTGCTTTAACATCACTAACAACATACAAAGATCTCGCAAATTTTCTATTTTTCTTTACTTTATTTGAAACTTCGTAAGAGACTTTTCCTAATAATTTTTCTGTATCTCTTACTTTATTCACCATTTCAGTAAATTCTGTAACGTCTAAAGAAAAGTCCGCATCCGGACCTCCAACATTCTTATGTAAAATAAAATGTTTCTCTAATATATTAGCACCTAAAGTAGTCGCAATTGTAGGTGCTAATGACCCATAGGTGTGATCACTAAAACCAACCTCAACTCCAAATCTAGATTTCAAATCTGGAATAGTATTCAAATTAGCTAGTTCTAAAGGGGCTGGATAAGATGATGTACATTTTAATAAGACAATATCATTGTTACCTACTTTTCTACATGTTTCAACTGCTAATTTTATATCTTTTTCTTCAGCAAGACCTGTAGACATAATTATTGGTTTTCCTTTAGATGCAGCATATTCTATTAAAGGTATATCTTGAATTTCAAACGATGCAATTTTATATGCTGGTACATCTAACTCTTCAAGAAAATCAACAGCAGTAATGTCAAAAGGAGAAGAAAAACAAATTAAACCCTCTTCTTTGGCTACTTCAAAAAGTCTTTTATGCCACTCCCAAGGAGTATAAGCTTCTCCATATAATTCATAAAGCGTTTTACCATCCCACAATGTACCCCCACTTATTTGAAAGTCTTCATTGTTGACATCTATAGTCATTGTATCTGGTGTGTATGTCTGAAGTTTAATTGCATCCGCCCCTGTTCTTTTTGCGGCTCTAATTGTTTCTATTGCAACATCTAAGCTTCCATTATGATTAGCAGATAATTCAGCTATAATAAAACAAGGGTTATTATTTCCAATTTGTTTATTCCCTATTTTCATATATGTATTGATTAATGTTATTTTCTTTTAAAATTAGTTGATACTTCTAATAATACAGAAGGCTTCTGCATAATTCTTTCCAACTGAAACACCTCTTTGTTGAGCTAGAATTGTAAGGGCTTTGGGGGACCTAGGATGTGGAAATTCTCGTTTTTCAAATTTATAAGATTCCATCCCTCTAATTTTAGCCTCGATATCTTTTTCACTAACCGAAATGTAAAAATTAGGTGTAAAATGCCTTGGATCTGAGGAGGCTCTCCATTCTGTCCCAGAAGGTGTTTCAAAAGTTATAATAGTTTTTACTTTTTCATGATCCATAGGTCTTGTTGCTGTTATTACAGCCTCAAAAGTCTTTTGATGATCTATATTAACATCTCCTCCATGGTGTGTAAAAATGACCTCTGGTTGAAATTCTCTTTTTTCTTTCTCTACAATTTTTATAATATCCAATAATGCTACAGAGTCAAATCTGTTATCTGGAAAATCGTAAATTCCAACAGACTCATACCCTATTTGAGAAACCGCCTCCTCAATATTTTGTTTATGTTGCTTTAACTCTTCCTTCCACTTATTGGTATCATGTTGATCTGCTCTACTAGTTATACCTTCCCCTAAAATAACTGCTCTTATTTTACAATTGTATTTTTTTATGAGTTTGTGCATACTGGCTCCTAATCCTAAAAGTTCGTCATCAGGATGTGCAACTACAACAAGTATTTTTTTATTTTTTAGTGATTCTAACATCTGCTATTATTGATTTATCTGCTTTTAATGACGCTCTAGTAAATTCTAATTTAAAATTCTCGGTTTCTAAATACGCATGAGGATAACCATCGGCGTCTAACATTCTAATATGTCTAAATATGTCTTCTAATTCATTTAAATCTTCCATAGAACTCATTTTAGGTGTTCTTCTTTTAAAACTAGTGATTTCTCCTTCTTGTTCAGTTAACTGGGGGTTTTCATCTTTAATCTTAATTATCATGTTAAATATAACATTATTAGCCCTTATCAATATCTCTTCTGCAGTTCCATACAAGCTTAAATCACTCTTTAAATAGATTGGTCCTGCATCTAATTCTTTTACAACTTTAATTGCAGAGATTTTTGTGTGTTCTAACCCATTTGCGATAAGGTTTTGCAGTGGGCTTCCTCCTCTCCCATATGGCAAATCTGTCATATGAAAAACTACACAATCAAAATTTAAAAAAACAGATTCTGGAATAATATAAGACCAATGCGGAATAAAGACTTTATCTGGCTTAATTCTCTCAAGCGTTTCTTTATTAAAATCTTCCTTTTTAGAGATATAATGCCAATTAGATTCTGGAGCATACACTTTAAGTTTCTCTACTAAATCTACATTCCAAACTTTGCTAGATAAGACAATGTAGTTAGATATCATCTTTGTAAATTTTTATAATGTATTTCTGTCCATTTTTTTCAAAAAAAGCTGGATAACGCTCGTTATCAACTATTCTTAGGAGATTAAATTGTTCATCAATTGATTTATGTATATCTAATCTACTATCTTTGGGGCCTCTTTTAGCATAAAAAGTAGATTCTCCTTCTTGTACTCTTCCGGTAATTTTGTTTTTGTTCCTTATAAATTCTAATATTAAATCAATTGTTTTTAATCCTTGTTCGTGTTTTATTTCTGCCAATAATTCATGTCCGCTTAATTCAATAAAATCTTGAAGGTAAATTTCTCCAGCGTCTACCGCTTTGACCGCTTCAAATAAAGTAATCGGGATTTTTTTCTTACCTTCTAAAACCTGCCATGTAAGAGGAGACCAACCTTTACCTCTTGGCAAATCGCTTTCATGAATTACCAAGTTAATTAAATTATAATCTAGTTTTTTAAAAATGTTTTCGCAAGCTAGAAGAAATAATAAATCTCCCCTTTCAACATCTTTATGCTTATGTAAAAGTGTTGCTTTAATTCCAAATTCATCATGAATCTTTAAAATTAATTGTTTTGAATATGGTAGAATCCAAGAATCTGGATTATCTACTAATACTTGTATTTTCATTAATTTATTCTATTAATAATGTCTAAAAATCGTTCTTTTTGGTTTCCATCAAAAAGTGTTTTCTGATTCCGAAGCATTTCATTTTGTTCTGTCATATCCAATTCAATTGCCTCATTTATCACACGTTCAAAACGTATAACATCGTAATGAGTAAAATCTCCTGCTGGGAATATAACCTTTTTCTCTCTTAAACCATTATATATTAACTCTTGATTATCAATAAAATAACCACAGATTACAAGCATTTTAACAGAACAAACTTCATAACTAATTGTACTTGATGGAACAATTGCTAGTTGACACTTCTCCATAACATCTAATACTTCTGCTTCGGGTAAGTTTTTATGGATAACTACATTACTATTCTCCTCTTCAATTTTGTAAATGTTTTTATGTTTGTTGGCAGCACCTATTAAAACATGGATTTTCTTTACATAATTTAAGTTCGTTAAAGCCCTAACAGCTTTGCTTGTTAAATCATAAAAATCTGCACCCCCAAAGCTTACAAATACTTCTTTTACATTACTGGGCTGTTTGCTTTTTTTAGCAATCTCTATAAATTTTGGTCTCAACATTGCGTAGTGAGAACCTAAAGCAAATTCTGTTTCTGGTTTTGCTTTAAAATGTTCTGGCTTTACAACTAAAGAATGGTTAATAACGACATCTGCAAACATTTCGGTTGCTGTTAAATCATCTATATAAATAAGTTTATATCCAACTTTCTTAATACTTTTTTGATAATTCGAATCGTAAGCATACCCATCTGCTATAACTATGCTATTTGTCGTTTCATATTTTTCCAACAACCAATCAGGTTCTTCAGTTATACTTATTTTTGAAGGAATAACCTCTACAGAATATGATTTAGGAATGATAATTAATTCTGAATCTGCTCTCGTTATCAGAACATATTCGTAATTTTCCTTTAACATTTCAATTAAAGCAAAAATTCGATATAAGTGTCCTAAACCCGTTTTCGAATTTCCATCAGCTCTGAAAATAATTTTTTTTTTATATTTCATTTTTTTTTTAAAAAGTCAAATACAACTTCCGCAAATTCAAAGTCTTCATAATCGTCAATATCAACTGCTTTTTTCCAATCGATAGGTTCCATTACAAAATCCGGTCCATAAAAAGTCTTCGCTTTATCTAGCTCTTGATTTTTAGCAATCCAAATAGCACCAGTTGGACAATATAGGTCATTCAAGTCTTGAGACCTAGATAATATTGCTTTGTTAAAAACAGGTGATGCTTTTCCTAAAGAATCAATTTTATGTGCCCACCATGGATTCATCCATCCATATTTAAAGCAACTGATTTGAAAAGTACGATTATTATCAACAAACTTATAAATAGATTTCTTGATATCAAATTCATCTCTAATTGGGCAGTTTGCCATTAACATTACTATAATATCGTAATGATCATCTAATCTGTTTTTTTCATTCACTATAACATCACTAACAGTAGAAAAATCGTCTGAATTTTTATCCCTTAAAAAAGGAACGTCTGCCCCATATTTTTTGCCTACCTCTGCTATGTGTTCATCATCTGTGCTTACTAAAACTTTATCAAAACATTTCGATTTAATTGCAGCTTCTATTGTCCAAGCAATCATTGGTTTCCCTTTAAAAGGAATTATGTTTTTTTTTGGTATTCTCTTGCTCCCTCCTCTTGCTGGTATTATTGCTAAAATTTTTTTCTCTTTTACCATATTGTCCATCCTCCATCTACTATTAAATTATGCCCTGTCATTCCACTAGCTCCATCACTAAGTAAAAAACCAACAGGTTTTATTACCTCTTTAGTATTTAGCATTCTTTTTAATGGAGTAAACTTAGAATATCTTTCTTTAAATTTTTCATCTGCTCTTCCCTCAACTCCTCCATAGGAAATTGCATTAACTCGTATACCTCTATCTGCAAGGCGAACGGCTAGCTCTTTAGTTAGGTGTATTTGTGCTGCTTTAGTTATTCCGTATTGAATAGGAGATTGACGCTTAAAGTCTTTATATAAGCTTGGTGTAGGACCTACAATCCCATAAATAGAAGAAATAACAATTATATTTTTTAATTTATTACCTATTGACGAATTAAGTATCGAATTATTCAATTCATAAGGGCCGACAATTCCCATTCTGAATTCACTTAATAAATTTTCAACGGATGATTGTCCATTTTCTTCAATCTTTAATGTATCTAGGCTTCTGGCATTATGAATTATTGAATCTGGACATATATTTAAACGAACCAACCCTTCTACAAAACTATTTATTGATGAATTTTTGAAGTAATCTAACTCTAAAACTTCAAGGTTACCTTCGTACTCTTGAAGCTGATTTGCTGAAATAAACTCTTCTTTATTTGTTCCCCTTGAAGAAATAACAACATTATATCCTTCTTTTAGGAGATATAATGTCAATTCTTTCCCTATTAAGCCTGTTCCTCCTGTTATTATTATTGTCTTCATTACAATCCTTTATCTATAATTTCAATAATTTCTAGAGTTTCTTCTTTTGGTATATTTTTCTCTCTTTTTTCAATAATACCTATGAAGAACCTTAGTGATTCTCTAAAAGCATAAAATGTATCTTGAAATATTAATGATTTAGAATAATTTTTATTCATCAAATCTATCTTAATTGGTGCTTTCATTGAACCCGCAATAATAAACACAGCTTTCAATTTTTCCCATTCTACGACCCTTACTTTTAAACCTAAATCCATATCTACTTTATTAACGCTTAAAAGTTGACCTCTATTAGGAAACATTGACACAACCGGTTCTAAAACGTGTATTCCATACTTCTCCCAACTTTTCATCACTGTTGCTGATACAAAATTTGTGCCCTCCGTAACTTTAATAGAGAACTCTTTAGCAAACCTTATAGATGAACAAGTAAAAATTAAAGACTCCTTACTTCCTATTGAATATATTTTTATTGCTTCATCTAAAGTGTATGCCAAGGGTTTATCTATAAAAAGTGGTATATTATTTTCTATAAAAACTTTTGCTAATTCATAATGTGTTTCTGCATCATCCCTTGCCAATAATATAGCATCAACTTCACCCAACATATCTTGTGGTTCATCAACAATATTTTCTATTAATGCAAAATTTGCAACTGATTCAGATTTTTCTTTATCTTGAGTCCAGATATGAGTGACTTTGCCTAAGTGTGACAAAAAATTATTTGGGAAGTTCTCCTTATCCAAATATTCTGGTATAACAGTAAAAGGACAATCTATCTCTGGATTATACCCATTAAAAATGGCACTCCATGAGTATGGATGTCCATTCCCTTCGCTTAACCCTATAACTCCAAGTTTTAACATGTTTTCTTACCAATTAGATGGGTTCAACAACTTTTTTTCTTTTACTTCAATCTTATCTATTTCAGTAAACACCTTTTGATCTATTAATTTATTTACTGAATCTAAATTCATTTTTAATTGATTCACATCATCAACCCCAATTAAAACTTTATCAATATTCTCATTATTACAAGCATAATTTAAAGCCAAATCATTAATTGAAATATGATTATTTTTACTTAAATTCTCTATATTTTCTACGTATGGTTTTAAATCTATCAAATTCCCTTGTAAATTTTCTTTCCCTTTAAAAAAAAGTCCTTGCAAAAAGACAGACCTTGTATGTATTTCAATTCCTTTAACTTTTGCTCTTCTAATTACTTCGCCTCTTAACTTATTATTGTCAAACAAATTAAAAGGAAGTTGTATCAAATCAATATTATCAAAATTCAAAACCTTTTCTAACTCATCATTAGTATATATTGATACTCCTATTTTCCTAATAATCTTTCTGTTTTTTAATGAAATTAAATCTTTTTGATATTTTTCAAAAAAAAAATTAAAATCCTTGAAAGAATGAAACATATAACAATATAGGTTTTCTACTCCAAGTATTTTTGTGTTTTCTAAAACTCTGGTTTCAATATCATCAGATAACTCTTTTACAGAAGAACTAAACTTAGTTATAATATTAAACTTATTTAATGATTTCCTATGATACGTTCCTATTCTTTCCTGAGAATTTCCATATGCTTCAGCTGTATCTAGATATTGTATTCCTTTTTCATACGCTATATCCAAGATTTCTTTTATAATACTTTCTGATGGTTTCCCTTTATTGTTATTTATTCCATAGTCTAAACCAAACTGAACAGTTCCCAAAATTAATTTACTAGATCCCAAAATTTTATTTGTCTTTAACTACAAAACCTAATACTTTACCAATAACAAACTCTTGTTCTTCATCTGTTAAGCTTGGATACATTGGCAAGCTTATACATTTAGAATAATAATTTTCTGCATTCTCTAAACTGGCTTTATTATAACCAATTTCTCTATAATAAGGTAATGTATGTACAGGAATGTAATGTATTTGAGCAAAAATCTGATGCATCCTCAAATAATCATATAATCCTTTTCTATTTTCAACTTCAATCACAAATAAATGATGAGCATTGTAGGTGTTTTCTGGAAGCATTTGAAACTTGATTTTTCTGACAAATGCTTTTTTATAGGTATCAGAAATTTGATTGCGCCTAACAACTCCTTCCTTGTTTTTAGCTAATTGAGTGATTCCTAGTGCAGATTGAATATCTGTTAAACGATAGTTAAACCCAAGTTCTTGCATCTCATAATACCACCCTCCATGATTTTCAGTCATATTTTCTTTTGTGATGCCATGTGTTCTTAAAGAACATAGTTTTTTATACAATAACTCAGAATTCGTCGTAATCATACCTCCTTCACCACAAGCAATATGTTTTACAGGATGAAATGAAAACACCCCAATATCTGCATAGTTACCATTCCCACACATTTGCTTTAATCCTTTTGGGTCTACAAAATAACCTCCAGGTGCATGACATGCATCTTCAATTATCCACAAATTGTGCTCGTCTGCCAATGATTTAAATTCTTCTAGATTCACAGGAAGTCCTGCAAAATCAACCGGAATAATGCCTTTAAAAAAACCTTTAGGCTTTGATTCAATTAGTTTTTTAACAGAGTTAATGTCCAATAAATAGGTTTTTGGGTCAATATCAGCAAACCAAACTTCGCCTCCCGCATACTTCACACAATTTGCTGAAGCAGCGAAGGTAATTGGTGTTGTGATAACACGTTCTCCTTCTTTTAAGCCTAAAGCTAAGACTGCTAAATGTAACCCTGAAGTTGCGTTGTTTACAGCTACTGCATATTTGGCCCCAACATATTCTGCAAACTTATCTTCAAATTCTTTGACTTTTGGGCCTTGAGTTAAAAAATCTGCTGCTAGCGTTTTTACAACCGCATCAATATCATCTTGTTCGATATTTTGCCTTCCGTATGGTATGGGTTTCATTATACTGTAAAATTAGAATCAACATGTTCTACTATCAATGTTCTTAAACTTTCTACAGTTTCCCATTCATCATTCTCGCCTGAGTTATAACTAAATCCTTGAGATACTTTTTTGGCTTTAAACGTTGATATAAAATCCTCTATTTTCCATTTATGTGTTGCTGGTATAATGGTATAATATTTACCTAAATCATAAGTATAAAAAGAATCTGATGCCGTAATCATTTCCTCATGTACTTTTTCACCAGGTCTAATACCTACCAGTGGTTTTTCACATCTCGGCCCAATTGCTTCTGCAACATCCATAATTCGATAAGATGGTATTTTAGGAATATATATTTCTCCACCCCAAGCGTTTTTAAGCGCATGCATTACCATATCTACACCACCTTGAAGAGAAATATTAAAACGAGTCATTTCTGGGTCAGTAATAGGAAGTTTTCCTTCCGTATTTTTTTTATTTATAAAAAAAGGAATAACAGACCCATTAGAACCCATAACATTTCCATAGCGAACTACTGAAAATCTAATAGGGTTTTCTCCTTTTATATTGTTTGCTGCTACAAATAGTTTATCTGAAGTAAGCTTGGTTGCTCCATACAAGTTAATTGGTGCACATGCCTTATCTGTTGATAAAGCAACAACTCTTTCTACATTAGTTTCAAAACAAGCATCTACAACATTCTGAGCACCGCCAATATTTGTCTTTATACATTCTTCTGGATTGTATTCAGCTAAATGAACATGTTTCATAGCCGCAGCATGTATAACATAGTCAACTCCTTTGAAAGCTCTTGTTAATCTATCTTTATCTCTAACGTCACCAATAAAAAATCGAATCTGAGGAAATTTTTCAATTGGATATTCTTGAGCCATTTGGAATTGTTTTTGCTCATCCCGAGAAAAAATTATAAGTCGCCTTATTTCTGGATTATTAGAAAAAATATGGTTAGTAAGTGCTTTTCCAAGTGAACCTGTACCACCTGTAATCAAAATTGATTTTCCTTTTAAATCAAACATTATTTATTCTCTTTTTTTAAATATTACGGAGTTTTTTGGCCGCTTCGCAAAAGTACGATAATTCCCTGTTCGCACAAGATTTATTTCAGTCAGTAATTGATGTTCTACTAAAATTTGTTCTGCGAAACCGTACCACGTCATAGCACCTTCATCACAAAAGTGGTGAATCCCAAAATTACATTTCTTTTTTTTTAATAATTCTAAAATATATTGTGATAGATTAACAGTATCTGTTGGGCATCCAATTTGTTCATTAGTGATATGCAGCTCTTGTTCCGTTTTAGTCCTTTCTAAAATGGTTTTATAAAAATTATTGCCGTATTTTTTACTGTACAACCAAGATGTTCTAATAATAAAATACTTATCTAATGTATCCTGAATATATTGCTCACCTAAAAGCTTAGATTTACCATACTCATTAATTGGGTTAGGTTCATCTTCTACTGTATAAGGCCCTGCTTTCTCACCATCAAACACATAATCAGTTGAAATATGAATTAAAACAGTATTGCATTCTTTACAGGCTTCGGCTAAATTTTTAGCTCCTTCAGCATTTACCTTAAAAGCAATTTCTGGTGTTTTTTCTGCCTGTTCAACATTTGTATATGCCGCACAATTTATACAATAATCGAAGTTGTTATTATTAAAAAACAACCTCAATTCTTTTTCTTCAGTAATGTCCAATTCTGCTTTAGATACAAAAACAAAATCAAGACCGTTCTGGTTATTAGAATATAACTCTTCAATGGTTTTTCCTAATTGCCCTTTGGCACCTGTTACTAAAACTTTAGTTCTCATTTACAAAGTCTTTAAATGAAGGCAATTGTTTGTCTTTTTCCGATATGATGAGCTTATCTATTGGAAAACCCCATTCTATATTTAAATCTTTATCATTAAATATAATCCCAGATTCAAATGCTTTGTTATAAAAATTATCACATTTATAAGAAAAGATCGTGTCATCTTCTAAAACTAAAAAGCCATGAGCAAAGCCCTTAGGGATATAAACTTGCTTATGCTCGATAGCATCCAAAATTACAGAAAAACTCTTACCAAAAGTCGGAGATTTTTTTCTAATATCTATACAAATATCAAGTACTTTTCCTTTTATAACTTGTATTAACTTGGCTTGAGCATATTCTTCGGTTTGAAAATGCATACCCCTTAAAACGCCTTTTGAAGATTTTGATTGATTATCTTGTACAAAATTAGCAGTAACTCCCGTCTCTGCTTCAAAGGTCTTTATATTAAAACTTTCAAAAAAAAAGCCTCTTTCATCTTCAAACACTTGTGGTGTTAAAACAAAACATCCTTTTAAATATGTTTCTTCCACGACCATACTTATACTAAACGTTGTAAATATTCGCCATAGCCACTTTTAAGTAATGGTTGAGCAAGTTTATTAAGTTGAGATTTGTTAATATATCCCATTTTATATGCTATTTCTTCAATACAACCTATTTTTAATCCTTGCCTCTCTTCAATTACTTGAACAAATTGGGAGGCTTGCATAAGCGAATTAAAAGTTCCTGTATCTAACCACGCAGTGCCTTTATCAAGAATTTCTACATTAAGTATTCCTTTTTCCAAATATGCTTTATTAATATCTGTTATTTCTAATTCCCCTCTTTTACTTGGTTTAATATCTTTCGCAAAACCAATCACCCTATTATCATAAAAGTAAATACCCGGAACCGCAAAATTGGATTTTGGGTTTTGAGGTTTCTCTTCAATAGAAATTGCTTTGTTATTTTTGTCAAATTCTACAACCCCATATCGTTGTGGGTCCAAAACATGATATGCGAAAATAACTCCTCCATTAGGAACTGTATTAGCTTTTAAAATTTGCTCTAGTCCAGACCCATAAAAAATATTATCTCCTAAGATTAACGCTACACTATCTTTTCCGATAAAATCTTCTCCAATTAAAAATGCCTCTGCTAACCCATTAGGGGTCTCTTGAACAGCATAATGAAACCTACACCCATAATCACTACCGTCTCCTAATAAATCTTCAAACTTAGGCGTGTCTTTTGATGTTGAAATAATTAAAATCTCGTTTATTCCAGCCGACATTAGTGTTGTTAAAGGGTAGTAAATCATAGGTTTGTCATAAACAGGCATAAGCTGTTTACTCACCACTTTAGTGAGTGGATGCAAACGCGTCCCAGATCCTCCTGCCAATATGATTCCTTTCATTGAAAATTCTATTTTCATTTCCACGTAGGTGGAAATCCTTCTAAATTAAACGTTATACTTCTTAACATACCAATCAATAGTTTTCCTTATTCCCGTTTCAAAGTTTTCTTTGGCTTCCCAACCTAATTTTTTTTCGATTTTAGCAGCATCAATAGCATATCTAAAATCATGCCCCGGTCTATCTTTAACAAATGTAATTTGGTCTTTATATGATTTATTTTTAGGAAGTTCTTCATCTAAAAGGTCACAAATGACATTTGCGATATATAGATTATCTCGCTCGTTTCTACCACCTATGTTATAGGTCTCTCCTGAAATCCCTTTACTAAAAGCCAAGTCTATTCCTTTACAATGATCTTCGACATATAGCCAATCACGAATATTATCCCCCTTACCATAAATAGGAATGCTTTCTCCTTTTAATGCTTTTCTAATAATGGTAGGAATCAGTTTTTCGTCGTGTTGCTTCGGTCCATAATTATTTGAGCAATTTGTTGTCACGACATTCATCCCATAAGTATGAAAATAGCTTCTTATAATAAAATCTGAAGATGCTTTTGATGCACTATAGGGACTATTGGGAGCATAAGGGGTTTGCTCAGTAAATAACCCTGTTTCTCCTAAGGAACCATAAACCTCATCCGTAGAAATATGATGAAATCTAGATGCTTCGTATCCACTTTTTATTTCGTTTGGAGCTACCATCCAATGATTTTTGGCAACATCAATTAGATTAAATGTTCCTAAGACATTAGTATTTATAAATTCATTTGGGGTTTTTATAGAATTATCTACATGTGATTCTGCAGCAAAATGAATAACACTATTGAAGTTATATTGCTTAAATAAGCTCTCTATCAGATTTCTATCACAAATATCTCCTTTTACAAACTTATATTTATTGTTGTTTTCAACTTCATTTAAATTAGAGAGTTCCCCTGCATATGTGAGCTTATCTATATTTATTATTTTAATAAGGGGGTGGTGTTTAAGAAAATAAACAATAAAGTTAGATCCTATAAACCCTGCGCCTCCAGTTATTAAAATCGTCATTTATTATATTCTATTTTTATAACGTTCTAAAAACTTAACAAAGTTTAACCCTAATAAAACTATAAATGTGAGTATAGTTAATATAAGCGCATAATATATTTTAGGACTGACCCATATACCAAAAAATTCTTCCTTATCATCTATCGTACCACTATCTTGTTTACTAGATGTAATCTCTATAATATGTTCTTTGTTTGCTATTTTTCTTTCAATTTCAACTAAATCTTGTCTTAATTCCAAATCTTTGGCATAAAGCTCAAACTCTTTAGTTGAACTTTCATTTCCTTTATTATCTATTGTGATTTTTGCTTGGAAATCATTATTGCTTTCTGCTGATTTTACTATCGCTTTTTGATAAACAGCCAATAAAGTATCCGATTTAATTAATGATTTGGAAATTGCAGCGGCTTGTTCTTTTAATTCACTTAAGTCTTTCGTTTGCTCTCGCTTAAAATAGGTGTTCGAATCAATATTACTAATAATTTTATTAAAAACTGTTTTGAAGTTTTTTCGCTCTTTGGCCTTGATGGTTATCTGTTGATATTGATGACTATAGTCCTTTAAGTTTTTTAAAAAATCTTTATACACTACTGTTTTTGCTAATGAGGTATCAAGTGTTTGAAGATAATCATCAAACTCTTTAAGTTTTTGATTCTCGCTAATAACAGATTCTATTTCAAAATCTGAAATAGAGGCAGCTTCATCTGATTTAATCCCTAAAGCTTCTTTTAAAGTACCAATGTCTTCTTGTTTGACTAAATCATTGTAATAACTAATCGCATTATATAAATTTTCTCCTGTATCATAGTTTTGCTTTACTGTAATATAAGATTTATAAACAGGCTCTGATGTTTTTTCTAATACGACCCCTAAAACAACACCTACAACACCAGCGATGACTAGTTTTAAAATATGTTTCTTTACAAAAAACACCAACCAAACAAATGCTAAAAAAAACTTGGTAAAGATACTCTCTATAAAACGAAATAGTTTGTCAAAAGCATTACCTATTAGCTTAAAAAGCTGTCCTAAATCTACCTCTTCAGATTGCTGCGGTTGTGGCAAATCTTTACTCATAATTATTATGTATTAATTAAGTATTTGTTTTAATATCGTTCTTGTTATTAAATATGTAGGTCTTACCCCAGAAGTTCCTAGGCCTCCTGAAGCAAGTGTTGCCCCTGTTTCTAAAGGATTATCACTGGCATAATAAGCATACCTTACTTTTACATCAGGGCAAATGCTGCCCCTAACTTTAGAAGCTGCTTGAATCGCTTTTTGATAATGTGCGCCTTCCATTTCCAGTCCTATCACTTGCCAGGTTGAATTATAAAAGAATTTCAAAATATCCTTATTTTGTAATGAGGTTCCTAAAACAGTAATCATAGATCCTTCATAAATATCGACTCCTTGTCCTTCTAACTCTTCTTTCTTAAGCTCGTTCGTAAAGGGATAATTATCGGCAGTACCTTCAAAAATATGTGCCGAAGGTATCATAATATCACCTTTAGCACCTTCTAAAATTCCTGCTTTACCCATAATCGATACCGATTCTACATTCAAGTGCGTGTTTTTGCCTTTATTTTTATATGGTTTCAACAGCTCATCAATAGTCTCGTATGCTTGCTCTCCAAAAGCATAGTCCATGACCAATATAACAGGTTTGTCTTCTTTTAATACCGTTTCACTGACTTCAATATCTATTTTAGAAACGTCAATTTTACTAGTATCAAAAATTTGAACATCAATATTAGCTCCGGATGTATCCTTAATATAAATCATCCCTCGATGTAACGCCTCTTTATTTATTTTATTTCGAAGCCCTTCGTTTTCTTTTTTACTTAAAGACTCATACACTTCAAAAACATCCTTTTTAGCCGTTGTTGGTTTTAATACGTTTGATACAAAAAGTGTATTCATAACGCTATGCATATTGGCACTTATTATATGTATAGGCCTTTCTAATAAATTATTTTTAAACAAAGTCTCTTTTATCGTATCAGCCCAAATTTCTCCATGTATATGATGCCCTATACGTTCTCTTAAAACAGGACTAAATGTTACGGTTCTTTTATTATTATGTATGTGTTCTTCTATCGCTAATTTACCTAACCAATATACAATGTGAAGTAATCTTTCTGGTTGTGAAGACGTAGCAAATTCATCATAAACAACTCTTAGCTCATTAAACGTTCTGCCCAAAATATTAGCTACATGAGTTATGGCTACTTCACGCTCATCCTTTGTTAGTTTCTTTTTTGATAAAGCAGCCTTTTCAAGTTTTATCCAATCTCTTGTAGTTGCACCTTGGTCATTAATTAAAACGCGATTACTTATTTTATGAGATTCAATAAAAAGAAATGTGAGGTGCGTTAAAATATCATAGATTTCTGATCGTCCTCGAGTAATCTCAATATTCATTTGTTCAGCATCTATTCTATAGCAATTACGACGTCTTTTTTCCGGTATTATAGGCTTAAAATGGGAATCCCCGTAGCCTTCATCACTCGTTAAATTAATAAATGTGCATTCTTCAATACCTACTGGAAGTCTATCTATCACATAAAGCAACCCTTCCAATTCGGCTTTTTCTTCTCCCACAGAACCATATATTTCCGGGCGTAAAAGCAATAATGACTGCCGTAGGGTTTCCCCAGAAATACCCATGGGTTTATAAAAACCTCTATTGAATAAATGACGCATAGTAATATACATCCTCTCAATGGCATTCGAGCTTTCTTGAGCTCTCGTTCTAGAATGATGTTTTTTGCTATTAGTCATTGTCTTATTATTCCCGCCAAAGATAGTACTATTTGGTTTAATCGAAAAGAATTTATTGAGACTTAGCTTCGAGGTTTTCATTGAAATTCTCATTCCTCTGAAACCTAAAGATTAACTTCGTTGAATTTATTTTTTAAATAAAAAAACAATGAATAAAATGGAATCTAAATACAACGTTTCGATTTTTGATCAAAAAAATTAAAGATTTAAACTCCCATCTACAAATAGCTACGGCTTACCTGTATCTTTTTGTAAAGATATTCATTTTTATCCTCTTAGTTATGGAATTATTTTTTTGTCTATATCTTTTTTGCATCGCCCAAAAAAGAAACAAAAAACTCTAGGCTTACAAAAATTCTGTTGAAAATACTACGGAGGACCCAGCCACAGATAAAAAGAACTCGCCTTATATCCTTTGTTTATTTTCTTACTTTTTTTGTTTACCATAAATATGGACTATTAATAATCTGACACCTAGCTCAAACAGCTTTTTATCTCTAAGCCTTTACACTGACTCCTTGATTTTCAACATAATTCTTGATAGGCCACTGTGCCAGCCCAATGGTCATTCTTTTTTAGGGAGATCAAGTCTCTCTGCCAGTTTTTGAGAAAAGACCATTGGGCAACCCCTGACCTTTCGGAAGAATAAAGAACAAAAGCTTTGAAGCGTAGGAGCATTGACGGTAGTTATTGTAGTGGGGTGACGCGAAGTTTTGGGCTTGGCTCTTCTCTAGCGATATCATGAGAAGAAATTCCTCTCGAAAAGGCGTCTTTTCTTTTGTTACTTTTCTTTGAACGAGCAAAGAAAAGTAAATAAAATTATTTATTCTTCGCAAGAAAACCTCTCAACTATTTTTCTGTCATTTGATAATCTTGGTAACTTATTCTGTCCTCCCAACTTTCCAATAGACTTCATATAATCCTGAAAACCGCCTTTTCTAACCTTTGTTATTTTTAGTGATTGCAACACTTTCCCGTCTATTAAATCGAAATAATATGAATTTTGTCTTTGAAGTGATTCATCAATTTTTCTAGCTAAACCTAAAACATCTTCAGGTTCATTTTCAAATTCTATAAACCATTCATGGTATGGCAACCCTTTTTTTGGATTTATTTGAGGTGCCACCGTAAACTCCGACACACTTATACTTGAATTTAAAAGCGCTTCTTGCATCGCTTGTTCCACTTCTTTACCAATTACGTGTTCACCAAAAGCCGAAATAAAATGTTTAATGCGCCCGGAAACAATAACTCTATACGGGACTGTTGAAGTAAACTGTACCGTATCTCCAATATTATAGGCCCAAAGACCTGCATTAGTGGAAATAATCATCACATAATTTATACCAATTTCAACATCTTCAATGGTAATTCTTCTTGGGTTTTCATCAAAGAATTCTTCTGCTTTAACAAATTCATAAAAAATTCCAGAATTCAATTGCAGTAACATCCCTTTTTCCTTTTGGGTATCTTGAAATGCAAAAAAGCCTTCACTGGCTGGATATAATTCTATGCTATCGACACACCTTCCTATTAAGTTTTCAAATTTAGCCCTATAGGGTTCATAATTAACACCTCCAAAAATAAAAAGATTAAAATTTTTAAAAATATCACCTACTTTTTTACCTGTTTTTTGTTGAAGCTTTTCAAAATACATTTGCACCCAAGAAGGAATACCTGAAATTATAGTCATATCCTCAGGCAATGTTTCCTCAACGATAGCATCTACTTTTGTTTCCCAATCTTCAATACAATTAGTTTCCCAGGAGGGAAGTCTGTTTTTTTGAAGATATTTAGGAACGTAATGTGCTACAATGCCAGAAAGCCTACCTAACTGAATCCCATTTTGTTTATTTAAAATTGGGCTTCCTTGAAGAAAAATCATCTTTCCATCTACAAACTTACTGTTTCCAGTTTCATGTATATACATTAAAATAGCATTCCGGGCTGCCTCAACGTGAGCAGGCATGCTTTCTTTAGTGATAGGAATGTATTTAGATCCTGAAGTAGTTCCAGATGTTTTAGCAAAATAAATAGGCTTTCCTTGCCAAAGAATATTCTCTTCTCCCGCTACTGCTTTTTCTACATACGACTTAAGTGCTTCATAATCTCTAATTGGAACTCTTTTTACAAAATCTTCATAAGTATTTATACTTATAAAATCGTGATCTTTACCAAACTCAGTGCTAGTTGCTTTTGATATTAAATTCTGAAACACTTTTTCTTGGGTTTCAACAGGGCTATAGGCCCATTTTTGAATGCTTTTATAAACACGCTTTGCAAATGGTTTTGCTAATGCAGATTTTAATGATAACATGATCTTGTTTGTATTTTAGACAGGAGACAGAAGACAAGAGATAAAACACGCTTTAGCAGATATGTAAAGTCGTTTTTGCGGACTGAATATTGCAACTGAATGCTGAAGACTTTTTTCATTTAAAATCTATAAAATTTGTCGGATTAATAGGGTAACCGTCGTTCCAAAGCTCGAAATGTAAATGAGGACCAGTAGATAGCTCTCCTGTATTTCCTGCTGTCGCAATAACTTCTCCTGCTTTAACCAAATCGCCTTGTATTTTTGTTAGAGCCGCATTGTGCTTATAAACAGAAATTAACCCATAGCTATGTTCTATAATAATAACATATCCTGTACTAACTGTCCATTCTGCAAAAATCACAATACCATCTGCAGTCGCTTTTATAGGGGTGTCTTTCGCTAATACAATATCGACGGCGTAATGTTTTTCTTTTAAATTATATGGTTCACTTATCGTACCATTTGCTGGTGGAAATAACACAAAATTAGTTGAAGATGTAGCAGATTCAAACAAGTTATATTTGTCTTCTTTATCTACTTTCTCTCTTAAAATTGAATCTTCTAACGTAGGAGCAAAATCGACTTCACTTGCTTCTGTCCTAACGGCTTCTATAATAGAATCTTTATTAAAATCACTTGCGCTTACATCTCCTTTTAATACTTTTTTTATAGAAGTATAATATAGTTCATTCATAGCAATAATCCGTTGCAATGAATCTGTTTTGTAATTTAATTCTGTGGCTTGCTTTTTTAAAGCCGTTGACGAATACCCAGGAATATATTCCCTAAGCGGCGTAAAGGCTATTAATATATATGTTAAAGCTATTAAAAAGATAGCTACCAATGAGCCTAAAACAAAAACATTTAGTCGTGTTAACTTAAAAGATATGCGCTCTTCAAACGTATTCTCATTAAGTATGACCATGCGATACTTATCTAATAATTTTCGTTTTATCTTTTTAGGTTTCTTATTTTCTTCCATTGAAGTGATTTGAACTACTCAGTCAAGCTGAGCACATGTTTTTTTGATTGAAGCGAAAAATAGTGATTTTATTATCAAATGAAGGCTTTTTTGAACTGCATAGCATCGCTACGGAGTAATAAAAAGACAAAATGCCGGGGTGAAAGAACATTTTGCAGCCAATTATAAAAAGTTTAAACCATTTCATTAAAAACAAAATTAAATAAAATTATTACAAGACCTATTTTGTCTTATGCTAAAGTTACTCTTAAAACGATATTATTAAACATTAATTATTAACTTTGCACTATAAAATTATTATTATGAGTTTATATATGTTACCGTTAGCGATTGGACCATGGCAAATAGCATTAATAGTACTTGCTGTTTTGTTATTGTTTGGTGGGAAAAAAATTCCAGAATTAATGCGTGGATTAGGTAGTGGCATTAAAGAGTTTAAAGATGCCAGTAAAGAAGAAGAAGAAACAAAAGAAGATAAAAAAGAGTAATCATTTTCAAATAAAAAAGACCTGTATACAGGTCTTTTTTATTTGAAAAGTTAAAATCATCTGTTTTATTTAATCAATTTTGACAGATTTAATAATGGCCTCTAACTCCAGCATATAGTTACGTTTCTCCACAGATGGTGCAAAGGCAAAACCTTCAACAACCACCCATCTTTTATTAATTTTATCTTCAATGGCATAATTAATAAATGGTCCTCCCATAAAAGCATTTTTTATATCCCAAATACCTTTTGTTTCTAAAGTGGGTTTGTTATCTAAAACTATTTCACCATGAAAAGGGGTGTAGGCATTTTCGGTAACCATATAAGAACCTTCCACGGGACCTTCAATATGAACTTTTCCAATAGAATCTCGAATTTTAATTATTTGGTTTACGACACTATCATTTCTTTTAATAGCATCAAGGGGCAGTTCATAAATCATTAAATTGGTAGTACCTGTTGTGATGTCTTTACGAATCCAAAAAAAATTGTCAGTTTCTTTTGCAATTCGATATACAGATTGAAACTTTATACTTAGGTCCAGTTTTTCTTGAATAGATTTAAATTTATGAGGAGATTTAGCCATTTGACGCTGTCTTTCGGCAATCTCTTCATTCTTAAAAGTTTCAATTAGCCTCACCTTATTTTGGGTAATCAAATCAATAACGTCTTGTTTTGTTTTACCAGAAATTGTTATAACTTTCTGGGGTTTAGCATACACATCTTTTAAAACCTCAATGCCTGCCTCCTTGTTCATTTCTATCTTTAAAACGGTTCTGTTTTTAGTTACAAAGCCAGAAAAAACAGCTGGAGGTATTTGGCTAATTGTAAATGTAGGTTCGTCCTGTGGTAAACCATAAATCGGTTTAGCAAGTACCATCCTTATCGTTTCTCCAATACTACCGTTCCATAATTCATTTTTAACAACAACAGAAACATTGTTTATACTACCAGAAGAGTCCAAAAGAAATTTCTCATTTGAAGACTTTTTATCTCCACAAGAAAAAAAGAATAATAATGCTAAAAAAAGAATATGCCTCATAATAGTTTTCAGTTTATGGAATTTAACCTTTCGATATTTTAAGTTTCATTCCCGGTTTTAATTTATTACCACTAATACCATTCCAATCTTTAATATTTTGAACAGAAACCCCTGGAAATTTTTGTGAAATACTCCATAAAGAATCTCCATTTTCAACAACATAGGTAATTACATCTCCTGTAATAGGCTTAATTTTTGCCGGTTTTTTTACTGAAGTTGGTGGAGCAACATATGGTTTCCTCGGGTAAATAGTTAAGCGTTGTCCTATTCTTAAATTATTACTTCTTAAACCATTCCATTTTTTAATATCACTAACCCTAACTCCATATCTTCTGGAAATTTTTCCTAAAAAATCTCCAGATCTTACTTTATACCGTACTCTATCGGTTGCATTAAAAAATTGAGGTAGTGGTTTTTCACGCCGATCAAATTCAGACTTAGCAAACGCATAAATTTCCTCTTCATTATTAACAAAATCTCCTATAACATCTATAGGCAATCTTAAAACATAATTTTCGTCTTTAATAATTGGAATAATATCTAATTTATATGATGGGTTTAAAAACTGAAGTTCTTCAATAGGTGTACCGGTAACTTCTGAAACCTGATCCAGGGTAATCATATGTTTTACTCTAATTGTATCTGTTTCGAAATAAGCCACTTTTGGTTTATATTGTTTAAAACCATGTTCTTTTGCATATTCAAAAATATACATATTAGCCAAAAATGCTGGCAAGTATCCAGCTGTTTCACGCGGTAAGTTATGTCTTATATTCCAATAATTTTGGTAACCACCCGAACGTCTAATGGCCTTTGTAACATTTCCTGGCCCTGAATTATATGCTGCTAAAGCTAAATCCCAGTCTCCAAAAATCTCATAAAGTTTCGATAAATATTTTGCTGCTGCTTCTGTAGATTTAATAGGATCGCTACGTTCATCGACATAACTACTGACATCCAATCCATACATTTTGCCAGTGCTAAACATAAACTGCCACAACCCTGTAGCACCTACTCTAGATTTAGCTCTGGGTTTTAGCGCAGATTCTACAATAGCCAAATATTTTATTTCTAAAGGAATATCATGATTATCAAGCTCACGTTCGAACATAGGAAAATAAAAACCACTTAACGTAATTAGCTTTTGAATAGATTTTCTTCTATGTTTTAAATATGATTTAATAACGCTTTCTAATGCAGGGTTATATTCCACATTAAAAGGTGTTCTGGCATCTAATTCTTTTAAGCGTGCTTTTAGCGTATCGGTAGGAAGTTCAGGATAATCAACAGCTTCAAAAGTCAACTCCGTAACAGATTTATATATGGTATCGAATAGAATATTACTATACATCTCTTCAAACCATTTTTCATCAAATTTTGCAGCAAGCTCATTATCTTCAAGGTTTTTTATTGAAGTACTATCTACTTGCGCTTTAATAGATTTAACTATATGAGATTTTCCATCAATTAAAGAATCTTTAACCGCTTCTTTTTGTGAAGAAGCAGTATGTTTAACCTGTGAAAAACAAGTTCCAATATTTAGGAATAATATAATTGTAAGAAAACGAAAAGCCATAAAATCTATTCAGTTGATTATTGAACGATACTATGGCTAAAATCGTATTTTTTAAGCTAATTTGAAAGCTTAATAGTATTTTATACCAAATAAACTTTAAAATAACGCTAATAATCCATTTGGGATTATTCTAAAATGGCGGCTATTCCAGGTAATGTTTTACCTTCTAGACTCTCAAGCATGGCTCCGCCTCCTGTACTTACGTAACTTACTTTATTTTCGAATCCAAATTGTTTCACTGCTGCAACGGAATCACCGCCTCCAACTAATGAAAATGCACCATTTTTAGTAGCTTCAGCAATAGAATTTCCTAATTCTATAGTCCCACCGGCAAAACTTTCCATTTCGAAAACACCTAACGGACCATTCCAAAGTATGGTTTTAGACTGCATCACGATATCGTGAAATTGAGCTCTTGATTTTGGCCCGGCATCAACACCTTCCCAACCATCTGGAATATCGTTTATATCTAAGATTTGTGTATTGGCATCATTACTAAAATCATCCGCTGCAATAACATCTACAGGGATATGTACTTGGACATTTTTCTCTTTTGCTTGTTTTAAGATATCTAAAGCCAATGGCATTTTATCATCTTCGCAAATAGAATTACCGATTTTCCCGCCTTGCGCCTTAACGAAGGTAAACGACATACCGCCACCAATAATTAAGTGATCTACTTTATCTAAAATGTTCTCTATTATTGTGATTTTAGATGACACTTTAGCTCCGCCAAGTATTGCCAAAACCGGTTTTTCTCCTGTTTTCATAACTTTTTCAATACTTTCTATTTCTTGCGCTAATAGGCTTCCAAAACATTTATTTTCTGGAAAAAATTCCGCAACAATAGTTGTAGAAGCGTGCGCTCTATGTGCCGTCCCAAAAGCATCATTTACATAAACATCTCCTAATTTAGACAGTTGCTCTGCAAAACCTTTATCACCAGCAGTTTCTTCTTTATAATAACGTAGGTTTTCTAATAGTAAAACCTGTCCTGGTTCTAAACTTGCTGCCGCTGCTTCAACCTCTGCACCTACACAATCTTTTATAAACTTTACTTCAACCCCTAAAATATCCTCAACTTTTTCTGCAATATGGCCTAATGAAAACGCGTCTTGAAATCCTTTTGGTCTCCCTAAATGCGACATTAAAATACAGCTTCCACCGTCTTCTAAAATTTTAATAATAGTTGGTTTTGCAGACACAATTCTTGTGGCATCTGTTACTTCAAAATTTTCATTTAAAGGCACATTAAAGTCTACACGAATTAATGCTTTTTTATTTTCAAAATTAAAATCGTTAAGCGTTCTCATTGGTTCGTTTTTATTATTTTTATTATCAAATGTAATATTTATGTCAAGGCTATATAAATACTAAACATAAGTATTTCATTCCTATTTATTTTGTGTTTTTTAACTATTTGACACACAAATGTAACTAATTAAAAACAGCTATAAAACCTGTTTTTTCACGAAAACGATATAGCTTGTGAAGATTATTAATAAATCGATTATTTATTTACTTTTTTGTTGAAAATCCAGAGTTTATAAGCTGAACAAGTTTTTTAATGTTTTCTGAAATAATTTTCTTTATGTTCTTTTTTATGAGCCATTTCATAAGAATTCCGAAAGGTTTAAAGTCTGCAAAAACTTCAATACGAAGCTTTGTATAACCTTCTTTTGTTTCTTCCAAAATAAAATAGTTATTCATACGTTTAGTAAACGGTACATTGGTTGTAGATTCCCCATATACTAATTGATTTTTGTTTACCGTTTTCTTAACCGTAGTTTGTTCTACTTCCTCATTTTTATTTACTAAACATTTATGTTTTTGTCCCGCACGATTCACTTTATTTTTATCGTACTCTAATTTATTAACCCCCTTTGTCCAAAGTAGTCTATAATCAAAATTGCTAATTACTTCATAAAGTTCTAAAGCTGGGATTTTCACTAATTGAGTTTCATCGAATAATTTATGCTTGGGAACATCATTTGGAATGGGTTCAATTTCTGGAAGCTTCTCTTTTAAATGAGATAACGGATTATATGTAAAAGTGATATTTCCAAAATCATATTCTGCAATTAGTTTATTCCCTTCATCCACAACTCGAACACTTTCAGTGAAAATAGCATATTCTTTTAGGGGCACGTCATTCTTAAGCAGACGATGAATTTGTATGACATGACTTCCATACGGTTTTTTAGAGTCTTTAACTTCTATAAATTCAATTTCACCATAATGGACAACAAACTTAATTTTTAAATTATAAGCAGAAGAACAGGCTCCACAATGACAAATCCGTTGATATTCATAGCGTTTAATATGCGTATGAAACGCTAAATACATGGCTTCAATTTGCTTCTCAAGAGCAAAAACATCAACCTTATCATCAAGCTTATACATAAATAAGGCATCCCCTTCAATTTCAGCTAACTCCAAGCCTATAGTATTTGTATCAATCAACAGTTCTAATAGCTCGGAAACTATATGTCTGCTATGGCTAATATCTGTATGATGCACAAATTCTGTAAACCCTGAGATGTCAGGAATAAAAAGAATAGCGTTTTGAGTCATTTTAATTAATCTGAGTTTATTGAAGTGATTTAAACTTTTTTGAATATATAAAAATAAGTCGATTTATTTTGTGTTTATTACAACATTATGTTAAAAACCAAAAAGTATTCTTGCAATAAAAATTCATTTGTAGAAATAGCAAAAATATTCACTTTACTTATCGTTTCTACGCTTTAGCATCTAATAAAAAATGTGTAGGTTTGTTTTATGCTTTTTGAAGATGTTTTAGGTCAGGATCACATTAAAAATCATTTAACACAAAGTGTTGACAATGGCAGAATTCCGCATGCACAATTATTTGTTGGAAATGAAGGGTGTGGCACTTTACCCATGGCATTAGCTTATGCTCAATATATTCTATGCTCGAATACTGGTGGGAAAAACACAACTGGAAATGAAGCCTGCAACCTAAAATTTAAAAACATATCGCATCCCGATTTGCATTTTGCTTTTCCTGTAACAACAAGTGACAAAGCAAAAAGCCACCCTGTTTCTAGTTATTATCTTGAAGAGTGGCGTCAATTATTAAAAGAACAGCCTTACGGAAACCTTTTTGATTGGTATAAGTTGCTTGGCGTTGATAATAAACAAGGGCAAATAGGTGTAGATGAAGCGCATGATATTGTGAAATCTTTAACTTTAAAATCTTACGAAGGCGGTTATAAAGTTATGCTTATATGGATGGCAGAAAAGATGAATATTGCTTGCGCCAACAAACTTTTAAAACTTATTGAAGAGCCTCCAAATAAAACCATCTTTATTCTTATTGCTGAAGATGAAGAACAAATAATTAATACCATTAGATCTCGTTGTCAAATTTTACATTTTCCGCCTTTGGCTGAAAATGTCATAAAAGATGCTTTAGTTAAAAATTATAGCTTAGATATGTCTATTGCAACTAAAATAGCACATCAATCTAATGGGAATTATAATAAAGCTTGTGACTTGGTCTATCAAGATTCTGAAGATTTACAATTTGAAGAATGGTTTATTTTTTGGATTCGAAGTGCTTTTAAAGCGAAAGGAAATAAGGCAGCCATACACGATCTTATTTCCTGGAGTGAAGATATAGCCAAAACAGGAAGAGAAACACAAAAGCAATTTTTACATTTCTGTTTAGATTTTTTTAGACAAGCCTTGTTGCTAAATTATAATGCTACAGATTTGGTTTATTTAGAGCCTAAAGCGCCAAAATTTAAATTAGAAAACTTTGCACCTTTTATACATGGAAACAATGTTTTAGAAATTAGTGATGAACTTCAAGATGCTATTTATCATATTGAACGTAATGGCAATTCTAAAATTATTTTGACCGATCTGTCTATCAAGCTTACTCGTTTGCTTCATAAGAAACCTTCGTAATGAAACCTCGTTTCTAGAAGCGTTAACCATATATATTATTTTCTCAACTAAAACTTCACTCTAAATGAGAGATTTGGAGTAATTCCTAATGAGAATCTATTAATTTCTTGAAATACAGTATTTGTTAAGCCTTCTTCAACAAAATTAAATTCTTTATACGATCTTCTTAAAAGATTATGGTTATCAGTAATATTTAATATAGACACCCCTATTTTAGCTTTCCATTTCTCTTTTACAGAGAGGTTAAATTTATAAGATGCAGACAAATCCAATCGATTATAACTGGGCAATCGATTGCTATTCGTTTTGGAGTAATTAACATTCAAACCGCCTTCATCCTGTAAAACATGCAAAGCCTTAGTGTAGGGGGTTCCCGTTCTTACATTCCAGCCTAAAGAAACATTAAAATTATTCCACGAATATGAATGAGTCCATCTAAAATGATGTTTTATATCAAAATTCCCAGGAAATGGGTTCCCTTCATTAATTTGGTTAAAAGCAAATTTATTATTTATACAGGAATAGCTTAACCAGGTTCTATAATCGTTAATCTTCTTTTTTATTAATATATCTAAACCTAAAACATCACTTTTCCCTCGAAAAAAATCTTCATTTTCTTTATTATCAAATCCTCTAGTTAATGATGTTAGACCATTTACTCTTTTTACATAACCATCTATATCTATATCCCACCCATCCTTACTAAATGAAAATCCAGTAGTTAATTGAGAACTTTTTAATATCGGAATGTTTATACCATCTGCTAAAACCCAAATTTGATTTTCTAACCCAAAATCTTTTGTTTCAAACTCCACTATTTGGCTAACTTCTTGATGTAGTATTTCTGCAGAAGTTTTAAATTTTAAATGAGGTGCTATTTGAGCTTTTAAATGCAGCCTTGGCTCAAAAAAGAACTTATTGAAAGAAGACATATAATTAGCTCTCAACCCCGCATTAAGAATTAACTTATTACTGTTTTTATATTGATAATCTGTATAAAACGCATGGTTAGTATTCGAGTCTCTATCTTGAAAAGTTTCCATTTTAAACTCACCGTTTTTAATCTGATTCCCAAAATCTAATTGATATCGGATTTTATTTGATGATAATTGGTAACCAATCGCTAACTCATTTGTTTTATTAATCTTCCAATTTGTATTAAAAAATATTCCAAAATCATAAACGATATTCTTTTTTGTCGTTTCATATATAGTCACTTCTTCATTTTCATCATAAGACGACCCGCTATAATCTAAATCAAAATTAGAATAATAAGCTTGAAAGGCATGTGAAAAAGTATGATTGTAATTATGGTCCCATAAAACACTAAAGCCTTTATTATATATTTCTATATTATCAGTTATATATTGACTGAATATACCTGAAAATTCATTATTTAATTTATTTCTTGTAAACAGGTTACTAAAAGTAATCTCATCATTATCATTTGGTTTTACAATGACTTTAGTTGTGTAGTCTAAAAAATAAAAAAACTCGTTTAGGATATTAATATCATTTACATTATAAGCTTTCTTTCCGTCAGTAAATTTTGTGTTTTGAAAAACTCTTTTAGACATATTCTTAAATGTAATTGATTTAAAAATATCTGAAAATGATCTTCTTGCAGATGCAATTATTGCTATTTTTTTACTTATAGGTGCTTTAACATAGAGATCTGCATGGGTCATATTAAAACCTAAACCACCTTTAATTTTTTGTGGTATTTTATTAGATGATGAGATGTCTATAACACTAGAGACCCTACTTCCATACTTCGCTTTTGTGCCTCCTGTATAGAACTTAACTTCTTCTGTTATATATGGATTAAAAGCCGAAATCATATCAAAAAAATGACCTGAATTATACATCTTTATGCCATCCCAAAGAATTAAGTTTTGATCGGGAGTCCCTCCTCTTACATAAAGTCCTGATGCTGTTTCTGATGGGCTTTGAATTCCGGGAAATAATTGTAAACTCTGTAATATATCTGGCTCGGTTAGCCCTGGAAGAATTCCCAGGTTTCTTGGTGATAATACTACAGAACCATCTCCTTTTTTACAAATTCCAGAAGTAAGATATTCATTAACAACAATCTCTTTAAGTTTTTGAGTAGCTGTTAAATCTATTGGATTTTGATGCTTTATAATATAATAACGCTCTGATATTCTAATAAACTTAATATTTGTTTGCTCTTCTATAATATTTAACGCTGTTTCTAACAATGCGTCATCACTTTGAAAAGTTACGAATTGATTTTCAATTAATTCTGAATTAAAAGATAATTTAATATTAAACTCTTTTTCAAGTTCAATAATCACATCATTTAAAGCCGTATTATCATAAACAAATGAGGTTCTCTTTTGGGACATCATTTGTAACGAACATATAATAATAAAAACAGTTAATATTAATTTCATCTATCAACCAACTAACTAACACTATTATAAAATCAAGAATAGGTCCTTAATGCTTCTCAAATATTAATTTTCAGAGTCTTATTAACGAGAATTATTTTGTTTTCGTCTTTAATGGTATATGAAATATTCATAGTCTCAAAAACTGTTTTTAGTGCTAACCTTAGGTTTTTATGAGTAAATCCACCGGTAAACTTTTGATTGGTGTCTATTTTTGAAGCATTAATAGTCACATTAAACTGGTTTTCAATGGTATTTATAACTTGAAATAATGGTGTATTTCTAAAAGTACTTTCCCCTTGCAGCCATGATGATTTTCTATCGGTAAAAGTCCATTTTTCTAAATCACCGTTTACAATTCTAAATGCCTTTCCTTCTTTAAGTATGGTCTCTTCCATGACATCAAGACTATTAACTTTTACACGACCTTCATAACATAGAATTTCAAAGAAATTTTGTCTTGCAATAATATTAAATTCTGTACCCAAAACCTCAACAACTCCTAAATTTGTAAGCACTTTAAAGGTAGTACCCTTTTCTACATCAAAAAAAGCTTCGCCTACAAGTTTCACCTCTCTATTAGTTTCCCATCCTTTTGAATTAAAATCTATTTGAGAATTTGCATTAAGTTGTACTTTAGAATCATCTGGAAGTATGACCGCTAATTGTTCACTAAAACCTGTTTGGTAATGGGATTGTAAATTCAAGAAGTAGAATATTCCAAATGCAATTAGCAGTACTGCCGCAGCACTATACATCCAAATAGGAATACGTCTTTCAATCTTATTATTATCTTTTTCGGACTCTAACTGCTGCTGTAGTTTACTAAAAGCTGTTTGCTTATTATATGCTGGTGTTTTTAGTTTTTGAGCAACTTCATTAATCTTATTAAACTTATGGTAGTCACTAGATTTTTTAAACGCTTCTAACTCTTCGGTAGATAGATCACCCGAAACCCAACGTGCTAAAAAAGTATCGTCTAAGAAATTTTTTTCCATCTTTTAAGCTTTTATTCTACTATTAAAACAATTATCTTTTTTTACCCTACTTTAAATATCTCCTATACGCGCTCTCAACGTGACTAAAGCCTGACTCATTCGTTTTTCTACAGCTTTCACAGAGATTCCAACAATATCTGATATTTCAGAATATTTCTTCTTATCTATTCTACTTAGTAAAAAAACTTCTCGTTGTTTTTCAGGCAAATCGGCAATTGCTTTTTCTAATTTTACCATAAACTCTCGTTCTTCAAACAAAAACTCGGGGGTTTCATTTGTACGATCTGATGCCAAATGTACTTGATGTTGTAATACTACTTTTTTATGTGCCACTTCATTTAAAAAAATATTTTTTGCTACTGTGTATAAATACGATTTTGCTTTCTCAAAAATAACTTTTGCACAATTACGCCAAAGTTTTACAAACGATTCCTGAACAATATCTTCTGCCTGTTCTATATCTCCACATTTATAATATATAAAGTTTCGTAAAGTTTCAGAATGTTCATTAAAAATCGATTCGTATGCTTTTTCTTCACAAACAGATCTGGGCTTCTTATTCATCAATATTTACATTTTTTTAATTCAAAACTAAAGATAATTTGATGATAAAAAAGGAAAATTACTTTTTTAATTATTCTACTCTTAATAAATGTAAAGCTTAAAAATAGAACGACCACAGGTATGAAATTTAAGAATGGTTTATTAATTGTTTACCGCTTTATTTTAGATAACATATTTACAAAGTATGCCATGAGAAATTGTGTTCTCCAAACTTTAAAAGTCAAAACACACTATAAATCAGTACATTAATAAGCGTTTTAGAGATTTCATTTAAATAAAAAGTAGGGTAAAAACCTAGCTTCCTGTTTTAAGAACAATAAAAATAATTATTTAAATAAAAAATTTAAAACATGAAAAATTTATTGAAATTAGTACCCGTGCTCTTCTTATCTGCTTCTATATTGGTTGCATGTAATAAAGATGATGACCCAATTATTAAGTCAGAAAAATTAACCTCAGTTAGCTATAAACCAAATAGTATGACAGGGAAAGTTAATGTTGCTTTTAAAAGTTCGGAAATTAAATTAAACCCTACTACGGCAAAAGCAACTTTCACCATTAAAAAAATAACGAAAGATGGTGCTAATTTTACGAATCCTTCAAAAGGATTTAAAATTGATTCTAAAGGAAAAGTCCATTCCGAAACGGGTCATAAATTATTAAAAGGCACTTATGTTGTAACTGTTTCTGCAAAGGATAAATCAGATAATAAAATAATCAAAACGGCTACAGTAAAAATTACTATTAGCTAGTAGTTAACTATGAACTCATCTTGACTTTTTGTTTTTAACCGAAAATGAGATAAAATTTGTTCAGATAAGGCACTTTTTGCAAGTTATAGCAGGGCTACAAATAAAAAAAGTAACAAAATATGAGCAAATTTGAGCCATTTTTTAGGAAATAGAAAAAGTCAAGATGAGTTCTATAATTAAAAAAATAACGAAAGATGGAAGTCTTTTTTAAATTAACCTCTGTAGTAAAAACAACTCACTCCATAAAAAAAAATAGCAAAAAATGATGCTGATAGTACAAATTTTTCAAATGGGGATTTAGAATTGATTTCGTGGGAAATGTTTTTACAAATGCGACTCATAAATTACTAACAGTCAATCACCTGACAACTGTTTAGGTAAAAGACAAATGGATAATAAAATAAAATTATTATTCGCAACTAACGTTATTTATAATATCATTTGAAACTGTCTTTTTAGACAGTTTCTCTTGTTTATACAGGTTTGTAAATAATGGTAGCTAAATAACGATCGATCAGATCATAGTACATTATAAATTCTATAAAGACTTTGGCTACTTTAAATAAATGTTAATTTCAACAAAACAACTATTTAGCAAAATAGCCCAACGAATTAACATAACTTATAGAAATTATCTGTTATCTGTTTTTGTTCTCTATTTCTTAAAATTCTAAAGTCTGTTCTTTAATTTACTAAATATTCTGCTTTTTCTCTTTTATAAATTACACTCTCTTAGGTCGAGCTCAAGTTAATATTGTCGTTTTTATACAAGATATTACCTTTTCTCATTTGCTAGTTTTGTCCAATAACAATTAAAAACATCGAAGTCTTTACGATTCTCAATCGTTTACATAGTAATTGAACCTGATAAAATAATAACATGAAACAAAACCTTCTCTTAATTCCCTTTATCTACTTTTTAACCTCCTTTTAAATATTATGAAAAAAAATCTATTCCTAATCTTTCTTATTCCCTTTTTTAGTATTAGTCAAACAAAAATCGGTAACGATATTGATGGTAAAGCAGGTGGTGATGAATCAGGCTATAGTATATCACTTTCTTCTGATGGTTCTATAATAGCCATTGGTTCTCCAAAAAACAATAATAGCGATGGTAATTATAATTCAGGTCTTGTACAGATTTACAAAAATGTATCTGGGACTTGGACACAGATAGGTCGTGACATTGAAGGTGAAACGAACAATGATGAATCTGGCTATAGCGTATCACTTTCTGCTGATGGTTCTGTTGTAGCTATTGGAGCTCCTAACCATAGGGGTGCCAATGGTTCTGACTCTGGTCATGTAAGCATTTATAAATATACATCTCCTGATCTCTGGGTACTAATGGGTAACAATATCGATGGTGAAATGGCTTACGATCAATCTGGTTATAGTGTATCACTTTCTTCCGACGATGGTTCTATTGTAGCTATTGGAGCCCCTAATCACAGGGGAGCTAATGGTTCTAATTCTGGTCATGTACGTGTTTATAAGTATGAATCATCATCAGACGCTTGGACACAAATAGGTAATAATATTGACGGTGAAGCATATGGCGATAAATCAGGATCCTGTGTCTCGCTTTCTGCTAATGGTTCTATTGTAGCTATTGGGGCTCCTAATCATAGGGGGGTCAATGGTCCTGATTCTGGTCATGTAATTGTTTATCAAAGTACACCATCTGGTTGGAAAAAGATGGGTAATGCTATTGATGGCAAAGCATATGGCGATAAATCAGGTTTTAGTATCTCGCTTTCTGCTGATGGTTCTGTTGTAGCTATTGGAGCTCCTAATCATAGGGGGATCAATGGTTCTAATTCTGGTCATGTTCGCATTTATAAGTATATATCGAATGATTGGACACAGATAGGCCTTGATATTGGTGGTGAAGCACATAGTGATGAATCAGGTTCCAGTGTCTCACTTTCTAATGATGGCTCTGTTGTAGCTATTGGAGCTATTTATAATAATGGCGACAATGGTCTTACGTCTAGGTCTGGACATGTGCGCATTTATAGGAATATATCGGGTAATTGGAAACTGCAAGGCAATGATATTGATGGTGAAGCATATAATGATAAATCAGGTTCCAGTGTCTCACTTTCTAACGATGGTTCTGTGGTAGCTATCGGAGCTATTGGTAATAGAGGAGATAGTAGTCTTTCTAATTCCGGCCATACACGTGTTTACGATTTAAGCACCCTATTATCATCAGACACTTTCGTCTTATCCCAATTTCGTCTGTTTCCAAATCCGTCTAAAGGTCAAACAACTATTAAATTAAATAAAGGACTGACCTTAGAGAAAATTTCTATCTATAATAACTTTGATCAGTTTATACAATCTACTCAAAAAGAAGTTATTGATACTTCTAGCTTATCCACAGGAGTTTATTACGTTCAAGTTGTAACTAATAAAGGTAAAGCAACAAAGAAGCTAGTGATTAAATAAAATACACAAAAGAACATTTAAAAAGGGTTTCTGCGTACATAGAAACCCTTTTCTTTTTTATAGCTTAACATTAAAAAAATACGATTAAATATTTTAAGTGTAACTTTGCACAAAACTTAATTGAAAAAAGATCCCTTTATGTTTTATAAAGGACTCCATTTAAAAAATGTCATTCTCGCAAAAGCGGGAAGTTCTTCGCTACTTATTAAGTTTAAAATAACTATATTCCTAAATACCTTTAGGAAACTACTATGAATTAAATTATAAATGACAAGAAAGAAAAAAAGGAAATCGAAAAAAGGAATTTCCAATTTAACAAATACCATTCTAAGTATTTTAAAAAAAGATAGAAACCAATCATTCAACTACAAACAAATTGCTGCAAAACTTGGTGTCAATGATGCCAGTAGCAGAAATCAAATTATAAAAACCTTAGCAAAACTTGCTGCTAAACAAGAAATTATACAAGTAGATCGCGGAAAATTTAAAGCCGTTATTAATACTGAGTATCATACAGGTATTTTAGATTTGTCTGCCAAAGGATCAGGTTATATTATCTGTGACGAATTTGATGACGATGTTTTTATAGCATCCAATAATATTAATAAAGCATTAAATGGCGATGAAGTAGAATTTTATGTATATAAACGTAGAAAAAGAGGAAAACTAGAAGGCGAAATAACGAACATTATAAAACGTGATAAAAGTGACTATGTTGGTATTATTCAAATACATAGCAATTACGCTTTTGTAATTGCAGATAGTGCAAAAATGTATAAAGATATTTTTGTACCCATTAATAAAACCTTTAAAGCCGAAGATGGTGATAAAGTATTGGTAAAACTTGAAGATTGGCCTGAAAATGCCGACTCTCCTTATGGGAAAGTAATTCAGGTACTTGGTAAGCCCGGGGATCATAATACAGAAATTCATTCCATTCTGGCAGAATACGGTTTACCACATGAATTTCCACACGAAGTAGAAGCTTTTGCCAATACATTAGATACTTCCATTACTACTGAAGAAATTTCTAAACGTAGGGATATGCGTAAAGATTTAACCTTTACAATAGACCCTAAAGATGCCAAAGATTTTGACGATGCGCTATCTTTCGAAGTCTTAGACAATGGATTATACGAGATAGGCATTCATATTGCTGATGTATCTCATTATTTACAAGAAGGTACCGTTTTAGATGATGAAGCTTACGAGCGTGCCACATCTATTTACTTAGTAGATAGAGTTGTGCCTATGCTTCCTGAAGTATTATCAAATAAAGCATGTTCATTACGTCCGCATGAAGAAAAATACACTTTTTCTGCTGTATTTCAAATGAATGATAAATGCGAGATTAAAAACGAATGGTTTGGCCGTACAGTGACCTATAGTGATGCTCGGTATGCTTATGAAGAAGCACAGGCCATCATTGAATCGAAAACCAATGAAATCCCTAAAGAGGTATCACTTACAGGAAAGGCCTATAAAACAGATCAGAAATTAGCAGATGCTATTTTAAAAATGGATGAACTCGCTAAAATTATGCGTCAAAAACGTATGGGGTCCGGTGCTATTTCTTTTGATAAAGTAGAAGTGAAATTCAATTTAGATCAAGAAAATAATCCAGTAGGCGTATTTTTTAAAACCAGTCAAGATGCTAATAAACTTATTGAAGAGTTTATGCTATTAGCAAACCGAAAAGTATCAGAATTTATTGGTAAAAAAGATCCTAAAAAAACCTTTGTGTATCGTGTACACGATGAGCCGGATGATAGTAAATTAGCCAATTTACAAGGTATTGTATCAAAATTCGGTTACAAGCTTAATTTTAAAGACAGAAAAACAACATCGGCATCACTTAACAATTTACTCAAAGAAGTTAATGGTAAAAAGGAACAAAACCTTGTGGATACCTTAGCGATTAGAAGTATGAGTAAAGCCGAATATACGACGCACAATATTGGTCATTACGGCTTGGCATTTGATTATTATAGTCATTTTACATCGCCTATTCGTAGATATCCAGATGTCATGGCACACCGCTTATTGCAACATTATTTAGATGGAGGAAAATCGGCAAATGAAGAAGCTTACGAAGATAAATGTAATCATTCAAGTAGCATGGAGAATCTTGCCACTAAAGCAGAACGCGATTCTATAAAATACATGCAAATTAAATTTATGCAAGACCATAAAGATGACGAATTTGTAGGTGTTATTTCTGGTGTCACCGATTGGGGTCTTTATGTTGAAATTATTTCTAATAAATGCGAAGGTATGGTGAGTGTTCGAGATATGAAAGATGATCATTACGCATTCGATCAAGACCAATATGCTATGGTAGGCCGAAACACCAAAGCAATGTATCAACTTGGAGATGAGGTTGTTGTTAAAGTTAAAAACACAGATTTAGTAAAAAAACATCTGGACTTTAATTTAGTTGGTAAAAAAGAAATCGAACAGTAATGTTAATTTCTTTGTAACAATTATTAAAACTATTAAACTAATAATAGAGTATCTCGGGACTAGTTCACCAGATATTCAACAGAAAATATTTTTTTAAATTTATAAGTAAACTTCGGGGTATTAAATCAAAATCCCACTGGATATTGAGATACTGAAACAAGTTCAAGACGAGCAAGTTTAGCACATGAAGCGCGATTAGTTCAATTACCAATTTTGAAGATATTGCTTAGCAACTTTTCAAAATTAAGTTTTCCAGTCAAGCAATAAGCGCGGACTAATAACTAATAAAAATAACTCATGGTTTTAACAACAACAAATTCAATAGAAGGACATACAATACAAGATTATTTAGGTATTGTTACCGGTGTAAATGCTAGCATGCCCAAAGCAACTTTTTCTTTTAATATGAATAAGTACTATCAATCTTATGAAAAAAAAGTTGATGAGTCTAAAGAAGAAGCCTTTCAAAAACTCAAGAAAAATGCTATTAACCTAAAAGCTAACGCTGTTGTTGGGATTAGTATTGATGTGGAAACAAATCCAACTTCAGGTATAATTATAGTATCTATTACAGGAACAGCAGTAAAAATTATTTAATCGAAAAGAATTCTCCGAGGCTTGCCTCGAGGTTTCCGTTGAACCTGCCTGCCGACAGGCAGGATTGTCATTCCCGCAAAAGCTGGAATCTAAATAAGGAATTTTGATTTTTGACCCAAAAGATTAAAACTTTGTGCTCAACTTGATTGGGTATGAAACTAGCTGAATACCTTATATGCTTGCGTTGAGGGTTGTTGTTAGTTTAAATAAATTTTTTATTCAAAAAAAAGGAATAATTATTGATAACTTTACGTTTAAATCAAAAGAACATAAAAAATTCACATATGAAGCTTCCATAACGAAAAGTCAATACCTAAGGGAATGATTATAATGGAAGCTACATGTGACCGATAAAAACAAATAATTATAAACACATGAAACGTCTAGTAGTAGTATTAACAATCTTAGTTTCTACAATAGCTGTAGCACAAAAACCAATAGAAAAATCGATTGGAGAATTTACGAACTTAAAAGTATACGATTTAATGGAAGTTGAGCTCATTAAATCTGATAATGATAGAATCGTTATTTCGGGAAAAAATAATAAGGATGTTCTTGTGAACAATAAAAATGGAACACTAAAGATCAAAATGAAGCTTGAAGAGGCTTTTGATGGTAATAAAACAAAAATACAGTTATACTACACGGCAGTAGATGTTATTGATGTTAACGAAGGAGCCAAAGTATTTTCAAAAGATACAATCAAGCAATTTGAAATAGATTTAAATGCCCAAGAAGGTGGGAAAATAGAAGTGAACCTAGATGTAAAATATGCTAATATCAGATCGGTTACAGGTTCTAACATTCAAACTTCGGGAATCGCTAAACATCAAGATATATCCATTTACACAGGTGGTGTTTACCAAGGAGAAGATCTTAAAACTGAATTTACAGATGTTTCGGTGCGAATTGCTGGAGAAGCACATGTTCGTGCAAAAACCTTAGTGAATGCTAAAATAAGAGCCGGAGGCGATGTGTTTATTTATGGTAACCCAGAACGCGTAGACGAAAGTAAAGTGCTGGGAGGCAGAATAAAGCGAATGAAATAAACATTTTTCTTTTTGAAAACAAAAAACCCGCTCCTGTAGCGGGTTTTTTTGTTAAATAAAAGCTCACATTACCCATACAAAAACCATACAACATCTCTTACAAGTCTTATTTTTACTATCTTAGTAGTACAACAACTAGTATTTTTGAGACAACTCAGTTTTTTGTTTTTTAATATATTTTTTTGGGCCTGTGGTTTTTTACATGCTCAAGAACACCCCCCTATTGAAATTTTTTCACCAAAAGATTATGGTGCCGAAACTCAAAATTGGTCCATTTCTCAATCTAAAGAAAATTATATTTATGTAGCAAATAATAAGGGTTTACTTGAATTTAATGGTGCTAATTGGAAACTATACACCTCACCTAATGAAACTATTATTCGATCTGTTAAAGTTATAGACACCCTAATATATACTGGTAGTAATAGAGAGTTTGGATATTGGCAACGAAATGAATTTGGGTTACTATACTATACATCATTATCTAAAAAATTAAAAGTAGATTTTTTAGAAGACGAAGAATTCTGGAATATTATAAGTGTAGATGATTATATATTATTTCAATCTTTAAAGAGAATTTATATTTACAATAAAACAGATGCTTCTTATAGCATCATCGATTCTGAAACTATTATTTACAAAATATTCAAAGTTGATGAAACCATATACTATCAAAAAACGAAAGACGGCATTTACAAGATTGAGAACGGCAAATCAAAACTTATTTCTAATCATATAATTCTTAAAGAAAATAGACTCGTTAATATTTTTAATAAAAACGGTCACCTTTTAATAGCAACTGAAAATAATGGCTTTTATATTTTAAATGATGAAAACCTTTCTAAATGGAACATTCCTGCCAACAAAAAACTATTAGAATTAAGTGTATTTCGTAGTATTCAACTAAAAGACAAAAGTTTTATACTGGGAACCAGATCAAACGGTATATTACATTTAACTTCAGATGGCATTATAGATTATAGCATAGATACCTTTCATGGATTAAGTAATAATACGGTTCATGGTGTTTTTGAAGATGCTGAAAATAATATATGGTTAGCTTTAGAGAATGGCATTAATTGTGTGAATATTAAATCGCCTTTTAGTATTTATACAGATAAAGAAGGCAAAATAGGAACTATATACACGTCTTCCGTTTTTAATAATAATTTGTACATAGGTACTAATCATGGATTGTTTTATAAACCTCTGGGAGGGAAACAAGGTTTTAAACTTGTTGAAGGTATACAAGAAGCTGTTTGGTGTTTAACTATGATAGATAATACGTTGTTTTGTGGTCATGATACAGGAACGTCTATTATAAATAATGATGTAGGAGAAAAAATTAAAGGTATACAACAAGGCACCTGGAATATAAAACCCATAGATGATAAAACAGATTTATTATTACAAGGAAATTATGATGGTCTGTACATTATTCAAAAAACTAATGGTACCTGGGTGTTTAGAAATAAACTAGAAGGGTTTGATCTCTCAAGTAAATTTTTTGAGATTTATAATGATCAGGTTTTTGTTAGTCATGAATACAAAGGTGTTTTTAAAATTGATGTGGATAACGATTTTACAAAAGTTTTAGACATTAAAAAAGATCCGGATCTTGGTAAAGAATTAAACTCCAGTATTGCTAAATATAATAATGAACTATTATACACTTATAAAAAAGGAATCTTAAAGTACAATACAGAAGTTAACAAATTTTTAAAAGATACCGTTTTAAGCACTTTATTCACGGAAGAAGACTATACATCAGGGAGAATTGAGTTCAATAAAGAGACCAATACCCTGTGGTGCTTTTCTAAAAGAGACTTAAATTATGTAGCTCCAGGTAAATTAAGTAATACGCTAAAAGTTAATAAAATTCCTTTTTCCAAGTCATTGCCCAGAGGGTTAACAGGTTACGAAAACATATCTTATCTCGATAACCAAAGGTATTTAATAGGAACCTCAACAGGGTTTGTTGTCTTAGATTTAGATAAGATCCCTAATAAATCTTATGATATTTCAATTAATTCGATAACAAAGCATAGCATAGCTACAAGCCCAGAAATTGTAAATAAAAATAGTAATGGAAGCTTTATAAATAAAGACAACAATATAGAATTCATATTTGGTGTTTCAGAATTTGACAAATATCTCGATACGGAATATCAATACCAATTAGAAGGCATGTATTCCAATTGGAGTAATTGGTCTTCAAAACCCAGTACACTATTCGAAAATTTGCCTTATGGTGATTATGTTTTTAATGTTAGAGCCAGAGTGGGCAATACCATGACTAAAAATATAGCAACCTATAGTTTTAATATTGAAAGACCGTGGCATCTTTCAAACGCTATGATTACTTCATATGTATTTCTTGTGCTACTATTTTCATTCATTATGCACAATGTCTATAAACGTTATTACAAAAAACAGCGGGAAGCATTATTGCAAAAAACCCGAAGGGAACTAGAGTTAAAAGAACTTGAGAACAAACAACAGTTCATGCGTTTTAATAACGAAAAATTAAGACAAGATATTGACAATAAAAACCGGGAATTAGGCATTTCAACAATGAGTTTAATTAAAAAGAATGAGTTTTTGAATAGCTTAAAAAAGGAATTACAAAATGTTGATGACCTTAATAAAATAAAACATGTTATTAAGATCATTGACAGAAATATAAATAATACAGATGATTGGCATGTTTTTGAAGAAGCCTTTAATAATGCAGATAAAGATTTCCTTAAAAAGATAAAGCAAGAACATCCTTCGCTTACTTCAAATGATTTGAGATTATGCGCCTACCTCAGGCTCAATTTATCATCAAAAGAAATTGCTCCTCTACTTAACATCTCGGCTAGAAGTGTAGAAGTTAAACGTTATAGATTGCGCAAAAAAATGGATTTGCCGCATGAATCTAGCCTAACAGACTACATTTTAGAGATATAAGCACTCGACATTTTGTTTTTTCGCCTATACAAGACCACGACATTGATGTATTTTCGTACTTTTAAGGGAGCGGCACCCAACAAAGAATTCATTAATAAAAGTCAATGATAATTAGGGGTTCCGTAACAAAGAACCTTTTTTCTTATCATGTATACTTTTTGTTGAGGTTTAAAATATGGATACAACAAGGACTATAATTAGCTTTACTAAAACTAAAAAACTAAACTAAAAATGAGACAAACTCTCTTTAAAATTTTAACCTT
Organism: Flavivirga spongiicola; assembly: GCF_030540825.1. Taxonomy (NCBI): domain Bacteria; kingdom Pseudomonadati; phylum Bacteroidota; class Flavobacteriia; order Flavobacteriales; family Flavobacteriaceae; genus Flavivirga; species Flavivirga spongiicola. The sequence continues at coordinate 2,043,504 of NZ_JAUOEO010000001.1, forward strand.
ATTCTTTTTTACGTATTCTGGTGCGCAAAGTATAGACATAAGTGGAAATGTTCAAGACAATACCGGATTTCCTATACCAGGGGTTAATGTACTTGTTAAAAACACAGCAAAAGGAGCAGTAACAGATTTTGATGGTAACTTTATAATTACCAATATCGAAATAGGTACTACGCTATCATTTAGTTACATCGGTTATATAACAAAAGAATTTGTTATTACTGATGATTCTAATTTAACGATCCAATTGGAAGAAGACCTTGCCCAACTAGACGAAATCGTCGTAATTGGTTATGGTACACAAACCAAAAAAGAAATTACAGGCGCCGTTTCTGTTTTAGGAGCAGAAACCATTGAAGCGCTTAAACCAACACGAGTTGAACAAGCGCTACAAGGGCAAGTAGCCGGGGTTAATATAACCTCTCAGTCTGGTTCGCCCGGTGGTGCAGCAACTATTAGTATTAGAGGTGTTTCTACAAACGGCGATAGCAGACCATTAATTTTAGTTGATGGCAATGTTATTGAGGACTTAAGTGTTATAAACCCCAGCGATATTGAAAGTATGAACATCCTTAAAGATGCCACCGCAGGTATTTATGGTGTAAGAGCTGCCAATGGGGTTATTTTAATAACCACCAAAAAGGGACGTCAAAACATGCCTTTAACAGTAGAATATAACGCCTATGGAGGTTTTCAACAAACAACACGTAAAATACCAGTCCTTAATGCTACAGAATACGCTGTAGTAATAAATGAAGCCTTTGCGTCTGGTGGTAGTCAACCTCCTTTTGGAGACTTATCCATTTTGGGTCAAGGAACAGATTGGCAAGATGAAGTTTTTGAAAACGCACCTATACAAAACCATAGCATTTTGCTAAAAGGGGGTGGTGAAAAATCATCATATTCTTATAGTGGTTCGTTCTTAACACAAGATGGTATTGTTGGCGGTAATAAATCAAACTTTACACGTTTTACAAATGCCGCTACATACAATTTGGATTTTCTTGAGAACTTTAAACTCACTTCAGGTCTAACTTTAATGAGAACGAATAAAAGAAATCTTCTTGAAAATGACTTGGGTTCTATTTTATTTAATGCCTTAAATATGGATCCAACCAAAGGCATTAGAGATGCCACTGGAGCATTTACAATTGCAGAAGGTTTAGGTAATGAAGTCATAAACCCCATAGCACAAATGGCTAATACCTATAATAGAGGTAAAGTCATGAAGCTAAGTGGTAATGCAGGCCTTTCGTATAACTTCTTAGAACACTTTACGGTGCAATCTAATATTCAATTTAATTATTCAGAAGTTACATCAAAAATATTTAGCCCTATCGTTGATTATGGAAGCGGAAAAGTATTTAATAAAGATAGAAGTGAAATTTCTGAAAACCTAGATTATTTCAAAGATTACACCTTTGATGCTTTTATTAAGTACGAAAATAAGTTTAACGACATTCATAATGTAAATGTTTTATTAGGAACATCTGTATTTCAAACTACAGGAGAATATACGGGACTTAAAGGCTTTGATATTATAGATAATAATGTTATAAACGCATCCATCGAACAAGCATCAGATGTTGAAAATATTAATCAAGCGTTAGGAAGGAATCGAACGTTCGATTCAAGACTGTTGTCCTACTTCGCGAGAGTTCAATATGATTACAAAGGAAAATATTTAGTGTCAGCAGTCGTTAGACGTGATGGTTCAACCAAGTTTGCACCAAATAATAGATTTGGATTTTTCCCTTCTGGATCTATTGGTTGGGTAGTTTCAGATGAAGCGTTTCTTGCAGACAGTAAAGTTTTCGATTTACTTAAGTTTAGAGCCTCTTATGGTGTTTTAGGTAACGATAGAATTCCAGATTACAAATTTGTTTCACTAAATGACGGAGAAGCTACATATACATATAATGATATATTAGTCTTTGGGTCATCTATAGGAGGCCTAGCTAACCCAGAAATTAAATGGGAAAAGCAAAAAACATTAGATATTGGATTAGATGCTCGGATTTTAAATAACAAAGTAGATATTACGGTAGATTATTTTAATAAGAGAACAGAAGACCTATTAGTACAACCTCAAGTATCAGGTATCTTAGGAGCATCAGCACCAGGGTCGTCAGCACCATTTGTTAATGCAGGAATTGTTGAGAATACAGGATTAGAGTTCGCCATTGGTTATTCTGATAATTTTAGTGATAATTTTAAATTTAGTATCAAGTATAATGTGACTACTTTAGATAATGAAGTTATTTCAGTAAGTAGTGATGGTGGCTTTGTTGAAGGAGGTGATTTTGGTGTTGGGCAAGAATTTCCGCCTTCAAGAATGGAGGCAGGATTCCCAATAGGTTTTTTCTACGGTTTACAAACAGATGGTATCATCCAAAATCAAGACGAATTTAATAATGCCATACCAACAGCAACAAATCCACCACAAATAGGTGATTTGAGATTTGTTGATCAAAATGGAGATGGTATAATAGATAGTGATGATAGAGTAAATCTTGGAGACCCTATACCAGATGCCACTATGGGTCTAAATATATCTTTAGATTATAAAAACTTCGATTTTGCAGCCTATGCATTTGCCTCTATTGGTAATGACATCGTTCGTAATTATGAAAGAAATCAAAATTTAGTTAACAAACCAACATATTTCTTAGATCGTTGGAATGGCGAAGGCACAACAAACACAACACCTAGAGTAACTACAGCAGCTACGTCAAACACTTTGTTTTCAGATTATTTTGTAGAAGACGGGTCTTTTGTTCGATTGCAAAATGTACAACTTGGTTATAGCTTCTCAGACAAAGCGCTTGAGAATTCTAAAATAAGCAAACTACGACTATATGTCTCTGCAAGTAATTTGGTGACTCTAACCGAATATAGAGGTTACGATCCAACAGCGTCTTCAGGCGATCCAATTGGTGGGGGTATAGATCAGGGCTTTTACCCTAGCGCAAGTACATTCTTATTAGGAATTAATTTAAAAATTTAAACTGGTATTATGAAAAAATTTATAATAAAAAATATCTTAATCGTTCTCGTTTTGACAACTTCATGTAGCGACGATTTTGTAGATGTGGCATCTCCAGACGAAATATCTGATGAATTCTTTAATTCAGAACAAGATTACCAAGATGCATTAATTGGAGCTTACGATGCATTACAATCCACCTATTTAAACGTCATGCTTGGTGAAATAGCTTCAGATAATACGCTGGCAGGAGGAGAAAGCGCAACAGATGTTCCTGGGATTCAGGAAATAGATGATATGATACATACACCTGTAAATGCTCAATTAAGAGATATTTGGACTTGGATGTATGGAGGCGTTAGCAGAACTAACTACATACTGGAGTTTCAAGACAAAACAGATTTTCCTAATAAAAATAACGTACTAGCTCAAACAAAGTTTTTAAGAGCTTATTATTATTTTGAATTAGTAAAGTGGTTTGGCGACATCCCCTTAATTATAGATAAAAGAGTACAATTTGGTGAAGAATTAGGAATTGACAAATCACCTAAAGCAGATGTTTACGCTTTAATAGAGAACGATTTAACATTTGCAATATCAAATTTACCCAATACTCAAGCCCAAAAAGGTAGAGTGACTAAGGCTGCGGCACAAGCATTATTAGGTAAGGTTTATTTGTATCAAGACAAATTTTCAGAATCCGCAACTGTTTTAGAGAACCTTATTGATAGTGCACCATCTATCCCTTTGGATTTACTTCCTACAGAAACAGCTAATACGATGTTTGAAAACGATAATGAAAATAACATAGAGTCTGTTTTCGAAGTACAATATACGGATGAAGAAGGAGGAAGTTTTGATTGTTTACAATGCAGCGAAGGTAATGTAGCTGTTGGATTTAATGGTATAAGAAATTATGATGGTACGTTATTTGAATCTGGATTTAGTTTCAATGTACCAACACAAGAAGCAGTAGACGCATTTGAAGCGGATGATATTCGTTTAGAATATTCCATATTAGATATCAATGCCTGGGCAGCAGAAACAGGAGCTAGTTTTAAAGAAGGCTTTGAGCATACAGGATATTATAACAGAAAATATATAGCGCGTCAAGGTGATTTAAATACGGGGGACGCGAATTTAACCAATCCAAACAATTATAGAGCTATTCGTTTTGCCGATGTGCTATTATTGGCTGCAGAGGCCTTAAATAGAGGTGGCATAAGTGATGATCGAGCAAGAACTTACCTTAATAGAGTAAGAAATAGAGCGACATTATCAGATGTTACCACATCTGGTACAAACTTAACGAACGATATATATAAAGAACGCCGCGTAGAGTTAGTTGGTGAAGGTCACCGTTTCTTCGATTTAGTAAGAACAGGTAGAGCTGCAAACGAAATAGATGGGTTTGTTTCGGGAAAACATGAAGTGTTTCCAATACCGTCCATTGAAATTCAATTGGCTGGAAACAGATGGGAACAGAACCCTAATTACTAAAAAATAAAAACTTATAAAAATGAAAACATTAAAATATTTATTTAGTATCGGTTTATTTTTACTGGTCTTTATTGGCTGTACAGAAGACGACCGTAGTTTAGATTATCTAAATGAAGTTATAGCTCCAGCAGACGTTTCGGCAACATTAAATATATCACAAGATAATTCTGGTTTAGTAACCATCACACCAAATGCGACAAATGCATCATCCTATAATGTTAATTATGGAGATGGAACAGAAGAATTAGCAAACGTGAGCCAAGGAGAAAGTACAGAGCATACATATGCAGAAGGCACATATACTATAACTATTGAAGCTATTGGGCTTACTGGTTTAAAAACAGAAACAACACAAGAGTTGGTAGTGTCATTTAGAACTCCAGAAAATTTGATTGTTACGGCAGAAATAGACTCCTCTAATCCATTTAAATTAAATGTATCTGCTACTGCAGATTATGCAGCTTCTTTTGAAGTGTTTTTTGACACATCTATAATAGATGAAGAACCTACACTTCTTATGTTAGATGAAACGGTAAGTTTTGAATATCCTGCCGTTGGAGATTATACAATTAGAGTCGTGGCTTTAAGTGGTGGAGCAGAAACAACCGAAATCACGCAAGTTATAACCATTGCGTCACCAACAGATTTTCCTATAGATTTTGAATTTATAGATACGGGCGCTTTAATAAGTTTTGATGGTGGCGTTATAACAGTTGAAGACAACCCTCAAGTGGATGCAAATAACAATTCCGCTACAGTGGCAAAAATTGTAAAAAATGCAGGGCAAGTTTGGGGTGGAAGCGCTATTAAAATGTCTGCGCCAATTGATTTTAGTGCAAAAAAATTAGTAACAATAGATGTTTGGTCTCCTAGACCTGACGGAAAACTGTTGTTTAAAGTTGAAGACCCCGCGGATCCTCAAAATATTTTCTTCGAGAAAGAAGTAACATTGGTTGGAAATAGTGATTGGGAAAAAGTTACTTTCGATTTAAGTGATATTGACACCGCAGAAGCGTATCAAAATATCGTTTTAATCTTTGACCTCGGAATAGAAGGCGCAGGCGGTCCAGATTGGACATTCTATGTCGATAATATTAAACAGGCAGCACCTGTTTCAGGAGAAAGTGCTACACCTATAACTTTCGAAACACCATACGCGCTACGATCTTTTGACGGGGGTGATATTTCTATAGTCGCTAATCCAGATCAGGACCCAAATAACGGCAATACTTCTAGCACAACAGCAAAGTTAATTAAGAATGCTGGAGAAACATGGGGAGGTTCAGTAATTGGGGTAACACAACCGTTCTCATTTTTAAACTCAACAACAGTGACCGCGAAAGTATGGTCGCCAAGGGCGGGAATGACTTTAACCATGAAATTTGAAGATGATACGCCATGGCCAAATACGGTTGCATCAGCTGAAGTAGTGGCAACGAGTACTGTCGCAACTCAATGGGAAGAGTTGACATTTGACTTTTCTGGAATAGACACGAATATAGATTTTACAAATATTGTGTTGATTATGGATAACGGAACAGCAGGAGATGGAACCGATAATTTCACTATTTATGTTGATGATATTTCGACAAGATCATTTTTAAATTTTGAGCCACAACAGTCATTAAGAAGTTTTGATGGTGGCGATATTTCCATTATAACGAATCCAGATCAAAACCCTAATAACGGAAACACTTCTAGTATGGTATCACAACTTGTTAAAAATGCTGGAGAAACATGGGGAGGTTCGGTAATTGGGGTAACACAACCGTTTTCTTTTGTTAATTCAACAACAGTTACTGCGAAAGTATGGTCTCCTAGGACAGGACTAACGTTAACATTGAAATTTGAAGATGATACGCCATGGCCAAATACAGTTGCCTCAGCGGAAGTAGTGGCAACGAGTACTGTTGCAAATCAATGGGAAGAATTAACTTTTGATTTTTCTGGTATTGATACAAATATAGAATTTACAAATCTTGTATTAATAATGGATAATGGCACCGCAGGCGATGGTTCGAGCAATTACACCATATACGTAGACGATATTGACATAAATTAAAGTCACATAAATTTTAAAACTAGAATTATGAAAAATATAAAATTTTTAATTATAATGTTCTGTTTGGTTGGAGCTCTTTTTGGATGTCAAGAAGATGATTACCAAGTAGGAGAGATTATAGCGCCATCTAATATTCAAATCACATCCCAAATTATAGGGGCAGACGCAAGTAATCCTAACGGTGACGGAAGCGGTATGGTGGATTTCATAGCGACAGCAGATAACGCAATCTCGTACCAATACCTAATCAACGGAGAAAGAATGGCTGCACCTGAAGGAAAGCAAAGCTTTGTTTTTGCAGAGCTTGGACTTAATACCTATACCGTAACAGCCATTGCCTTTGGTATTGGTGGTATTTCCTCAACGAAGTCTATTAATATAGACGTAGTAAGTAACTTTGAGGATCAAGAAGCCAAAGACCTATTAAGCGGCGGTGTAGGATTAAACAAAACATGGTACTGGGCAGCTGATAAGATTGGTAATATAGGTTTAGGTCCAAATGAAACTCAGCCTGGTGGCGAACACACCTATTCGCAATGGTTTACATCTACGGCTTGGCATGCAGATAAATTATGTATGTATGATGCAGAATTTGTGTTTACACAGCCTACAGAAGGAGATTTGTTATATGAGCAGACGGTAGGTTCAGCCTATACACCAGGAGATTTTGCTGCCTCCATTGGAGTTGATGGTGACACTTGCCATGGCGAAGATGTAGCACCATCTTTATTTGGTGTTAAAAGTGTCACTATGATACCGTCTTCATCTAATGCAACGGTTGCTGGAGGTTATAGAGGTACTACGATGAGTATTTCTGACAATGGCTTTATGAGTTGGTATGTGGGTGTTAGTAAACTTGAAATTATTAAAGTAACAGCAACAACATTATTTGTTAGAATGACAGACAGTGCTATTCCAGGTAATGCATGGTATTGTAAGTATCAAACGGAAAAACCAGTACAATAAAAGATTATAACATATACATAATATAAGAAAGAAGGTGCAAATAACTTTGCACCTTCTTTTTGTGCTTACTTAATATTTGAAACTATCAAGTGACTTAAAATAGTTTGCCATACCGCATATTAAATCTATACTAAAAACAAACCACCCATGGACAGGAAGTTCATAGGTACTCTTTGGCAGACTGAAAGTCTGCTTCGTGACATACCGAAATGTAAAATAATAAACATGGTAAAACTAGATTAGTGAGAATTCGTGAAATTCGTGTCAAAAGTTTTAGAAGCCGAAAGCAAAATACACTAAAGCACATCCTTTTAACTGCATTTGAGACCAATAAAACCACTACTGGCATCTTTACAACAAATGAACAGGACTAACATCAAAGGTTGGTAAAAATCAAAACATTTCAATGTTTATGGTACTTTATGGTTCTAATCCTAAAATTAGACCTACAACATTTGTTTTTTTCACCTATACAACACCACAACATTACGTATAAAAACGAAATTTTACTGCCCTTCATACAGTTGGAGATTTATCAATTAAACCCTATGAATATTGCTATTCTCGCAATAAATGATATAAATATTAACGATGTATGTTTTTTGTTGAGGTCTTTTTTATCAATTCAACAACCAAACATGCTAAATTTATAATTCTCTAAAATGTCTTGGTTAAAATAATGCCTACTCTTTAATCTCTTAGCATTTTTTATAGAAAACTAACGTAAAAATAAAAATACTATGAAAAACACTTTTCTAAGATTAGCACTTTTTTTATTTACAATTACTATATGGTCTCAAGCCAGTAAAGTATCTGTTGTAAGTAATGAAGAGGGCATGAAATTAGTTGTCAATGGAGAAGACTTCATGATTAATGGTATGAACTGGGATTATATTCCTATTGGAACCAATACCGTGAATGCTAATTTCTGGAAAAAGTCCGATGATATAATCAAAGCAGGACTTGATACAGAAATGTCACTTTTAAAGAACATGAATGTTAATGTGATTCGTCAATATACAGGTGTTCCTGCAAGATGGATAAAATATATCTACGAAAACTATGGTATCTATACGATGCTGAACCATTCGTTTGGACGTTACGGACTAACTCTAAACGGTGTTTGGACTCCAGTTACCATTTATAATGACCCTAAAACAGCAGAACATCTTATGTCTGAAGTTGAGAATCTAGTTAAGGAATATAAAAATACACCGGGTCTTCTACTTTATTTGTTAGGTAACGAAAACAACTATGGTCTCTTTTGGGCAGGAGCGGAAACCGAAGATTTTCCCGATGAAGAAGAAAAAAAGCAAGCCGTTGGAGAAAATCGTGGTCGTCCAATGTATAAACTTATGAACGAAGCTGCTAAAAGGATGAAAGCGATGGATTCATCACATCCCGTTGCAATATGTAACGGAGATGTATTATTTATAGACATCGTAGCAGAAGAATGTAAAGACGTAGACATATACGGCGTAAATTCTTATCGGGGAGCTTCTTTTACAGATATGTTTAAAGTCGTTAAAGAAAAACTTAATAAACCTATCCTATTTACGGAGTTTGGAGCAGATGCCTTCAATGCCATAGAAAATAAAGAAGACCAGAAAGCCCAAGCCTATTATATGGTAGAGAATTGGAGAGAAATTTATCAAAATGCAGCTGGCTTAGGAAAAGCAAATAACTCCTTAGGAGGATTTACTTTTCAGTTTAGTGATGGTTGGTGGAAATACGGTTTTGATAAAAGAGAAAATGCCGATCAACATGACAATAATGCCTCATGGGCAAACGGAGGGTACTCCATTGATTTAGCTCCGGGAGAGAATAACATGAACGAAGAATGGTTTGGTATCTGTGCCAAAGGACCAACAAGCTCTAGAGGGCTTTACGATTTATATCCCCGTGCAGCATACTATGCGTTAAAAGAAGCACACCAATTAAACCCTTATGGCGAAGGTGTAGATGCAACGTTTGTTGAAAACCATTTTAATGGCATAGAGCTTATGGATGCCGTTTTAAGAGCTCGCGGCGATAAGGCGGCTCTGGATGCTCAAGATGGAGGAAAAATTAAGTTGAGTAGACTTAGAGCAGAATTCACAACTTTCAATACAGGAGGTTCTTTGATAACAACGCCCAGAAACGAAGATCCAAATGCTAATTCTTTCCCGAACCAATTAGGTTTCGATCATATGGAATCCTACTATGTTGGAATTGAAGGAAAACCAACATCGAACATGCGAGCCGAAGTTAACTTCAATATTCTTGGTAATGTAGCAGAGAATCCTATCAATGAAATATTTTATGAAAATGTTGGAAGACCAGTGACAATTCAAGGTGTCGAAGGTGGAAATGATTTGGATGTTGAAATCAATGATTTTAACCGGGTTCGAGTTTACAACGCAGAATTTGAGTGGGATACAAAACATGCTGATGTTAGAGGATTTTATAGAACAGGGCATTACCATTGGGGTTATGAAGGAGACTTTTTTGGTTTATACCCTGAAGCGAATTATGGTCCTAACCTAGACCTTTACAATGGTGAGATTTTAGGCGTAGAGATAGATGGAAAGAGAGGTTTTAAAGGCTTAAAAGCTGCTTTTGGTCCACAGCTTTGGTGGGGTGCAAATCCAACAGCACTCTTAAAGTATAGAACGCGTTTTAAACATTGGGATATTACAGGTATTTATCATAGAGATTTAGACACTAGTTTAGAATTTGACCAGAATGGTAGACGAATTCTTGACGCCAATCAAGTTCGAAGTGGTGTCATTTCACCTTGGCCTACAGAACGTGCCACGGTTGTATTAGAACGCGAATTTGGAAAATTTGGTCTTTCCCTAGGCGGTATTTGGGGAGGTAGACCGTTAAACGGTAGTACATTTCAAGACGTAAGAGGAGCATCTGGAAACTACGTGGTATATCAAGATAAAATAAACTCCGATGATAATTGGGGAGGTAAAGCTAAGTTCACTTATGAAGGAGGCGCGTTTAATTTCTATGCCCAAGCGGCTTACATGGGTTTAGTGGCAAATGGAGGCGCCGATGCTACTAGAACATTTACCGGATGGAAACTAAAAGATACCGGAAGCGGAAATCAAACCAATATACTTTCAGGTTTCACAATTCTTGCAGGAAACTGGCAGATCGCTCCGAACTTTCTCTGGCAGAAACCTCTTATAGACCCTATGCCTAATGATGTGACTGCCCCCGGAAGATTAAGGAACTTTATAGACGATCCATTTGCTGTAAGAGGTAATAGAGAAACTACAGCGGGAGAGTTACTTTTAACTTTTGATCCAACACCTGGTTCTTGGTTTTATGAATGGGACAACGATCGTTCAGAAGATGCAAAAATAGCCTTCAACCTAGGCTTTGTATATAAGCACCACCCAACGGCGCAAGATGCACATATTGGTTTTTTAGCAAATCGTACTTTTTTCGCTTTTCCACAAGCTGCACCTGCACAAGACCTTTGGGAAATAAGTTCTCGTGTTGTTTCTAAAATAAGTCCAGACTTGGGCATCATCGGAAATTTTTATGGAGGTAATGCTCAGGCAAATGGAGACAGTGACAGAACGATAGAGCGTTTTGGAGGGGATATCAAGATGATTTATAAAAAATGGAAATTGGAATATGCCTTCAAAATTAATGATTGGGGGCCTTTCGATTATCATCGAGATTTTAACCTGACATTCCCGGTTCAAAACATGGTTGATATTTCTACATCATTAGGAAAACCGGATTGGTTCATACTTCCTGATACTAAGATCGGTATCCGTGGTATTTGGCGTTCCTTAAACGAAAATTCACCGAGATATTCGCCCAATGCAGTTCCACCGAATACTTTTCCGGCTATACCAACCGTAAGCCCAGTTGGGTTTGACAACGGAAGCGAATGGGAGATTAGAACCTATATACACATCAACATTGGTAAATAAAATAAGATTTAAGATGAAAAATATAAAATTCACATATAGAAAAATGATATTCCTCTTAGGATGCATTTTTACAATTGTAGTTAGTTGTGAAAGAGAACTTTCAGATGAAGCAGTTTTTGCAACATTTCCAGCAACAGCAGAGATATTTATAGATGCTCCTGTTGGCTTGGGAACTAATTTTTATTTTCCTTACAATGGGTCAAAAGCTACAGCTTGGTCTGTTGATGACGAAGTAAGTTATGATGGTACAGCATCCATGCGGTTCGACGTACCAAACGCAAACGACCCAGATGGAAATTATGCAGGTGCTATTTTTAGAATTGATGGAGAAGGTTCTGGTAGAGATTTATCAGGTTTTGATGCCTTAACTTTTTGGGCTAAAGCATCTCAAGCAGTAACCATAGGTGAAATTGGCTTTGGTGAAGACTTTGGGGAGAATAAATATGTTACGACCCGAACCAATATCGATTTAACCACAAATTGGGTGAAGTATGTAGTGCCGATTCCAGATCCATCTAAACTTATTCAGGAACGTGGTATGTTAAGATATTCCGCAGGAGGAATAGGTCCAGTTGGTAGTGAAGTAGGATATACCTTTTGGATTGATGAAGTTAAGTTTGAAAAACTTGGAACCGTAGCACAGCCGCAACCTGTTATTTTAAACGGTCAGGATGTTATACAACAAACATTTAATGGAAGCATAATAAATTTAGCCGCTAGTGGTCTTACACAAACATTTAATGTAAGTGGCAGCAATGTAACAGTAAACACGACACCGGCATATTTCTTATTTGCATCATCAGACCCTAGTGTTGCCGGGGTAGATGAAAACGGATTGGTGACTATACTCAAAAAAGGTACGGCAAATGTAACGGGTGAATTGGCAGGTGTTATGGCAGAAGGTTCTTTAGAAGTAACTTCCAGTGGTAATTTACCAGCATCGCCGGTACCCATGGATCCGGCAGCCAATGTTAAGTCCATATACAGTGATGCCTATACAGCAGTAACAGGTGCTAATTTTAATCCTGGTTTTGGAGGTTCTACGACACAAACTTCTGAAGCAGATTTAAATGGTAATAAAGTTCAAATCTATACTAATAACAATTTCACAGGAATCATTTTTAACAGTACTGTGGATGCATCAACACTGAGTCATCTTCATATTGATATTTACACACAGCAAGCTAGTACCAGTGTTGAAATACAAATACGAGATGTAGGCGCAAACGGAGAAATAGAAACAAATGTTTTTACAGGTTTTCCTGATGGAGATGATAAAGACTTCAGGTTCACAGCTTCAGGTTTAACATCTGGAACGTGGACATCTGTGGAGATTCCTTTAGACGGTGACCTTTCCTCTCAAAAGAACAATTTAGGTGCTCTTATATTGGCAGGTGGTCCTGATTTTATATTGGATAATATATACTTCTATACAGAATAAGCTAGATAACATAAATTTTAAAAAGAAATAATATGATTAAAAAGCATAAATATAAATGGAGAACAAAAGAAGCATTAATGATGGTGCTCTCAATAGTTTCCTTTTTTGTGATATCTGGTTGTGAAACTGATGATACACAAACAGTTGCAACCTTTACAGAGCTTGTCATGGCAGATGAGTTTAACGTAGATGGTGCTCCAGATTCTTCAATTTGGGGATATAATATTGGAACGGGCGAAAACGGTTGGGGTAATAATGAATTGCAGTATTACACGGATCGTTCAGATAATGTTACCGTCCAAAATGGTGTATTGATTATTACGGCAAAACAAGAAGCGTTTGACGGTTCTTCATACACTTCTGCGAGACTGCTCACTAAAGGTAAGTTTGAACAAACTTATGGTCGATTTGAAGCCCGTATTAGAGTGCCTTATGGTAAAGGGCTTTGGCCAGCATTTTGGTTGTTGGGAGATGACTCTAACGGAGCTGAGGTTTGGCCACAAATAGGCGAAATAGATATTATGGAATATGTGGGCGATAAACCGTCTAGAATGTTTGGTACCGTTCACGGACCTGGTTATTCAGGCGGAGAGTCCATAAGTAAGTCATATGAGTTAGAGAATGATAGATTTGATACCGGATTTCACGTTTTCGGAATAGAATGGGGTCCCGATTATATCAATTATTATGTGGACAATGTATTATACAACCAAATAACACCGGAAGATGTTCCGGGCGAATGGGTGTTTAATCGTGGTCCTTTCTATATCATATTGAACGTAGCAGTAGGTGGAGCTTTACCAGGTAACCCTAACTCAGAAACCGTTTTCCCTCAAACCATGCTTGTAGATTATGTAAGAGTATATAAGAATAGTAACAACCAATAAAAAAAAGACAATGAAAAAATTATTAGGAACACTTAAACAAATAGCAGTACTTATTCTGGCGATAGCTTTTATAGGTTGTGAAGACGATGATGTGGTTTTGCCAAAAGTTGTTGCTGGCTTTACTTATACAGTTAATATAGATACAGGAACCGTTACGTTCATAAATATTTCTGAAAACGCCAATACCTATACGTGGGATTTTGGCGATAATTCTACATCAACTTTAAATAATCCAATAAAAACTTATGAGAATGGTACGTATACCGTAGTATTGAATGCTAATAATGTAGCCGGAGCTTCAGATGTTTTTCAAGATGACATTACCATTTTAATTCCTGAAATCGCTACTATACCAATTTCATTCGATGGTGCAAATACTAACTATGATGCCGAGTTATTCGGAGGCGCTTCTTTTGCTATAGTTGACAATCCAGATCCGTCTGGAGCCAATCCAAATGCGTCTAAGGTTGGTGAAATAACAAATAGCGGCGCACAATGGGAAGGGCTCTATTTTGACTTAGGAGCACCTTTAAGCTTAGAGACTCAAAAGACTATTAAAATGCTTTTTTGGTCTAATACGCCAATTGATGTTTTAGTAAAATTAGAAGAAGGAACAGGTGCAGATGTTGAAGCTACGGCCAGTCATGGTGGTACAGGTTGGGAAGAAATGTATTTTACCTTTGATTCGGCAGCAAGCTATTCAAGATTTACCATGTTTGTTGATGGAGCCGGTACAACGGACGGGAAGTTTTATTTTGATGATATTTCTCAAATTGATACTGCCGATATTCCATGTCAGCAAACCATGCTTGAGTTACCAATAGATTTTGATTGTAATGGTATTGCATATACAGATAAAATTGTAGGGAATGTTTCTTTTGACGTTGTTGATAACCCAGAACTTTCAGGCATTAATAGTGAAGCTTCTAAAGTTGGGAAAATTACAAATGTTGGAGCCAATTGGGAAAATGCATTCTTTAATTTAGATACACCAATAGATTTTACAACAGACAAAGGTGTTAAATTAAAATTGTTTTCAGATCAAGCTTTGCCATTAAAATTAAAGTTCGAAGATGGTACAGAAGATCCCGTTGAAGCGGATGTAAATCACACAGGTTCTGGATGGGAAGAATTAACCTTTACTTTGACATCTACAGCGTCATATAACGATATGATACTTTTTGTTGATGGTCCGGGTACAGCTGTAGGCACTTTTTATATTGATGATATAGAACAGGTAGCTGGAACACCTCCACCGCCAGCATGTACTGAAACTATGCTAGTTTTACCAACAGATTTCGATTGTAATGGTATTGACTATGTATCTAAAGATTCCGGAGATGTAGCTTTTGAAGTTATAGATAATCCTGAATTATCGGGAATAAATGCAACACCTTCAAAAGTTGCGAAATTGGTATTTGATTCAAATCAACCATGGGAGAATATGAATTTAACTTATGATACTCCTATAAGTTTTGCAACAGATAAAGTTATTAAGTTTAAAATGTTCTCATCTTCAGCAAGAGCTGTAAAGTTAAAGTTTGAAGGTGGTGGCCCTGCTACAGAAACGGATGTAAACCATACAGGTTCTGGTTGGGAAGAGTTGGAATTTACAATGAATTCTTCTGATTCATTTACGAATTTAATTGTATTTGTTGATGGAGGTTCTAATACCGTGGGGACATTCTATATAGATGATATTGAACAAGTATCTTCTGGCGGCGGCGGTACATGTACTGAAACCATGTTGTCATTACCAATAGACTTCGATTGTGAAGGCATAGACTATGTATCTAAAGATACTGGAGATGTTGCTTTCGAAGTAGTTGATAACCCTGAGTTATCAGGCATTAATGCAACACCTTCTATGGTTGGAAAAATGGTTTTTGATTCAAATCAGCCATGGGAAAACATGAATTTAAATTTAGACACCCCTATAAGTTTTGCAACGGATAAAAGTATTAAACTTAAGCTATTCTCTAACACTGCAAGAGTAATAAAATTAAAGGTTGAAACAGGAGGAACCCCAGATGAGAATGATCAAAATCATACCGGATCTGGATGGGAAGAGTTAACGTTTACGCTAACAACTAGCGAGTCATTTTCTAACCTCATCGTATTTGTTGATGGAGGTTCTAACACCGCTGGAACATTTTATATAGATGATATTGAACAGGTTAGTTCTGGCGGCGGCGGCGGTTCTTGCCCAGCACCTCCAGCAGGTGAGTTTATAGCAGATGGTGATTTTGAAGCCAATGCTGGATGTTGGGAGCTCATAGATAATGGCGGTACAGTAACAATTTCTACAACCATTAATAATGGTGGGAGTAATTCGGGTCAAATAAAAACAGCACCAACAAGAAACCCAGCTTTAAAGCAAACAAGGTTTGGTGTAGGAGTCATTCAGCCAAATACAACTTATGAGGTTAAGTTCGATATTCAGGCAAATGCTAGCGATATGCCAGCAGACGGTGCCGTTTTCCAAGCGTTTACATTTTCTGAGCCAGCAGAAGGTTCAACAGATCCTGCTGCACAGCATATTTTGGTAGCAGGAGATGCCAGTTTTCCAACAACCTGGGAAACCAGAACATACACTTTTACTACCGCTGGTAATGTAGATGGTGGATTATCCTTATTGCTAGAATTGGTTTGTGGTGGAGCAGGCACATGTACAGGAACTGTTAATATTGATAACGTTTCTGTTAAAGTTGCACCTTAACCCAACTAGATAAGAAATTTAGAATAATTAATATAAAAGTAATAAAAAAGGCCGGCACTAAGCTATGTTATAACTGGTCTTTTTTATTTCAAAATTGCAAATGAAGGGTGTAAAAACCTAATAAACATAGGGAGATAAAATAATGAATCAAACCATTTATAATAGAGAAGATACGGCTACAAAACCATCAAATAAAATAACTGGAAAACTAGTTAGCTTTGATAATGAAACGTATTACAAGATCTCAAATAGCGATGCGATGCGTCCATTTTTCATGAGTATTGTAAGCGATTCAAACCATTGGATGTTTATATCCAGTAATGGCGGTTTATCTGCGGGAAGAAAAAATTCTGAATCTTCATTGTTTCCGTATTATACAGACGATAAAATAACAGAATCGGCGGATATTACAGGAAGTAAAACCATATTCCAGATTCATTTAGGTAGAGAAACTTATATATGGGAGCCTTTTTCAATACGTCAAATGGGGGTTTATGAAACATCAAGAAATTTATATAAAAACAGTTTTGGAAACAAAATCATTTTTGAAGAAATAAACCTTGATTTGGGATTAACTTTCAGATACCAATGGAGCTCTAGTAATCAATTTGGTTTTGTAAAAAAGTCAACATTGATAAACAATTCTGATTCTAAAATTCGAATTACTCTATTAGACGGATTACAAAACATCTTACCTGCAGGCGTTACTTCCGATTTACAAAACAGTAGAAGTAATTTAGTTGATGCTTACAAGAAAAGTGAATTATTACCCGACGTTGGTTTAGGCATTTTTACATTGAGTGCTGTAATAGTTGACAAAGCAGAACCTAGTGAAGCATTAAAGTCTAACACCGTTTGGTCTGTTGGCCTTGAAAACCCCATTCATTTAATGTCGTCATTGCAGCTTGATAGCTTTAGAGAAAAGAATGCTTTAATACAAGAAGTTGATGTAAAAGCTGAAAAAGGGGCTTATTTTATTTCTTCCAGTATAGACTTAGCATCAAATTCAGAAAAAAACTGGCTATTTGTTGCTAACGTAAACCAATCTATTTCAGGTATTAATCAAATCTCAAAAATCATTAAAAATGAAAAAGACATATCTAGTCTTATTCAAAAAGATATTGATGCTGGAACCGAAAATTTAATTCAATTAACAGCAGCGGCAGATGGGTTACAACTAACAGCAGATCCTTTAATAAACACAAGACATTTTTCAAACACACTATTCAATATTATGCGTGGAGGTGTTTTTGATGATAATTACAATATTGAAAAAACAGATTTTGTAAAATATATAGCAAATGCGAACAAAGAATTTTTCAATAAAAAAGAAAATCAGTTAAAGAATTTACCAGCACTATTCACGCTTAACTATTTAAAAAATCTGGCAGAACAAGATGTAGATGACACTTTTAAGCGCCTTAGTTTTGAATACTTACCCTTAAAGTTTAGCAGAAGACATGGAGACCCTAGTCGACCTTGGAATAAGTTCTCAATAAATACCCATAGTGAAACTGATGGCTCTAAGATCTTAGATTATGAAGGAAACTGGCGAGATATTTTTCAAAATTGGGAAGCCTTAGCACATTCATATCCAGAGTTTATAGAGAGTATGATCCATAAGTTTTTAAACGCCACAACATTTGAAGGCTACAATCCGTATCGTGTTACAAAAGATGGTTTCGATTGGGAAATCATAGAAGAAAACGATCCGTGGTCCTATATTGGATATTGGGGAGATCATCAAATTATTTACCTATTAAAATTTCTGGAGTTTATAGAAGACCATTACCCTAACAAACTTGAAGAACGTTTTAATCAGAACATTTTTGTTTACGCCAATGTCCCTTATAAAATAAAGAGTTATCAAGAAACGCTTATTAATCCTAAAGACACTATTGATTTTGATTATGAGCTAGATGCAAAAATTAATGAAACAAAACAAAAATTAGGAGCAGATGGTACGCTATTAAGAGATAAAAATGATGCTATCTATAAAGTTAATTTAATTGAAAAATTAATAGCAACTGTATTAGCCAAAGTATCAAACTTTATTCCAGAAGGTGGTATTTGGTTAAACACGCAAAGACCAGAATGGAATGACGCCAACAATGCGCTAGTAGGTAATGGCGTATCTATGGTAACGCTATATTATTTAAATCGTTTTTTAAACTTCTTTGAAAAGATTCTCGACAAATCAAAAACAAGCCAAGTTGATATTTCTATAGAACTAAAAACATGCTTTGATGCCGTTGTTTCAACACTTGAAACGAATAAACACATCCTTTCAGGAAAAGTATCCGATAAAAACAGAAAAACAGTTTTAGACGGCCTGGGATTAGCAGGAAGTAAGTACAGAACAACTGTTTACAATAATGGTTTTACAGGTAACAAATTTGTTATAACAAAAACGGCGCTTCTAAGCTTTATAAAAACTACAAAAACCTATCTACAACATACCATTGATGCTAATAAGCGTTCGGACCATATGTTTCACGCCTATAACTTGATGACCGTTGAAAATGACAAGGAGGTATCTATATCCTATTTACCAGAAATGCTGGAAGGGCAAGTAGCCGCTTTAAGCTCAGGTTATCTATCGCCAAAAGAAGCTTTAACACTGTTAGATGGTTTAAAAAAGAGTGCGCTCTTTAGAAGTGATCAGTATAGCTATATTTTATATCCAGATAAAGAATTACCTCGATTTGACAAGAAAAATAATATTCCTTCAAAAAAAGTAGAGCAGTCCAATTTACTAAAACAATTAGTAAAAGATGGAAACACATCTATTATAGAAAAGGATGATTTAGGAGGCTATCATTTTAACAGTAATTTCAACAACGCAAGAAGTTTAAAAGATGCTCTGGCAGGCTTACCTAAAGACACTTATCAATTTTTGATAAAAAAAGACACCGAACTATTACTAGACATCTTTGAAGACATTTTCGATCATAAATCATTCACAGGACGTTCAGGAACATTTTTTGGTTACGAAGGTCTCGGGTCTATTTATTGGCATATGGTTTCCAAATTATTACTAGCAGTTCAAGAAAATTGTTTGTTAGCCATAAACAACAATCAAAGCGAAAAGCTTATAGGGAAACTATTAGACCATTATTACGAAATAAATGCAGGCATCGGTGTACATAAATCACCCAAATTATACGGTGCTTTTCCAACAGATCCATATTCACATACACCAGCTACCAAAGGCGCTCAACAACCAGGAATGACCGGTCAGGTTAAAGAAGATATTTTAAGCAGATTTGGTGAACTAGGTGTTTTTGTAAACAATGGTCGCATCACTTTTAACCCACATTTATTACGTAAAGAAGAATTTTTAAAAATCCCAAAAATTTTCACCTATACAGATGTTAAAAAGATGGAATGGGAAATGCTATTAGAAGCAAATACACTTTGCTTTACCTACTGCCAAGTACCTATAAAATATCAGCTTTCAAATAAAGATAGCTTACAAGTCTTTTTTAATAATAATAGACAATTGAATTTTGATGATCTAAGTCTTATCTCAGAAATATCAAAATCAATTTTTCAAAGAAAGGGCGAAGTAACTCAAATAAATGTATTGCTAAAAAGATAAGAGCAAACGAATGAAAACTAACTTAAAAATATCCCTATTACTAACCATTTTCATGGCAATAATGGGATGTACAAATAAGTCTAAAAAAGTAACAGAAAAAGTGATTAAAAAGAAACATATAACTGCAGCAGACATTTTAGGTAATCCAGAATACCTCGCTATTTCCTATGGGGGTTACAGACAAAAAACACGTGATGTGCAACCTACTATAGAACAGCTAAAAGAAGATATGAAAATTTTGGCCGCTATGGGTATTAAAATATTACGAACCTACAATGTACAACTGCAGCAAGCTCCCAATATATTAAAAGCCATAAGAGCATTAAAAAGCGAAGACTCTAATTTTGAAATGTATATGATGTTAGGCGCTTGGATAGATTGTCAAAACGCATGGACAGATAAAGCACCAGATCATGAAGTAGAGAGTGAGGCCAACGCAGCGGAAATTGATAGAGCCGTCGCTTTAGCAAAAGCATACCCAGATATAGTTAAAATTATAGCTGTTGGAAATGAAGCCATGGTAAATTGGGCAACAAGTTATTTTGTGCGTCCAAATGTGATATTAAAGTGGGTGACTCACTTACAAGAATTAAAAACATCTGGCGAGCTTCCAGAAACATTATGGATAACCAGTTCAGATGATTTTTCTTCTTGGGGTGGTGGCGATTCTAGTTACCATACAGAAGATTTAGAAAAACTAATCCATGCAGTCGATTATGTTTCTATGCACACCTATCCTATGCATAACTCTCACTATAACCCTGCCTTTTGGTTTGTTCCAGAAAACGAAAACAACCTTTCTGAACAAGAAAAAATCGAGTCTGCGATGCAGCGTGCTCTAAATTTTTCAAAAACACAATACGATAGTGTTTCAAACTATATGAAAAGTTTAGGTATAAAAAAACCCATACACATAGGAGAAACAGGTTGGTCTACCGTGTCTAATGGTCACTATGGCTCAAAAGGGTCGAGAGCAACAGACGAATATAAATCTGGCCGTTACCATGAATTGATGAGAGATTGGACTAACAAAGCGAATATTTCTTGCTTTTATTTCGAGGCTTTTGACGAGAAATGGAAAGATGCTGCTAACAAATTAGGATCGGAAAATCATTTTGGTTTAATCAATTTAAAAGGACAAGCAAAATATGCGCTTTGGGATTTGGTTGATCAGGGTGTATTCGATGGATTAACAAGAGATGGAAATCCAATAACGAAAACCTACAATGGAGACAAAGCAGCTTTAATGCAAGATGTTTTAGTGCCTCCAACTTCTGTAGAGTTTAGTATGGCACATTAAAATTTATAATAAATGACTATGAGACCTTTAACATATTATTTCTACTGTCTATTATTTACAATAATGAGTTGCGATAAAACAGATAACAAATTACAAGTAGACATTTTTGAAACCTCAGCAAAAGGAAATCAACTGACCAAGAT
This sequence comes from Flavivirga spongiicola, assembly GCF_030540825.1. NCBI lineage: Bacteria > Pseudomonadati > Bacteroidota > Flavobacteriia > Flavobacteriales > Flavobacteriaceae > Flavivirga > Flavivirga spongiicola. The sequence continues at coordinate 2,065,044 of NZ_JAUOEO010000001.1, forward strand.
CACTGAGTTTCCTGCTGCAAATACAAAAGTGACTATAAAGCTAATTCCTGAACAAACCTTTCAAACTATTTCAGGTTTTGGAGGGGCTTTTACAGAATCTTCGGCTTACTTACTAAACAAATTAAGTAAAGCAAATAGAGATACCATTTTACGTGCCTATTTTGCCAAAGATGGTGCTAGATATTCTTTAACCAGAACACACATGAATTCATGTGACTTCTCACTAACCAACTATTCATATTCCCCAGTAGAAGGTGATAAAACTTTAGAGCATTTCACTATCGAAGAAGATATGGATGACCTCATCCCAATGATAAAAGAGGCATTGACTATATCTCAAGATGGGTTTAAAATATTTGCATCACCCTGGACCGCAGCACCGTGGATGAAAGACAATAACAAATGGGTTGGAGGCAAGCTACTTCCAGAATATTATGACACCTGGGCTTTATTCTTTTCAAAATATGTGGACGCTTATAAAGCAGAAGGTATAGATATTTGGGGCTTTACGGTTGAGAACGAACCTCATGGGAATGGAAACAACTGGGAAAGTATGCATTTTACACCAAAGGAAATGACAGATTTTGTCCAACATCATTTAGGTCCAAAACTTGAAGCTGATGGAAAAGGCGATAAAATAATTTTAGGATACGACCAGAATAGAGCAGGCTTAAAAGAATGGGTTGATGAAATGTACAGAGACGAAGCCTCCTCTAAATACTTTCATGGTACTGCTATACATTGGTATGAAAGCACCTATGATTTTTTTCCTGAAGCCTTGCAATATGCACATAATAAAGCACCTGATAAATACTTAATAGAAACCGAAGGCTGTGTAGATTCTGAAGTTCCTAAATGGAAAGATGATGCTTGGTACTGGAGTAAAGAAGCTACCGATTGGGGCTGGGATTGGGCATCGGAAGAAGAAAAATATCTGCATCCTAAGTATTCGCCAGTAAACCGATACGCTAGAGATATTATTGGGTGTCTTAACAATTGGGTTGATGGATGGGTAGACTGGAATATGGTTTTAGATAGACAAGGTGGCCCCAATTGGTTTGAGAATTGGTGTGTAGCGCCTGTAATTGTTGACCCTGATGCCGACGAAGTTTATTTCACACCCATTTATTATGTCATGGCACACTTCAGCAAATACATAAGACCAGATGCTAAAGTTATTGGACTAGAAAACTCTGATGATAAGCTCATGGTAACTGCCGCTACAAATCCCGATGGAAGCATTGCAATTGTATTGTTTAATGAAACTGAAACCCAAAAAACAATTAACCTATCAATACATGAAAAAAATGTTGAATTCTCAATAGATGCTCGGGCTATTCAAACTATTGTGATTCCAAAAAATAATTAATACTAACTAAACCAATAAGATATGTCAAATATAAAAACAGCAGCGAAAGACAAAGTACCCTTTTTACAAAAAACAGCTTTCGGTTCAGGACATTTAGTACTTAATTTATTACCAGGAGCTTTAGCGGTTTTTATGTTCTTTTTAGTAACTGCTTTTGGAATGGATCCATGGTTAGCAGGTTTATTAGGCGGCTTACCTAGAATATTTGATGCTATCACTGATCCCATAATGGGTTTTATTTCTGATAATACCAAGTCAAGATGGGGACGACGACGACCTTATATTTTTATTGGAGCTATTTTAAGTGGGATACTGTTTGCGTTTTTATTCCAAATGAGTGAAGATAATTCGGTCATGTTCAACTTTTGGTATTTTCTTCTTATGTCTTTATTGTTTCTCATTGGAAATACCATGTATGCTACACCATTAGTAGGTTTAGGATACGAAATGACTTCTGATTATAATGAGCGTACACGCTTAATGGCATTTGCAAATATTATTGGTCAAATTGCTTGGATGCTAGTGCCTTGGTTTTGGGTCGTTATTGCTGACCCTACCGTCTTTCCTTTAAGTGAAGAAACAATAAGAATTATTGGAGAAATGGGACTTACAGGAGATGAATTACAAAAAATAACAGATGAAAAATTACAAGCAACAGGGGTTCGTAAATTATCATTAATAGTTGGGTTAGCATGTGCTGTACTTGGGATTTTACCGGCCTTATTCTGCAAAGGGATTGATTCTGGAAAAATGGAAAACAGAAAAGAAATAAGCCTTAACACACTATCATCTAGTTTTAAAGAATTATTTCAAGGTATTAAGGAAGTATCCAAAAATAAACCCTTCATGAAGTTATGTGGAGCTACATTCCTTGTGTTTAATGGATTCCAAATGGTCGCTTCATTCAGTTTTTTTATAATTGTCTTTTATATTTATAATGGTAACTATGGTGACGCTGGTACTTGGCCAGCTTGGTTCGCTTCACTCACAGCAGTAGTAACCGCCTTTATGGTTATTCCTATCATTTCAAAAATAGCTAACAAATGGGGAAAGCGAAAAGCTTTTATTATTTCTACAGTCATTTCGATTATTGGTTACATACTTAAGTGGTGGGGCTTTGATAATTCATTAAACGATAAATTCAATAAGACAAGTTTTGGTGAAGGATTAAACAGTTTTGTAGGTTCAATATTTGATGCCATCAATCCTTTTCTGGACAGCATAGGTATGTCTTGGTTTAGCATGGATACGAGCCAAGGTGGTCCCTGGCTAATGTTCTTACCTATTCCATTTATGGCTTTTGGTTTAGGGGGTTTATTTACATTAATGATGAGTATGACGGCAGATGTATGTGATTTAGATGAACTAGAAAATGGCATGCCAAGAAAAGAAGGAACTTTTGGAGCGATTTACTGGTGGATGGTAAAGCTGGGGCAGGCCATTGCTTTAGTACTTGGTGGAGCCATTTTAACCTTAGTTGGTTTCGACGAAGGTGCTGTATCTCAAACAGCTGAAACAATGACAAAGCTACGAATAGCAGATATTGTTATACCAGCTGTCACTGCAGCTATAGCTATTTGGATTATGTATAAATATAGTTTGAATGAAACAAGAGCAAGAGAAATAAAAGTAGAATTAGTAAAACGTAGAGGAGAACTTTAGAAAATTAATAGAATAAAATTATGTCGTATAGAGCTGGTAAAATAAGATCGTTAGCAGGGTTAAATCTTGATGATAAGACCCCGAAAGGTATACATAACCTATTTAAAAGAGTATTAAAAAATGGGATGCATGGACTCTGTTTTAGCCCTTATGAAGAAGGCCAAGAACCAGGTGATCAAATGACCGAAAAGCAAATTAGGCGTCGTATGAAAATCATAAAACCATATACAAAATGGATTCGTTCTTTTTCTTGTACAGATGGTAATGAGGCTATTCCGCGTATTGCGAAAGAATATGGTATTAAAACCTTAGTGGGCGCTTGGTTAGGTGATGATGCAGAGATCAATAAAAAAGAGATTGCGGGACTTATAGAACTAGCAAAAGGAGGGTTTGTAGATATCGCTGCTGTTGGTAACGAAGTTATGTATAGAGGTGATTTAACCGAAGATGAGCTTTTAGTTTTTATGCATGATGTTAAAAATGCTATCCCAGATGTACCAATGGGGTATGTAGACGCCTATTATGAGTTTAGTCACAGACCAAGAATTACAGAAGCCTGCGATGTGATTTTAGCTAATTGTTATCCTTATTGGGAAGGCTGTAGTCAAGAATATGCTTTGGTTTATATGAGAGACATGTATAATCAAGCTAAAAGTGCTGGAAACGGAAAAAAAGTGATTATAACAGAAACAGGATGGCCTTCTTTTGGTGAAGGATTGCAAGGCGCTATTCCATCACAAGAAAATGCTGTGAAGTATTTTATAAACTCACAAATATGGTCTAATGATGATGATATTGAGATGTTCTATTTTTCATCTTTTGATGAATCATGGAAAGTGGGGGCTGAAGGTGATGTAGGAGCGTATTGGGGACTCTGGGATAAAGACGAAAAATTAAAGTTTTAGGCAAATGGTTAAATAAACCACTAAGCTTTGGCAGGCTAAAAGTCTGCTTTATGAAATACCAAAATATAAACATTGTAAAACTGAATTAGTGTGAATTCGTGAAGCCAGCCGGCTGGCTGGTTCGTATCAAAAGTTTTGTTACATTAAGTAAATTTATAATTAAGAAGGTAATGATCAGAATTAAACCCAATTATGTCACAATATTGATATTGATTATAATCATGTCTTGCCAAAAATCAAAACGCCCGCTATGCGCAGAGACATTAGTTGGAGGGTTTCAATTACTTTCTTCAGATAAAACAGGCATTGATTTTAATAACTCCATTAAAGAAACCGAAAATTTTAATCACTTTTATTATTCCCAAATATATAATGGTGCAGGAGTCGCTATAGGCGATATAAATAATGATGGTCTATCAGATATATTCTTTTGTGGCAACCAAGTGAGTGATAGACTTTACTTAAACAAAGGCCATTTTCAATTTGAAAATATTACTAAGAAATCAAGAGCAGCCAGAGTTTCAGGATGGTCTTGGGGCGTAACCATGGTCGATGTAAATTCGGATGGCTATCTCGATATTTATGTTAGCAGAAATGGAGAATTCATGAATCCTGAGCAACGTAAAAATCTACTTTACATAAATAATAAAGATCTTACATTTACAGAATCTGCGATGGCTTATGGGCTTGCAGATGCCGGATATTCTACCCAAGCAGTCTTTTTTGATATGGATAATGATGGTGATTTGGATATGTATCAAGTCAACCAACCAGCAGACCAAAAGCTGTTTATTCGTCACACGATCACGGAAGACAGTTATAAATTCTTTACACATAAATTATATATAAATGATAAAGGGAGATATCGTGATGTCTCAGAATACGCAGGTATCTCAAGGGTTTTTGCATATGGGTTAAGTGTTAATGCTGCCGATTTCAACAATGATGGATGGACCGACCTATATGTTGCTAATGACTATGATGAACCAGACTTTATGTATTATAATAATGGAGATGGAACGTTTCGAAATGTGATTAATGAAAATTTAAAACATATTTCCAGGTTCAGTATGGGATCAGACGTAGGTGATATAAACAACGATGGGTTGATAGATATTATCACGTTAGAAATGGCTGCAGAGGATCATTTTCGATCAAAAACCAACATGGGTTCTATGTCAACCGAAAATTTCAATCAACTAGTTAGTTTAGGAAAGCATTGTCAATACATGTCAAATACACTACAAGTTAATACAGGTGTCGGCAGTTTTTCTGACGTTGCTAATATGGCTGGCGTTGCTAAAACCGATTGGAGTTGGGGCGGGTTGTTTGTAGATTTAGATAATGATGGTTTAAAGGATATAATAATATCCAATGGCGTTAAAAAAGATGTTAGAAATAATGATTATATGGCTATTGTAACCAATCTAGATCCAAATATATCGACGCAAGAATTTTTCAATATAAGTAAAAACACACCTTCCCAACCTATTTCTAATTATGTTTATAATAACAAAGGCAATCTTCAGTTTAAAAAGGTCACAAAAGATTGGGGTTTTGAAACACCAAGTTTCTCAAGCGGAATAGCTTATGGAGATCTGGATAATGATGGCGATTTAGACGTTGTTACAAATAATATGGACGCTTTAGCATTCGTCTATGAAAACAAAGCGACCGGCAATTTCTTAAAGATTGATCTAGAAGGTTCCGATACAAACACATTTGGTTATGGGGCTAAAGCAACTATTCATCATAACGGTAACATGCAGGTTTTAGAAAATTCAGTGACCAGAGGCTATTTATCTTCGGTAGAACCAGGCTTATTTTTTGGATTGGGTAAAGAGATTGAAGTTGAGAAAGTGGAAGTCAAGTGGCCAGATGGCAAAATAAATGTGTTTGAAAATATAAAGGCAAATACAACACTTACTGTTAAATATTCAAAAGCAAAAACCCCAACAAAACGAGTTGAAAAAAAACAACCCTTATTAGCTCAAATAGAACCTAACGATATTGGTATTTCTTATAGTCATAAAGAAAATGAGTTTGATGATTTTGAAGTTGAAATTTTACTACCCCATAAACTATCTCAAAACGGCCCTTTCTCTACTGTCGGGGATGTTAACGGAGACGGATTGGAAGATTTATTTATTGGTGGAGCAGCAGGACAAGGCGGCATACTCTATCTTCAAAACACCAATGGACAATTCCGTAAAAGCACATCGCAGCCTTGGGAAAATGATAAAGACTCAGAAGATTTAGGAGCCCTATTTTTAGATGTAGACGGAGATAATGATCAGGACTTATTTGTTGCTAGTGGCGGTAATGAATTTAAACAAGGAAATACTTTATTAAAAGACAGACTATATATAAATAATGGGCAGGGCGTATTTGCTAAAAGTGATCATGGGCTACCGCCTATTTTTGAAAGCTCTCACTGCGTGAAGGCATCTGATATTGATGCAGATGGCGATCTAGATATATTTGTTGGTACACGACTTATTTCTAGACAATATCCTTTTCCAGCAAGTAGTTATTTGCTTATTAACGATAATGGCGTGTTTAAAAAAGCACCCAGTAAAACCGCTCCAGATCTTGAAAATATGGGATTAGTTACTGATGCTGTTTTTACAGATATTGATGGTGATAATGACGCAGATTTGATGTTAGTTGGAGAGTGGATGCAAATTATAATTTTAGAAAACAAAGAAGGGGTCTTTATAAATAGTTCGGAAAAATATGGACTTAAAGACACCCGAGGTTTATGGTGGTCTATAACGGCTAGTGACCTAGATAACGATGGCGATGATGATTATATAGTTGGAAACTTAGGCATTAATAATAAATTTAAGGCAACCAAAGAACACCCTTTTAAGGTATACGCCAACGACTTTGATAACAATGGAACAAACGATATTGTATTGGCAAAATTTTATAAAAACGATTACGTGCCCGTAAGAGGAAGAGAATGTACAAGTCAACAAATGCCATATGTTGCAGATAAATTCAAAGATTTTAATAGTTTCGCGGCTTCCAAATTATTAGACATTCTACCAGAAGATAAAGTAGGCGATGCGGTTAAATATGAGATTCATAATTTTGAAAGCATTATTTTAATAAATGAAGGTGGTAAGTTACTAAGACAATTACTTCCGATACAAGCTCAAATGTCCCCTATTAAATCGTCGCTGGTATTAGACGTTGATAATGATGGCAATAAAGACATTATTACTGTTGGCAATCATTATGGCGTAGAAGTTGAGACCACTCGCTATGATGCTAGTATTGGTGCCGTGCTTTTAGGAGATGGTAAAAACAATTTTCATTTCATGCCGCCTTCACAGAGCGGGCTTAATATTCCCTATGATAGTAGAGATATTAATTACATCAAACAGGAAAATAACCAAAACACCATAATCGTTACAAATAATAATTCTTCCCTCTCAGTTTATAATTACAAAAACTAAACTACTATGGACTGGAAGTCCATAGATTCGCTTTGGCAGACTGAAAGTCTGTTTCGTGAAATACCAAAATATAAAATAATAAACATTGTAAAACTGAATTCGTGTGAATTCGTGAAACCAGCCAGCCGGCAGGCTGGTTCGTGTCAAAAGTTTTTAGAAGCTGAAAGCGAAATGCACTAAAAGTACATAGCTTTAACTGCATTTGAAATCAGTAAAGTGCTGCTTTAAAAAAACCATACGATATTAAAAAAATCTAGTAGTAAAAAGTTTCAGACCAATGGGTCATATTGTTCTATTAAGTACTGAGAATCAGGCTCGGTATTTATTAGTATTTCTACAAACTTGATGCTTTTAGTAACAATAAATGTATACAAGGATAAAAAGTATGACAGCAATTAATAAAATCACCACAACATTGCCACAACATTGCTTCTTAATTGCTTTATTTACAGTTAATTAATACTAAAATGATTCTAAAAAGAAGTAGCCTAAATATCCCGTTTATCCCCATTAACAAAGACTTACTACCCTATCGTCATTGTGAATAATGCAAAAACAAACTGCTTTTATTGTCTTGTATGCTTTTTGTAGCGGTATCGTCTACTAATTTATTAACAATCAACACATACATTTACGAATATCTAAATACCACCTTTGTTAGGTTCTCCATTATAGTTTGCAAGGCGTGAATTTTAGTTTAAAAACAAACAACTAATTCTAAAAACAAATTATGATGAAAAAAATTACATTATTACTAATCCTATTAACAGTATCTTTTGGATACGCACAGTCGTCTCCAATAAATTTTGAGAGCGACGTTACTACTGGTGGTAACTGGGTAGATGCTGGTGTCGATGTAGCAATTGAAGATGATCCAACCCCAACAGCACCAGCTAATGGAAAAGTTGGAAGATTGCTTACTAAAGCAGGTGGTAACCCTTGGCAGGAAGCCCATCTTACAATGACTACATCTGCTATTGATTTAACGACTGCTACAGGTGGTACTAAAATTGTTTCTGTTGAGGTTTATTCTACTACGGGTAATGATTTTTTACTTAAAGTAATAGACGGAATAAATGGCGCTGGTAATTCAGAAGTTCCAGCTGCTCATAATGGAACTGGTTGGGAAACACTAGAATTTAATTTTAATAATGCCACTGTTGGAGGTGTTCCGGATGGAGAATATGAAACATTTGCATTTTTCCCACTTTACGATATCTCTGGAGGTTTACCAGGAGGTTTTATTGGTACGGCAGGTAATTCTCCTGTTACAACAACCTTTATTGATAATGTAACTTTTGTTGAAGGTTCTTCATTACCTATTGAATCTTGTAATGATGGAATTGAGAATCAGGATGAAACTGGTATAGATTGTGGAGGCGTTTGTACTGCATGTCCAGAACCAGCAGTACCACCAACAACCGCACCAGCAGTACCACCAGCAAGATTAGCAGCAGATGTTATTTCTATCTATGGAGATGCTTACGGTACCCCTATAGGTGTAGCTAATGTGCCATGGGATGATTCGGATTTTACAGTAGAAAATATTGCTTCAAATGATGTTCTAAAAATTGACTTTGGTAACTTTTTAGGGCTTTCTTTAGGTGCTTCAGTTAACGCTTCTGCAATGACACATTTCCATATGGATTTTTGGATCTCCGATGGTTTTGTAGCAGGACAAGTATTTAACCCTAAATGGTCAAACCATGCAGGCGGTGGTGCTGAAACTGATGCTTTTGAATTAACAGTAGCGATCGGACCAACCGATGTGCAAACATGGGTTTCAATAGATGTTCCATTAACAAATTTTGCCAATGTGAGAGGTTCAGGTGTGGATGCCAGAGCTGAGTTATTAGAATTTTTGTTAACGGTTTCAGGAACATTAGATGTTGGTTATTTAGATAATATTTATCTCCACAAAAACACCACTTTAGGTACAGAAGAAAATGAAGTAGCAAGTTATAAAACGTATCCCAATCCAACAGAAGATAGTTGGACGGTTAAAACTAAAAGCGAAAGCATCTCATCAATTAGAGTATTCGATATTTTAGGGAAAAGTGCACTATCATTAGCACCTAATGGAAGCGAAGCAATCATAGATGGGGCTAACTTAAGATCTGGGCTATATTTTGCCCGAATAAAAACTGCAAGTGGGATTAGCAGTTTAAAACTAGTTAAGAAGTAGTTAGAGAAGTATTAACTTAGTTTGCTTTAAAGCGTGTGATTTAATTATCACACGCTTTTATTATTTGTGGCTGGCAAGCCTACTTTAGTTATAAAATATTTCTTTACTTTGTGTAAACCTTAGCTTAGTTATGCTTGATGATATCTTAACCGCCATTCCCTTTGGAATAATACTGGCCTTTACAATTGGTCCCGTATTTTTTGTGCTTTTAGAAACAAGTGCTACAAAAGGTTTTAGAAGTGCTTTAATATTCGATTTGGGTGTTATATTTGCCGATATCATTTTTATTGTTATTGCTTTTTATAGTACCAATAATCTAAGAGGAAAAGTTAGTAACGACCCTAGTTTCTTAATTTTTGGAGGTGTCTTATTAATTGTTTATGGCATTATTTCCTTCATAAAAACATCAAAATCTTTTAGAGCTATTGTTAAAGAATATCACAAAGTTGAAATTCAAAAAGACTACGGCAAGCTTTTTATAAAAGGCTTCTTACTTAATTTTATAAATATTGGTGTTTTGATTGGTTGGTTAGGTTTTATGGTATTAGGAGATACATTAACGACATCAAAAAATGGTGATATTGTTTTTATAGTTACCATGATCGTATCTTATTTTGTTACAGATATCATTAAAATCCTAGTCGCCAAAAGATTAAAAGCAAAATTAACACCTCGACTTATTTTTAAAACCAAAAAAGTAATCGCTATGGTTATCCTAGGCTTTGGAATTTTATTATTTGTACAAGGTCTGTTTCCTGAAACTTACGAAAAAAATAAAGAGAAGTTAGAAAAAATAAGCCCTATAAAAGAAAAGCTTCCTGAATAATCTTTAAGCTTATTTTTGGAAGCGTCGAGCGGATTCGAAAAGCAAACCCAAAGGGAAAATTTTGCTTCTCTTTAATTAATTTTTTCTAAAAATTTATCATAAAAAAAACCTCCAAGAAATACTTGAAGGTTTGTTTGAGGCGTCGAGCGGATTCGAACCGCTGTAGAAGGTTTTGCAGACCTCTGCCTAGCCACTCGGCCACGACGCCAATTTGAAAAAATCCATCAAAAATATATTTTGATAAACCTTTTAAAATTGTCATTCCCGAGACATCGAGAATGAGGATACAAATGTAAAAAAAAATATAACTTTTCCTTACTTTAAATTACTTTAAATTATTTTTTACGCCTATCGGTCATTTTTATGGTAACCCTTTCAACGTCTCCACCAATAGGCGGGTTTAGTTTGCTTACCCAAACCGTTGCTTTTTTTACTAATTTATCTTCATTAAAGATTCTGTTGAGTATGCGCCTTGCCACCGTTTCCAACAAGTGAGACGGTATTTCCATCTCTTCTTTAATAATCCTGTTTAAAAACACATAATCAACCGTATTAGATAACTTATCTGTCTTTGCCGAATTTTGTAAATCAGCTTTAACCTCCAGATCAACACGATAATCACTACCTATTTTAGTCTCTTCTTCAAGACAACCATGATAGGCAAATATCCTAATATTTTCAACTTTTATAATTCCCATTATAAATAAATTTATGCGCAAAGGTATTTAAAAAAAAATGTACTTTTATCAAAATATTTGTAATGCTATTTGAAGATTACTTGCTATTATTTCTAGAGCTATTATCTGGCTTTTCTGCTATTATGATTGGGCTTTTGTTTTTAACAGTGAAATCAAAAAACCAAATTGCCAATATATTTTTAGTGCTCTTTATGTGGAGTTTAGCTTGGATCATTTTATACGGAATGTATATAGATTCTGAAGAGGACAGCAATATGACTTTTTATGAGAATATTATTTTTGATTCAGAATTATTAATTATTCCTTCTCTGTTTCTTTATATAATAATTACTATAAACAAATCTTTTAATGTCTGGTATTTATTATTGTTCTTACCAGGGATTTTATTTAATATCCTTCATATTGAAGAAGATAGTGTTCTAGAAATCATATCTATATTGTTGTTTCCTGTCATTAATTTACCTCTAATGATAATTGCCTATAGGTTTTTAAATAAGCATAAAAAGAAAGTAGCTAACTATTATTCTGAATTAGAATATAAAACTCTGTCTTGGATCAAGAGTATCATTATTACGGTTTTAATACTTCATTTCTTTTTACTTTTTGGAGAGATAGCAGAAATTTTAAATGAAAGATTAGGAGATTTATTCTTGTTTTTAGAAATTTTAACCACATTGTTTATTGTGTACTGGGTAGGCTATAATGGTTTTTTTCAAGCTCAGCTCTTTAGTGACATTCCGTCTATAAAAACTAATTATCAAGATTTAAATCAGGGAGCTACTGATACCCCAAAAAATAAGATTGATAATAATGAAGACTTTTTAGAAAAGTTTAAAGAAATAGAAACCGAAATACAAACGAATAAGTTATTTAATAATCCAAACCTTAATTTGAGAATGTTAGCAGCATCATTGGATATTAAGGAAAAAGAATTGTCAAAATTGATAAATCAGTATTCTGAAACTAATTTTTATCATTTTATTAATAGATTTAGGGTTAACGAATTCAAAAGCTTATTACAATCTCCAAAGGCAGAACAATTATCCATTTTAGGCCTGGCTCAAGAGGCGGGTTTTTCTTCAAAATCAACATTTTATACAGCTTTTAAAACGATAGAGGGCATGACACCAAAACAATACGAGTTGTCTCTTAATAAGTACGAATAGAAGCAGTCGGACAAAGTTTCATCAATTTTTATACATAACCAGCGTTCTTTTGCAAACAATTAAAATGAACGCAAATGAAACACCTATTTTTATCACTTTTCTTTTTTTCAACATCATATATTGTCTTTGCTCAAGATTCACAAATTAGTGGCACTATTGAAGACTCTGAAACAGGCGAGACACTTCTTGGAGCAACTATTTATTCTAAAGAATCAGAGAAAGGAACTGTAACCAATGAGTACGGTTTTTTTTCATTAACGATTCCAAAAGGCAAACAAACCTTAGTAGTTTCATATTTAGGATATCAAGATTTTATTCAGGAGATTAATCTCTCCAGCCCTCAAAAGCTTAAGATCCAATTGAAGGTGGATAATAGTCTGTTAGAAGAAGTTGTTATCACTACCACTACAAACACAAAAAGTCAAACAAGGAGTGTTATAGCGGGGTCTGTTAATCTTAAGCCTAAAGATATTAAACAAATACCTGCCTTATTGGGAGAGCCGGATATTACTAGATCTGTATTAACTCAGCCTGGTGTATCGTCAGTAGGAGAAGGAACATCTGGTTTTAATGTTCGCGGAGGAAATATAGACCAAAATTTGATTCTTTTAGATGAAGCACCGATATATAATTCTTCACATGTTTGGGGCTTTTTCTCCATATTTAATGCAGATGCTGTTAAAGATATGCAATTGTATAAGGGAGGTATTCCCGCACGATATGGGGGTAGAGCATCTTCAGTTTTAGATATACGCCAAAGAGAAGGAAGTAATAAACAATTTAAAGGTGAAGGTGGCCTAGGTTTGCTGTTTTCTAGATTAACGCTTGAGGGACCTATAAAAAAAGACAAACTTAGTTTTTTAGCCTCTGGACGTCGTTCTTACTTTGATTTATTTTTTCCTTTAATCAAGAGTATCAAAGGAAATAAAGTGTATTTCTATGATTTAAATGCAAAATTATCTTGGAATATAAACGAGAACAATAAGTTGTTTGCTTCTGGATATTTTGGAGCCGATGTCATGAAACTGAAGTTTACAGAAGAGAATGACGGAGATACACAAAACACAAATTCAAGTAACACAAATGAGACCATTGATTTTCAGTGGAAAAATGCAACAGCCACATTGAGGTGGAATCATATTTTTTCAAGTAAATTGTTTATGAATATTTCTGGAATTTATAGCCGGTACAATTATGCACTATCTTCTGAAAATAGTGGAGGAGGCCCAACTGGAACAACAGCTAGTAATTTTACTTGGAAATCTGCAGTAGAAAATTGGATTATTAAACCAGATTTTACGCTTTATCAAAATGCAGATACTAAAATAAGATTTGGAGTAAACAGTACACTTTATAGATTTACTCCGGCCAAGGTAACAGGAAATGAAGCAGGTATTAATACCATAAATTTTGGTACCGAAAAGGGTTTGGAAATAGCACCTTATGTTTCTTATGATAGAAAGTGGAAGGCGTTTTCTATGAATGCCGGATTACGATATTCTTGGTTTGGAAATATAGGGCCTTATAAAGTTTCTTTTTACGACCCAAGTTTACCACAAACCGTTAGTACCATTACGGGCTCTAAAACATATAAAAGTAATAAGGTTATAAAATCATATAAAGGCTTTGAACCTCGTCTGGCATTAAAGTATGATTTATCGGATAGAAAAGCTATAAAGCTAGGGTACAATAGAATGTTTCAGTATATACATTTAATATCCAATACAAACGCAGCCTTGCCTTTTGATATATGGAAACCGGCCGGTTTCCATATTAAACCATTGGAAGTGAATCAAATATCTGCTGGATATGCCTATGACACAGAAGATAGCCAGTATAATTTTTCAATTGACGGATACTATAAAAACTTTAAAAATCAAGTAGAGTACAAAAATGGAGCAGATCTGTTTTTAAATGAAAATTTAGAAACACAATTGTTAACCTCAAATGGATATTCCTATGGAGTTGAACTAGGAGCATATAAAACTAAAGGCAAGTTAACTGGGAATGCTAATTATACTTATTCTGTAACGAAAAGAAAAACAACAAGTTCATTTGCTTCAGAGAACCTTAATAATGGTAATTATTATCCATCAAATTACGACAGACCTCATATTTTTAATTTGACAACTAATTATAAACTGAATAAAAAATGGAGTGCAGGCGCGTTTTTCACTTACCAGACAGGTAGGCCTACTACATATGCTACGGGTAAGTTTGAAATAGACGGAAATCAATATTTTACATACTCTGATCGCAATGCGTATAGACTTAAGGATACCCATAGACTGGACTTATCATTTACATATACACCTGAAAGGAATAAAGGCAGGAAATGGCAGGGCAGTTGGGTTTTTGGTGTTTATAACGCCTATGCTAGAAAGAATGCATTCTCGGTATATTCTAGCCTAAGAAACAACCAATTAAAAACCTTTCAATATTCGGTAATCGGTGCACCAATTCCTTTTATTACCTATAACTTTAAATTTTAAGACCCATGAAATCATCACATATAAAAACACTATTATTTGCATTAATAACTATTTTGTATTCTTCGTGTACTAAAGAGATAAGTGTTGATGTTTCTCATGACATACAAACAGTTATTTTTGGAGAGCTGACTAATTTGAATCAGCCAGTATCAATTAGTATTCAACAGACCCTACCGTTAAATTCGACATCTAGTTTTCAAGCCGTAAATGATGCTACTATTTCTCTATTCACAAAAAACAGTAATGGAGCTGTAAGTTTAATAACTACTGATTTTTCAATTGACAAAGGCGTTTATACATCATTACAACCCATATCAACCACTATTGATAATACATATTGGATTGAGGTTGTTCTCAACGATGGTACACAATTTAAATCTAAGGAAGAATTTATGAAACCAGTAGTGTCTATAACTGAAATAGAAATAGATGAACAATTCAACGATATTTTAAATATTGAGTTCAGTGACCCTGTTGGTATTACAAATTTTTATAAAGTAAAAGTAGAACTGTTTAACCAAGGGCAGTTAGTGTCTTCAAATTTTTCGGAATCTAACGATGTCGTTTTTGATGGTAATGCAGATGCTTCTCTCGGTGTTGATCTATTTAGGGATCTTGATGATGATCAACCCTTACCATTATATGATGCCATTAAAGCTTCGTTAGGGAATATAAATTTCAGTTCATATCAATTTTTACTTAATCAGCGATCGCAAATAGAGGCTAATGAGGATTCTGGTGAAGATTCCGGTGGAGACCCAAGTCAGTTATTTTCCACACCTCCAGTGAGTCTTTTAGGAAATATCACAAACATATCTAATAATAAAACCACATTAGGAAACTTTACAGTGATTTCGTTAAGTGTTGATAATAAATAGATTATGTGTTATATAAGTCCGAATGCTTCTATTCGGACTTGTTTGATGAAATAAGAGTGTTATAAAGCACGCTATTTGATTGTAAATAAGCATAATAACATAAAAAACTTAAATAATGAGAAAAGTATTTTTAACTAGCATTATAGCTATAGGAATTATTTTGAGCGTATCTGCTCAAAGTGAAGAGGACACTAACGCTCAAAGGTATGAGGTAAAAGTGATTACAAGTGTAGAATCTATTGTTTCAAGTGGTTTGGGTAGGTCAAGAATCATATCTACAGAAGAGGAGCGCGATCATAAAAAATTCACATCATCTAGAACAGAAGATGATGATGAACGTAATAAGTCTTCAAGAAAAGAAATTCGTGTCAAAAATTTTGAAGAAACCAAACTTCTAAATTTTTTCAATATAGGAGGCATTCGTTTTCAGAATATAGCAGCCAACGATGCTGTAATATCTTCAAAGATTAATACAATGCTTAGTCAAGGTTGGGATCTGGCATTTGTCAATTCGGCTGTAGAGAGTGATGCAGGAGAAGGTGATAACAATGGTATTTTTATAACCAGGTACATCTTCAAAAGGTTGAAAAATAACTAATAAAGAACCTGTTAGACCTAATAAATCAGTTAAATAATTAGATATCATGAAATTACATAAATATATAGTAGTATTTTTTACTATGGTAGTCGTATTGCCTTCTTGCTCAAAAGATGACAATACCTCTACCATTTCTAGAAACCAAGGCATTTTTACTGTATTGGCTGGAGACACCACAATAGAAATGAATGGTGTTATTGGTAGTACATCGCTAAATGATTTTAATGCTGTATACGCAGCATTTCCTAATATAAAAAGAATAGAGATAAAACAATGTGATGGTTCAATGGATGACGAAACCAATCTTAAGTTGTCTGCCCGTGTACACCAGTTGGGCATCCATACTCATTTAAACACCAATGGTGGTATTGCCTCAGGAGGCGTAGATTTTTTCTTAGCTGGAATACAGAGAACCAGAGGCACCAATGTAACAGTTGGAGTGCATTCCTGGGCAACAGGGAACAATCAAACAGCTACCGATTTCCCAGTTGGTCACGCCAACCACTTACCCTATATAAATTATTATGTTTCTATAGGTTTTACACAAAAACAGGCTGAGGACTTTTATTATTTTACCATTAATGCAGCTCCAGCAAATAGTATACACAATATGACAGAAGCAGAATTAAGTACCTATAATATTTTTACTCAATAATAGCAAAAACGTAAAACAATAAAATCATGAAAAAGAC
The DNA here is from genome assembly GCF_030540825.1 of Flavivirga spongiicola. NCBI lineage: Bacteria > Pseudomonadati > Bacteroidota > Flavobacteriia > Flavobacteriales > Flavobacteriaceae > Flavivirga > Flavivirga spongiicola. Next base: position 2,081,979 of record NZ_JAUOEO010000001.1, read on the forward strand.
ACCTTTAATACTTATAGTAATTATAGTTTTAACTACATTGAGCACAGCTTCTTGTTCTAACGATGATAACTCTTTAACCAATGAAATAACAGCAATTGACCCAGGTAATGACCCTAATTTTACCATAGTTGCAAATAATGATCCTGGGTTAACCAATTTTAATCGTAAAGTTGTTGTTTTTGGTATCGATATCTATGCTGCCTCAAAAGTAGAAGACGCCAAATTATTGCATGCAGCAAACATTATGGCACAATATCTCGACAATAACGAGGATGGGACTATTGATAATCAATTAGTTGTTGATAAGATGATAGAAAATAAAGCTTTTCTTTTTATGTGGAAAACAGAGAGTGATCAACCTTCTAGCCCTCCGACTGGTAGAGAGGGACAAGATTTAGGAGCGGATGAAACCGTTCCTGCTTGGCACACTAATGGACATACAGGTCAATTCGATGCTTCATTAGAAGAAATATGGCACATCATTAACCTTGCTGGGCATGCAAAAGTTTATCCTACCGTATTTGGCTTAAAACACGGAACAGATCTTGCCAATGCCATGGATATAGCCAGAGGGGGTTATTTTGAAACGATACCTACCACTTACCCTACAACCGCATGGTACACATACGATGACACGACCTGTGGCTATGAAGACTGTATGACGATTGAATATTGGTATTGGTCTATGTCTTCAATATTAGGAGCTCAAGAAAATAGATTAGATGAAATACAACAAGAATGGAAACTAAATACCAAAACAAAAGTTGAAAACAATGATTCGGCAATTTATACGTTATTAACTAATCCGCAATATAAGTTTCCAACTGTTTTACCGGATGGTAGTTATAGACAATAATGTTTGAGTGTTACAGATCGTCAACTTTTTTAAATAGGTCAATTAGTGATCTGACACCTACAAAAATTTAATATTATGGACAGAAAAAAATTTCTAAAGAATGGTTTAATAGGTATGGGGTCTATTGTTGCAATACCAACAGTATTATCATCATGCAGTAATGATGATAACAATGACAACGACCCCGATGCATGTGCACCATCGCCTTCAGAAACCGCAGGACCGTTTCCAATTAAAACTCCAGCCGACTTAGTGAGGGAAAACATAGTTGGAAATAAAACAGGAGTACCTTTGTTAATTAATTTTACAATTCAAAATACCAATAGCAATTGTACTCCATTACAAAATGCCATTGTTGATATATGGCAATGTGATGCTAAGGGTAATTATTCCGAATATAGTGGACAATTAGATGGTAACTTTACTAGTGAACATTTTTTACGCGGAAGACAAACGACCGATACTAATGGAAAAGCATCTTTTATAAGTATTTACCCGGGTTGGTACCCAGGGCGCACACCACACCTCCATGTAGAAATTAAGAGCAATTCAGGGTCCTCATTGTTGATTACACAGGTTTCTTTTCCGGAAAATGTGTCTAATACAGTATATGCAACAACTGAATATAAAGGAATAGCCGATACTAATAATTTAAACGATGGTATTGTCGGAGCAGCAAATCTAGCAGATTCTGTAACAGGAGACACAACAAATGGATACACATTAACAAAGATTATTAAAGTGACGGGCTAGTGTGTTTACATTCCAACAAAGATGTTTTTAAAGACCTTTCAAATTCAATGTTCTGAAAGGTCTTTTTATATCTAAATCTCGCTTTATTTCTATAAATTTGCGTTTTAATTGATTACAATGTCTGAAGAAAGAAAATCACTCAATTTTATTGAGCAAATTATAGAAGAAGATTTATCTAATGGAATGCAGAAAGACGCATTGCGTTTTAGATTCCCTCCAGAACCAAACGGTTACTTACATATTGGTCATACAAAAGCTATTGGTATTAGTTTTGGTTTAGGCGAAAAATATAATGCGCCTGTTAACCTTCGTTTTGATGATACAAACCCGGCAAAAGAGGAGCAGGAATATGTAGATGCTATTAAAGAGGATATTGCTTGGTTAGGTTATAAATGGGATAAAGAATTATTTTCTTCAGATTACTTTCAACAACTTTACGATTGGGCTATTGTTTTTATAAAAGAAGGAAAAGCTTATATAGATTCCCAATCTAGTGAAGCCATGGCAGAACAAAAGGGAACCCCTACACAACCGGGAGTTGATAGCCCTTTTAGAAATAGAAGTGTTGCTGAAAATTTAGATTTATTTGAACGCATGAAAAATGGCGAGTTCGAAGAAGGTTCACACATACTTCGTGCTAAAATAGATATGCAGCATCCTAACATGCTCATGCGAGATCCGATCATGTATCGTATTTTAAAAAAACATCATCATAGAACAGCAAACGACTGGTGCATTTACCCAATGTATGATTGGACGCATGGTGAAAGCGATTATATAGAACAAATATCACATTCATTATGCTCTTTAGAATTTAAGCCCCACAGAGCCCTTTACGATTGGTTTTTAGATCAGATTATAGACACAGCTCTTGTAAGACCAAAGCAGCGTGAATTTGCGCGTTTAAACTTAAGTTATACCATTATGAGTAAGCGTAAGTTGCTTCAATTGGTTAATGATGGTGTGGTAAGCGGATGGGATGACCCACGTATGCCAACCATTTCGGGCTTGCGTCGTCGTGGTTATACACCAAATGCCATTAGAAAATTTGTGGAGACGGTTGGTGTTGCTAAACGTGATAATGTCATTGATGTTTCACTTTTAGAATTCTGTATTCGTGAAGATTTGAATAAAACGGCACCACGCGTGATGGCTGTTTTAGACCCTGTAAAACTGGTTATTACAAATTATCCTGAAGATAAAGAAGAATGGCTAGAGGCTGAGAATAATCAAGAAGATAAAAATGCCGGATTTAGAAAAGTACCTTTTTCCCGTGAGTTGTATATTGAAAAAGACGATTTTAAAGAAGAGGCTGGTAATAAGTTTTTTAGATTAAAATTAGGAGGTGAGGTTCGCCTTAAAAATGCGTACATAATTAAAGCTGAAGGTGTTAAAAAAGATGTAGATGGGAATGTTATAGAAATTCATTGTACCTATTCAGAAGACACCGCTAAAAAAGTAAAAGGAACGTTACATTGGGTATCTATTAAGCACGCTATAAAAGCGGAGGTTAGAGAATACGATCGCTTGTTTATGGACGAGGCTCCGGATAGTCATCAAGACAAAGATTTTATGGATTTTATAAATCCTAATTCGTTAAAAGTTATTGAAGCTTTCGTTGAGCCAAGTTTAAAAAATGCTAAAATAGGAGATAGGTTTCAATTTCAACGTTTAGGCTATTTTAATGTAGATAACGATGCTACTTCAGAAAAGATCATATTCAATAAAACAGTTGGGTTACGTGATTCTTGGGCTAAGGCTAAACAGAAGTCTGCACAAAATAATTCAAAGCAAAAGCAACAAAATAACAAATCGCAACAGTCAAAACGAAAAGCGATTGATGTTATTCAGCAACTAGGAAAAAAGTATACTAATTTACCAGAATTAAAACAGCAAAAAATAAAAGCGGAAATTCAGGAGCTTGCTAAAAATGTGACTTACGAAGAGTTACAGCCGTTATTTAATACTGCTGTTAAAAAAGTAGGAACCAGAATTGCGGTAGTACTTACTTTAGGGGTGTTGTTAGAAAATGGACAAGCCAAAAACGATGCTATAAACGATTTTATTAGCAAAGCTCTGGAAGACAAAAATGAGTTGTTAGTAACTGAGGCTGAGTCTATTTAAAATATGTTTTGAAGTTTATAAAACATTAAAAAACAATATTGATGTTATAATTTTATATATATTTATATCTTAACTATAACTAAAATATTATGGATTTATTAAACTTTCCAGCAATCATTGTTGCTGCAGTTTCGGCATTAGTTGTCGGATTTATTTGGTACAACCCAAAAGTTTTTGGAAATGCTTGGATGCAGGCAGCAGGTATGACAGACGAACAAGTAAAAGGCGGGAATATGGCTAAAATTTTTGGTTTAGCACTATTATTTGCTTTCTTATTAGCAATGTCGCTTCCTGGTATTGTTATTCATCAAATGGGGGTTCTTAGTTTAATTGGCGGTGATCCATCTGTTGCACTACCATCTTATGAAGCTTTAATGAATGATTATGGGGACGCTTTTAGAACTTTTAAACACGGTGCTTTACATGGTGTTATAACCGGTGTTTTTATAGCACTTCCCATAATAGGCACGAATGCATTATTTGAGCGTAAAAACGCAAAATATATTTTTATAAACAGTGGTTATTGGATTGTAACTTTAGGTGTTATGGGAGCTATTATTTGTGGCTGGAAATAATCATTTTGTAAAGTTTTAACATATTTAGAGACTGAAAATTGTAATTTTCAGTCTTTTTTATTATTCCTATTGAACAAAACATCTCATATTTATTATTCTGCTAACAGCCTTCCTAAAGGCTGGAATGCTTTTGTAAAACACGATATCTTTTTACAAGTTGACTATTTAAAGGCTTTAGAGGAAGCTTCTCCAGATAATATACAACTCTTTTATATTGGTGTTTTTAAAGAAGACCTACTAGTTGGTGTTGCTATCATTCAGCGTGTGCAACTGTACCTAAAAGATATGTTTAGGAAAACACAAGTATCCTGCTTGAAAGAATTTTTTCAAAATATCATTTCAAAGATTCTTAAAGGAAATATACTAGTTGTTGGAAACTTGACTCATACAGGGCAACATGCTTTGTTTTTTGATGAAAACAGGATGACGCAATCGGACTTTTTCAATTTTATTTTTAAAGGATTAGATACATTAAGAATAAAAATTAAAGAGACTCAAGGGAAAAAAATAAGAGCTGTCATGCTTAAGGACTTTTTTCTTGAAGATTCTATTCATAAAGATAAAACTGCCTTTAATGATCATAAATTGCATGAAGTATTTGTGCAACCTAATATGATTATGCCAACACGATTAAATTGGTTAAAATTTGAAGACTATATAGCTGATTTAAACAAAAAATATAGGAATAGATACAAGCGTGCGAAAAAGAAATTCGGTGCTATAAAATGTATGGAATTAGACCTGGAAGCTGTTCAAGCTAATACACAAAAATTACATCACTTATATTTAAACGTTTCTAATAATGCTAAGTTTAACACCTTCATTCTACCAGAAAAACATTTCTATATTTTAAAACAAAAACTAAACGAAAACTTTAGAATATTTGGCTATTATCTAGATGATAAGTTAGTCGGATTTTATACGTTAATCTTGAATGGTAAAAACCTGGAAACCTATTTTCTAGGTTATGATAAAGAACACCAATATCCAAATCAGTTATACCAGAATATGCTTTATGATATGGTAAAATTTGGGATTGAAAATAAATTTTCATCTGTAGTCTATGCCAGAACAGCTATGGAAATTAAAAGCTCTGTAGGAGCAAGACCAAAAGCTATGTTGGTATATTTAAAGCATACCAATAAATTCCTGAATGCTATCTTAAAAGCCATATTTGGGTTAATGAATCCAACACAAGACTGGGAAGAACGACATCCGTTTAAAAACTAAACTGGGTTGTTTTTGTTTGGATACATTTGTTTTTTCGACTTAAACAAGATAAATTAAGTATTATGAAAAAACTGGCGTTCATTTTATTAGTCTTACCATTCTGTATTTTTTCGCAGGATATGAATAATGAAAAGCTAAACACCATTTATACAACTGTTAGTGATTCCATTCAAGGAAATCCTGGTGCCTGGCAATTTTTTATTAAAGAAATTCCGTTAATGTCTATTACGGATACAAATCATAATAGAATGCGAATTATGTCTCCAATTGCAGATTCAAATAGTTTGACTGATGACTTAATTAAGGCAGCTTTGGTTGCTAACTTTCATACTGCTCTAGACGTCAAATATGCCGTTTCAGACGGTGTATTGTGGTCTATATTTATTCATCCTTTAAAAGAATTATCTGAAAACCAGGTAAAAGATGCGGTTAGTCAAGTGTATTATGCACATATTAACTTTGGAACAACGTTTGCGAGTACTGCTTTAACATTTCCGGGTAGGATAAGTGGTGGTGATAACATTGAGAAAAAGAAAGAAAAACCTAAGTTTAAAAAGTTATAGATTAAAAACAAAGGAACAAAAAGTAATGTATTTTGTCATTCAGAAGGAGGAACGACTGAAGAATCTAAACTTACTTTTTGTTCCTTTGTTTATTGCATAAACATAATAGTTACTGCACACCTTTAATTTTCATTCGATGTATAGGTTATGAGATTTTTCGACTCCGACAACAGTCGGAATGCTCTGAATGACACTTTTAGACCGCTTAGTACATCATATCTCTTCAGTAGTCGTTTCATCATCGGGAATCTTTAGACTTGTTTTAAAATTTGGGAATATCTGCTTCATCATAGCTTCATTTTTTAATTGTTTAGCTTCCATAAAATACCAAAATTTTGCTTCACTATTATAAATTCCAAACAAGTAGCTTTTAGATTTTATTCTCATACCACTCATAATCATCTGGTTGAAACCTTCTATATAACAGCGATACTGATCATCCTCAAAAACAATATCAGAAACGCCCAAAACATTAGCCTTTTCAAAAACAAAACCGCTTTCTTTCATAGTATTAAACGTTGAGTTTAATAATTCAATGGCTTTTTCTTTACCTCCCATTAGTTCCAAAACACTAGGATAGGTATAGTCCAAAAGCTTATCAAAATCCATTTTAAGGGTGGCTTGCGAAGCAATTTTAGCATCTCTTAAAGCCGATGCTTTTAATGTTTCGGTAGATTGGGCAAAAGAAATGCTACTACAAAACAGCAGTAGCATTAAAACAGTTGAAGTTATTTTATTCATCTTTATTTTTATTCTTTTTAGTATTTTTCATGGCCTCTCCAATTTGATTACTAGCTGTAAAACTTGCCACCATATCATTTAACATTTGACTACCTGCCTGAGGTGAGTTTGGTAACAAGATCAGGTTACTATTGGTTTCTTGACCTATAGCCTGTAACGTATCATAATGTTGTGTTACTACAATAAGCGCAGATGCTTCTTGTGAATTAATACCAACTTTGTTAAGTACTTCAACGGATTCTTCTAAACCGCGTGCAATTTCGCGACGTTGGTCTGCAATACCTTGACCTTGTAAGCGCTTGCTTTCAGCTTCAGCTTTTGCTTTTTCAACAATTAAAATACGAGCAGCATCTCCTTCATATTGTGCAGCTGTTTTTTCTCTATCTGCAGCATTAATTCTATTCATAGCTTCTTTTACTTGAGCATCAGGATCAATATCTGTCACTAATGTTTTAATAATATCATAACCATAATCTTGCATAGCATCATTCAATTCAGATTTTACAGCGATAGCAATATCATCCTTTTTTAAGAAAACATCATCTAAAATCATTTTTGGCACTTCTGCACGTACCACATCAAACACATAACTTGTAATCTGATCATGTGGGTAATCCAATTTATAAAAAGCATCTTCAACCTTGGTTCTGATTACTTTATATTGTACAGATACTTTTAGACGTACAAATACATCATCTTTCGTTTTTGTTTCTACAATAACATCTAGTTGTTGAATCTTTAAACTTAGCCTGCCTGCAATTCTATCCACTAATGGAATTTTTAATTGTAGACCTGAATGACGAATACTTTGAAACTTACCAAAGCGTTCTATGATAGCTGCGGTTTGTTGCTTCACAATAAAGAATGATGAGATTAATATTATTAATCCAAATACGATAATGGGAATGAGAAAATAGTTCATGTTATTTATATAAAAATTGTTAGAAAATAATGAGTTACTAATTTAAGTTATATTTGCACACCTATCCCTAAAACTGTTATGAAAAAACAACTTATTTTATTAGTAGTCATTGTAACCTGTTTTGTTACAACAAATTTTGCACAAAAAGGAAATTATCGAATTTCTAATGGCTTTGGTATTACTGGTGGTATTACCAAATTTGATATTACAACTAGTAACTTTGTTACCAAACAAGGGGATGGTTTTTTAGGTGGATTATCAGCCATGGTTGACATTCCTCATCAATGGTACAATATGAGTTTTGGTATGCAATTATCTGAAAGCAATATTGAAATTTTAGGAAGACCTGCTATATCTAGTACCGAAGAAACTTTTATTGAATATAAAATGTTTGCTGCTCAAATAGCATTTTTAGGTCATATAAAAATAATTCCAGATTATGTTACTATAGATCTAGGGCCGATGCTGCAATATAACAGCAAATTAGAATTTAAAAACAAAGTCCAAGAAGGTTATTATATAAATAACTACACCAATTTATCTGCGGAAGATATTACTAATATTTCGCAATTTAATTTGAATGGTGCTATAGGTGCTTCTGTAGGTATAAGAAACGTGAAACTTAAGGCACAGTATCTTTATGGTTTCACAAATATTTTGAAAAAGCTTGAAAATGAAAATTTAGATGCAACTGGAGGTAACGCCCGTTTTAAAGGGAACCAAACCATGTTGGTTTTAGGTGCTATTGTTTCATTTTAGGTTTTAATTCCTGCGAAGGCAGGAATCTTATAAAAGAAAAGGTATTAAACCTGAGATTCAGTTAAACTAATAAATTGAAATCACAAAAGTGGATTCCTGTCTTCGCAGGAATGCCAAAGCTTATAAAGAAGCGATCGCTGCTTCAATCCGTTTAACGCTTTCTCCTTCACCAATCATAAACATAATATCGAATACATCAGGGCCCTGTAAAGCACCTACTAATGCTAAACGTAATGGCATCATTACTTTACCAAAACCAATCTCATTGTCTGTGATCCAACCCTTAATTTTGGTTTGAAGATTTTCTACTGAAAAATCTTCAATGGTGTTAATTATTGAAACCAATTCCAGCATAAGTTCTTTGGTGCCTTCTTTAAAGGCCTTTTTTGATGCTTTTTCATCATAAGTTTCTGGCGCTTGAAAAAAGAAATGACTTAAACCCCAAAAATCTGAGATGAATGTAGCACGTTCTTTTATGAGTCCAATCACCATAGAAATATAATTCACATCTACATCATTATGAGGAGTAGATTGCTTCGTTTCGCTCACAATAATATCTAGTTTTTCATCAACAATGGGTTTAAACAACTCGGCCAAATCATCATGACTCTGTTCTTGCATATAATGATGATTAAACCACTTTATTTTATCAGGGTCAAAACGAGCACCAGATTTATTAACACGACTTAAATCAAAGGCTTCGATAAGTTCATCCAGATTAAAAATTTCCTGTTCGGTTCCTGGGTTCCAGCCTAAAAATGCTAAGAAATTCACCATAGCTTCAGGAAAGTATCCATCTTCTTTATAACCTCTTGAAATATCATTACTTTTAGGATCTGTCCATTCTAAAGGAAATACAGGAAACCCTAACTTATCACCATCACGCTTGCTTAATTTTCCTTTTCCTGTTGGTTTTAAAATTAATGGTAAATGTGCAAATTCTGGAACCTCCCAACCAAAAGCCTTATATAATTGATAGTGTAATGCTAAAGATGGCAACCATTCTTCACCACGAATAACATGTGTTATTTCCATTAAATGGTCGTCCACAATATTCGCTAAATGGTAGGTTGGCATACCATCACTTTTAAACAATACTTTATCATCTAAAATATTAGTATCTATTTTAATATCACCACGAATAATGTCTGTTAAATGGAGCGTTTCATCTTGTGGAGATTTAAATCGAATCACATAATCATCACCGGCATCTAATTTCGCTTTAACTTCTTCCGCGCTAAGCGATAAAGAATTACTCAATTTTAAACGGTTATGCCAATTATATATAAACGTTTTCCCTTTTGCCTCATGATCTTTTCTATGAAAATTTAATGTTTCAGCAGTATCAAAAGCATAGTAAGCATTGCCAGATGCAATTAAATCATTGGCGTATTGTTTATATAAATGTTTTCGCTCACTTTGCCTGTAAGGACCAAATGTTTCGTTTTTCGAATTTGCACTGAACGCAGTCGAAGTAGGCGCTTCATCAAAAAGAATGCCGCACCAATTAAGCGCATCAACAATGTACTTTTCCGCGCCTTCAACATATCTCGTTTGATCGGTATCTTCTATTCTAAGAACAAAAGTTCCTTGATGTTTTTTTGCAAATAAATAATTGAATAAAGCGGTACGAACACCACCTATATGTAATGGTCCCGTCGGGCTAGGCGCAAAACGCACACGAACGTTTTTGGTCATGTCTTATAAATTTGTTTGCAAAGATACAGATAAGCTCTAATAGAAAAACACCAGACATAAAGATTTTTAATAATGACTATATATAAATTCTTAATATATCCGACACTAAATAACATCAATTTTTATTAGACTTAATCGTAATAAAGAATTTCTTGAAACCAACTATCACCAGGGTAGAACCACAGGAGTTTTTCGCTGGTTTCATACTCAATCAAGTTGAGCACAAAGTTTTGACCTCAAGGTCATAAATCGAAATTCTGTATTTTACCTCACCCAGAATTGCCAAAAAAAGGCAATTCTGACCTCTCCTTTGGAGAGGTTAATAGGAAACTCCGACCCAAGGGTCGGAGAATTTTTAGATTAAATATCCTTTTATAGTCTCTTAAAGCCTTTTTATTGTTCTTCATATAAAACAAAAGACCAGAATAATTAAAAGCCTATACATTTATAGCGTTACAGAAAATAAGTTGTAATTATAAGTTATGGGTTATATTTGAGAGTTATAACATCATACCTTATTACGCTAACCCCCTCATTAAATTATATTTATGAGGGGGTTTTATTTTTAAGTATTTAAGAATAACTTACTATTAAAGTACTACTAAAATTCTAAAATCTTAGCTTTATTAGTTAACATTTATGATAGATAATCATCTGTATATCTAATTAGAACTTAACAATTAACACTTAATTATAAACGCTTTACTAAATAAAATTGTAGTTTAGTAAGTCGTTAAAAGAACGAGGCTGTCTAAAAAGTAATATATTTTGTCATTCAGAGCATAGCGAAGAATTTTATAATTTTGTAAATCAATATATTATGTTTTTAAGAGATTCTTCATTGCATTCAGAATGACACTTTTTAGACAGCCTCACAATTGAATTTGTCGGTCTCAGACATCAATAAACCTGGTCATGAATAGTAACTTTAAGAGCATACAGAATAAGTTAGAGGCATTTATTAAGCGCTATTACACAAATGAATTACTAAAAGGTGCTATTTTATTTTTTGCTATAGGCCTATTATACTTTTTATTTACATTATTTATCGAACATGTTTTATGGTTAAGTACCACAGCCAGAACGATTTTATTTTGGTTGTTTGTCATTGTAGAAATTGTTTTAATTTTTAAATTTATTGCAACGCCTTTAGCCAAATTATTCAAGCTTCAAAAAGGTATTAATTACGAAGATGCTTCAAGAATTATTGGACAACATTTTCCAGAGGTAAATGATAAATTATTAAATGTTCTTCAACTACATCAAAATGAATCGCAGTCGGAATTACTTTTAGCAAGCATTGAACAGAAATCATTAGAACTTCATCCAATTCCTTTTAAATTGGCTGTTAACCTTAAAAAAAACATCCGTTATTTAAAATATGCTGCGATTCCGATTTTAATCCTATTGCTCACTTTTTTAACTGGTAATTTTAGTTGGTTTAGTGATAGTTATGAGCGTGTTGTTCATTACAAAACGGCTTATGAACCACCAGCTCCATTTCAGTTTTTTGTAGTAAATGATAATTTAAAAGCTATTGAGAATAAAGATTTTAAACTCATTGTAAAAACAGCAGGAGAACTTACTCCAGAAAGTGCCCAAATAACCTATAATAACGAAACTTATTTTTTACAACAAAAAGGAGTAGGGGAATTTGAATACGTATTTTCTCAACTTAAAACAGATATTAATTTTGAATTGTCTGCTAATGATGTAAGGTCTAAACCTTATGAAATTAAAATTATTGAAGTGCCATCTTTATTGAGTTTCGAAATGGTTTTAGATTATCCTAGCTATACCAAAAAGAAAGATGAAACTATTAAAAGTACAGGCAATGCGTTGGTTCCAGAGGGCACTAATATACTTTGGCATTTAAAAACAAAAGCAACAGAACACGTTTATTTATATGCTCATGATACTATTGATTTTTCTTCTAATAAATCAGATGTTTTTGAAGCTTCTAAACGTGTTTATAATAATTTAGACTATAGCTTAAGTACCAGCAATAAAAACCTTCAGAATTACGAAAACTTAGCGTTTAGCATTGGCGTTGTTAAAGATGAATACCCAGAGATCGACTTAAAAGTAGAAACAGATAGTTTGGATTTGCAAACGCTATACTTTTATGGGCAAGTGAGTGACGATTATGGTTTTAGTAAACTAGAACTTGTATATTATCCATCTGATAATGAAAAAAAGAAACAGTTTGAAACCATTCCAATTTCTAATTCTAATATTGCAGATTTTGTAAGTGCTTTCCCTAATAATTTAAATATTAAAGCCGGTGTTCCTTACGATTTATATTTTCAAGTATCTGATAATGATGTAATTAATAAATATAAAACCGCAAAAAGCCATGTATTTACTTATAGAAAACGTACAAAAGAAGAAGCCGCACAAAAGAATTTAGAAGAACAAAGCAAAACCATTAAAGATTTAAATAAATCTTTAGAGAAGTTCGATGAGCAGGATAAAAAGTTACAAGAGTTAACTAAAACTCAAAAAGAAAAAACGAATTTAAATTTTAACGATAAGAAAAAGTTAGAATCATTTTTCAAGCGCCAGAAACAACAAGATGAAATGATGAAAAACTTCAATAAGAAGTTAAAAAATAATTTAGAAGAATTTCAAAAGGAGGATTTAAAAGAAGATCCATTTAAAGAAGATTTAAAAGAACGTTTAAAAGAAAATGAAGAACAGCTCAAGAAAGATGAAAAGCTTTTAGATGAGTTAAAAGAACTTCTGGAAAAAATTAATAAAGAAGATGTTATTACCGAGAAATTGGAAGAACTTGCTAAACAAAATAAAAACAAAAAACGGAGTTTAGAACAGTTACTGGAATTAACGAAACGCTTTTATGTTGAAAAGAAATTAAATAAGCTTAAGGATGATTTAAATAAACTTGCTGAAGAGCAAGAAAAATTATCTAACAAATCTGAAGAAGAAAATACTAAAGAAAAACAAGAAACGCTTAATAAAGAATTTGATGAATTCTCTAAGCAATTAGAAGATTTAAAAAAAGATAGTAAAGCTTTAAAAAAACCAATAGATATTCCACAGGATAAATTGGAAGAAGATGCCATTAAAAAGGAACAGGAAAATGCTTCTGAATCGTTAGAAAAGAAAGAACAGGAGCAAGCTGGTGAAGAAGGAAAAGAAGGAGAAACACCAGAAGAAAAGCAAAATCAGGATTTAAAGAATGCACAAAAGAGTCAAAAGAAAGCAGCTCAAAAAATGAAAAAAATGAGTCAGCAAATGCAAGGTGCCATGCAAGCTGGTGGTGGTGAACAAATGCAGGAAGATGTAGATATGCTTCGACAGATTTTAGATAATCTGGTGTTATTTTCTTTTGATCAGGAAGGGGTCATGAATCAGTTTAAAAGTATCGATATTAATCATAATAAATTTGCATCTCATTTGCGTAAGCAAAACAATTTAAAAGAACATTTTGAGCATATAGATGATAGCTTATTTGCATTATCGCTTCGTCAACCAAAACTTTCTGAAAGAGTAAATAAAGAAATCACAGAGGTCTATTATAACATAGATAAAGCTTTAAGTTTATTAGCCGAAAATCAATTATATCAAGGAGTATCTAATCAACAGTTTGCTGTAACAGCAGCAAATAATTTAGCAAACTTTTTAAGTGATGTTTTAGACAACATGCAGGAGAATATGAGTATGTCTCCTGGAAAAGGTGGACAAGGAGATATGCAATTACCAGATATTATTATGAGTCAAGAAGAGCTTAATAAGATGATGGAGGAGGGCATGAAGAAAGGTGAAAAAGGAAACCCTAAAGATCAGGAAGGCAAGGGTGAAAAAGAAGGTGAAAAAGGAGAAGAAAGCAAGAAAGGAGACAAAGGTGAAAAAGGAAACAAAGAAGGTCAGCAAGGCGAAGGAAAAGATGGAAATCAAAATGAGGGAGAAGGTGAAGGAACCAATGAGGATATGAATGGTTTATTATATGAAATATACCAACAGCAACAACAATTGCGAAAAGCATTAGAAGAAAGATTAGCTAAAGAAGGAAAGGGAAAAGGAGGTAATGGAAATGCTTTGTTAAGAAAGATGGAAGACATTGAATTGGATTTGTTGAATAAAGGGTTTACAAATCAAACGCTTCAAAAAATGATGTTATTAAAACATCAGTTATTGAAACTAGAGAACGCTACTTTTCAGCAAGGCGAGGATAATAAAAGAGAATCTGAAACGAATAAAAATAATTTCAATAATAATACAAACAATCAAATCCCTACTGCCAAACAATATTTTAAAACCACCGAAATATTAAACAGACAAGCTTTACCTTTGCAACAAGTTTATAAAAAGAAAGTGCAAGAATATTTTAAGCAGAATAATGATTAACTTCAATTACGAAACCGATTTCTCTTTAAAGAATGAAGACCATATTTCCAACTGGATTTTAAATACGATTTCTGAAGAAGCCTATAAAATAGAAGCCATTAATTATGTGTTTTGTGATGATGAATACCTTCATAAATTAAATGTAGAATTTCTAAATCATGATACATTAACAGACATTATTAGTTTCGATTATTCCATTGGAAAATTAATACAGGGAGACATTTTTATTTCTGTGGAAAGGGTAAAAGATAATGCTAAAGATTTCTCTGTTTCTTTTGAAGAAGAACTAAATCGTGTTATCATACATGGTGTACTTCATTACTGTGGTTATAAAGACAAAACAGATTCTGAAGCTAAAGTAATGCGAGATAAGGAAAACCATTATTTAAAGCAATTAGTTTAATATAAAAGCTAACATTTTAAAATGATTTTTTGAAGTTTCTATTAAAATTGCCTTTCCTGTGCCCGTGCTGAACTTGTTTCAGTAAAATCATAAAATGAGGAATACAGACTCACTAACCAATTAAAACTATAGGTATAGTGGGAATACAAAATATGTATTTTCAAGAAACAACGTATATTTGCAAACTCAAATTACACCTGTGTTCCACGTGGAACACAGGTGTATTTAAAACCATAAATTATGTTTAATGAAGTGTATGATGTTATAGTTGTAGGAGCGGGCCACGCAGGAAGTGAAGCAGCAGCAGCTGCTGCAAATATGGGTAGTAAGACATTACTTGTTACCATGAGTCTTCAAAACATAGCTCAGATGTCTTGTAATCCTGCCATGGGAGGTATTGCAAAAGGGCAAATTGTACGAGAGATTGATGCACTTGGCGGTTATAGTGGTATCGTTTCTGATACTTCTGCCATACAGTTTAAAATGCTCAACAAATCTAAAGGACCGGCCATGTGGAGTCCAAGAGTACAGAGTGACCGTATGCGTTTTGCTGAAGACTGGCGACTGCTTTTAGAAGGAACTCCCAATCTTGATTTTTATCAAGAAATGGTTTCTGGTATAATAGTAGAAAAAGGAAAAGTAACCGGCATAAAAACATCATTAGGAATAGCCATAAAAGCAAAGTCTGTTATCTTAACAAATGGTACTTTTTTAAATGGATTGATTCATATAGGAGATAAGAATTTTGGTGGTGGTAGAGCAGGAGAAAAAGCGGCAACTGGTATTACAGAACAGTTGGTGAATTTAGGTTTTAATTCTGGTAGAATGAAAACAGGAACGCCTCCAAGAGTAGACGGACGTAGTTTAGATTATACCAAAATGACAGAACAACCAGGGGATGATAATCCGGAAAAGTTCTCTTATTTAGACATCACAAAACCATTAGAAAATCAACGTTCTTGTCATATGACTTATACCAGTCTTGAGGTACATGATTTGCTTCGTGAAGGCTTTGACAGATCGCCAATGTTTAATGGTAGAATTAAAAGTTTAGGACCACGTTACTGCCCATCAATTGAAGATAAAATTAATCGGTTTGCAGATAAAGATAGACACCAATTATTTATAGAACCTGAAGGTTGGAATACCTGCGAAGTTTATGTAAATGGCTTCTCAACATCACTACCTGAAGATGTACAATTTAAAGCTTTGCGATCTGTAGTAGGCTTTGAAAATGTGAAGTTATTCAGACCAGGTTATGCTATTGAATATGATTATTTCCCACCTACACAATTAAAACACACTTTAGAAACCAAACTGATTGAAGGTTTATATTTTGCAGGTCAAATTAATGGAACTACCGGATACGAAGAAGCAGCTTCTCAAGGATTAATGGCTGGTATAAATGCCTGTTTAAAGGTTCAGGAAAAAGAGGCATTTACACTTAAAAGAGATGAAGCTTACATAGGTGTTTTAATAGATGATTTAATTACAAAAGGTACGGAAGAGCCTTATAGAATGTTTACATCTAGAGCAGAATATAGAACCTTATTACGTCAAGATAATGCAGATTTAAGATTAACTCCAAAAGGTTTTAATCTTGGATTAGCTAGCGAAAAGCGTTTAAAAAGAATGGAACAAAAACACAACGATGCTGAAAAATTTGTAGACTTCTTTTCTAAAACAAGTGTAAAACCGGAAGAAGCAAATCCAGTTTTAGAGTCTAAAGGATCTGCTTTAGTGAAACAATCTGATAAGATGTTTAAAATCTTTTCCAGACCAAATATCACGATTGATGATGTTCGAAAATTCAAAGCTGTAGAACAATATATTCAAGACAATAATTTAGATAATGAAGTTATTGAACAAACAGAAATTCAGGTTAAATATTCTGGATATATTGCCAAAGAAAAAAACAATGCAGACAAATTAAGTAGGTTAGAGTATGTAAAAATTCCTGAGAATTTTGACTACTCTAAAATTAAATCTATGAGTTTTGAAGCACGAGAAAAACTAAAAAATATACAACCAACAACCGTATCACAAGCATCAAGAATTAGTGGTGTTTCTCCTAATGATATTTCTGTATTATTGGTTTATATGGGTAGATAATTTTAAAACGTTCCACGTGGAACATTAAATTAAATTTTAATTTTTTATCATTCTTAACTTGATTCAGAATTTATTTCAAATGAAAAATAACGCTCCTTATTTAATTGTAAAAGATCATTCTGTTTCAAGCGAAACATTTAAATTAATTCAAAATAATGAATATGGTTTTCTAGAAACAATACCGCAACCATCTTCAGAAAAATTACCAGATTATTATAAAAGTGAAGATTATATTTCACATACAGATACACGACGAAATCTATTTGAAAAAGTATATCATTTTATTAGAAAGATCTCTTTAAAAAAGAAACTAAAATTAATTAATTCCTTTTCTTTAAAAGATAAAAATCTTTTAGATGTTGGATGTGGCACAGGTGATTTTTTACAAACTGCAAAACAAAATAATTGGACGGTTTCTGGAATTGAACCTGATGAAAAAGCTAGAGAAATTTCTAATAGAAAAACTAATAATTCTGTTTTTAAAATTGAACAACTTTTAAAATTTGAATCAGCAAGTTTTGATGTTATTACACTTTGGCATGTACTGGAACATTTACCAAATTTAGAAGATCATATTACTGTTTTTAAAAAATTATTAAAACCCAATGGCACTTTAATAATTGCTGTTCCAAATTATAAAAGTTACGATGCAAAATATTATAAAGAATTTTGGGCCGCTTACGATGTTCCAAGACATCTTTGGCATTTTAATAAAAGGTCCATTTCTAAATTAGCTTTGAAAGTTTCTATGGAAGTCATAAAAATAAAACCCATGCTTTTCGATGCATTTTATGTAAGCTTACTTTCTGAAAAATATAAGCATGGAAAAATGAATCCAATCAAAGGATTTTGGATTGGGTTACTTTCAAATTTAAAAGCTATCAAGTCAAAAGAAGGCTCTTCTTTAATTTATATCATTAAAAATAGCTAAAATCCATTTTAAGAAACCTTATTTATTTTTCATTATAACAAATAACCAAATACAAGTCAGATTATTTAAACCCTCTTAAATCGCTTTAAAAGGCTTGATTTATAATAGATATTAACTATTTATACTATAAAATACCATAAAGTTTCGTTATATGTTAAATTCAATACAGAATTCATTTAAATATTGAGTTACTTTATTATTTTTGTTCGGATTTAAAAAACAATAAAATGAAAAATATACTTTATGTATTATTAGTAACCTTAGTTTTTACTTCTTGTCAAAAAGAAAAAAAAATTGGATTTATAGACAACGGTGTTGTAATAAATGATTATCAAGAAAAAAAAGATTTAGAAGCTAAATTTCAAATAAAGGAAGAAGCTTTTAGAAAAAAATTCGATAGCATTGATCAAGTATTCAAATTAGAAGTACAACAGTTTCAAAATAGTGCTAAAAAAATGTCACAATCTAAAGCTCAAGAAAAATATCAAGAACTTGGCCAAAAGCAACAATTTCTAGAGCAACAAAAACAAGTAGAAGCACAACAGTTCCAAAAAGCTTTTCAAACTCAAATAGATACAGTTATTGTAAAAGTGAAAGACTTTGTGAAAGACTATGGAAAGAAAAATGGTTACACCTACATATTAGGAACCAGTGACGCTGCGGCCAATGTTTTGTATGGTACCGATGAAAACGATTTAACAAAAACTATTTTAGATGCTTTGAATGAAGCTTATAAAAAATAGATAAATAGAAATCAATAAATGAATTAAATCCTGGCTGCGGCTGGGATTTTTTGTTTTTAAAAGAGTCCTAACATGTAACTCTTAAAAAATACGTTTCAGATCAATTGTTTCTGAATCTAATACAAATTATAAATATTCATTTCAATCAATTCAATTATTATATAAATAATAAATTAATAAGTAGGATTTTTCTTATTTTATAAATTTATTCAATTACTAATTTTTTAGTAGCTTTTCCTTGATCTGTTACTACTTCAATATAATAAAGTCCTTTGGATAAATTCGAAGTATCTATAACTTCAATATTTATAGAATCTATAAATTGACCTAAATTATTATAAATATTAACTTTTTCTAACATTAGACCTTGGCGCAAATTTATTGTTGTTTTATTTATAGTTGGATTTGGAGATATACTAAACCTAGGTAAAACAAAAGTATTTGAAGATAATACAGCAGCGCTTAAGTCATAAACACGTACATGACCAGAGTCTTCTCCATTATTATCATTACCGTAAGCGCCAATAGCTACAATTGTACCATCGGAAGATAGAGATAGGCCAGAACCTGATGAATCTCCAGCTGCTTCACCATCAATATCTTCTCCTATCTGAGTCCAAACCCCAGATAAATTCTTATAAATTCGTACATGACCAGAGCCCTCGCCATTACCATCATTAGGTACAGCATTAATAGCTACAATAGAACCATTAGATGATAAAGAAACTCTAGAACCTGATAAATCTCCAGCTGCTTCACCATCAATATCTTCTCCTATCTGAGTCCAAACCCCAGATAAATTCTTATAAATTCGTACATGACCAGAGCCTTCGCCATTACCATCATTACTAAAAGCACCAATAGCTACAACAGAACCATCAGAAGAGAGAGATACGCTAAAACCTGATTGATCTCCAGTTGCTTCTCCATCAATATCATCTCCTATCTGAGTCCATACCCCAGATAGATTCTCATAAATTCGTACATGACCTGAATCAATACCAATACCATCATTAAATATAGCACCCATAGCAACTTTAGAGCCATCAGATGACAGAGATATACTCCACCCCAAATAATCACTAACTGTTTCCCCATTAATATCATCGCCTATCTGAGTCCAAACTCCAGATAAGTTCTCATAAATTCGCACATGACCAGAAAAAATACCATTATCATCATTAAGAGGCGCACCAATGGCTACAATAGAACCATCAGAAGAGAGAGAAACACTAAAACCTGATAAATCACCAGCTCTTTCCCCATCAATATCGTTACCTACCTGAGTCCAAACCCCAGATAAATTCTCATAAATTCGTACATGGCCAGAACTTCCGCCATTCCCGCTATTATAAGGCGCACCAATTGCCACGACAGATCCATCAGA
The DNA here is from genome assembly GCF_030540825.1 of Flavivirga spongiicola. Taxonomy (NCBI): domain Bacteria; kingdom Pseudomonadati; phylum Bacteroidota; class Flavobacteriia; order Flavobacteriales; family Flavobacteriaceae; genus Flavivirga; species Flavivirga spongiicola. The sequence goes on from NZ_JAUOEO010000001.1 coordinate 2,102,144, forward strand.
AGAAAGGGAAACGCTAAAACCAGATTGAACTCCCGCTACTTCACCATCAATATCATCTCCTATCTGAGTCCAAACCCCAGATAGATTCTCATAAATTCGTACATGACCTGAATCAATACCATTACCTTTATTATCGATAGCACCAATAGCTACGATAGAGCCATTTGACGAAAGAGAAACATTGTAACCAGACTGGTCTTTAGCTGCTTCACCATCAATATCATTTCCTATTTGAACTTGACAAAAACTAAGAAAAGGGATCATTAAAATTATAAGTAGGCACTGTTTCATAATATAAATAAGTTAAGATTTAGAGTACAAAAGTAAATAATTTGAGAGTTATCCACATTATATAGTATAATACTATTTTCTTTTTAAAATTTAAAAAAACAATGGTGGTTATTATAGTGTGTTAATATCTAGGATAACTTTTTTGAATTTTATTTTGATAATAATTAATTTACGTTCTATTAATACTTAATTAACAATTGAATTTATTTTAATAGGTTCATCTTTAACGATTTTAAATTTTATATGCACACTTGTTAACAACTAAAATTAACAACTTTTTGTAACAACTATATTTCATTTTCTTGTTCACATCTACAATTTTTAGTCTAATAACATTGCTAAAAAAAATGAATTAAATTTTAGGTAATGTCATCTTACTTTTTGATTGGAAAAATAAATGGAATAACAATATTTTTCTTTTAGAAAGTAATGAACACTTATTAACAAGTAATGAATATAATAACACACATTGTTAACTATTATTTTCCGTTTAAAATTATCGAATATAGTATAAAGTATGATTATAATTATATATATAAAATCCTTATAGTTAGATAGTTTTGTTTTAATATGCGTTTAGACTGTCTGAAAAATTCTGTTTACCAACTAGTTACAATCAAGTCTATATTCTTGGTTCTAATAGCGAAGCGATCTTATGTCTTTTACATGACATTAATGATTTTTAATATATAGTTAGTACCTTTATACTTTATAAAAAAAAGATAATAAGATCATGACAATTTCTATAGGAAACGACCACGCAGGAACGGATTATAAATTTGCAATTAAACAATATTTAGAAGATAAAGGTTATACTGTTAATAACTATGGAACCGATGCGAATGATAGTGTAGATTATCCAGATTTTGTACACCCAGTGGCACAAGATGTAGAAAATAAAAAAGTAGATTTTGGTATTTTAATATGTGGTAGTGCTAATGGTGTTGCCATGACTGCTAATAAGTATCAACAAGTGCGTGCCGGTTTATGTTGGACTAAAGAAATTGTTGAGCTTATTAGACAACACAATAATGCAAATGTTTTATGTATTCCTGCACGTTATACAGCCATTCCACAAGCTTTACAAATGGTAGAGACATTTTTAAATACAGATTTTGAAGGCGGTAGACATCAGAATAGAATAGATAAAATTCCGTTATCTTGTTAATACCAATCAAAATATATAAAAACACATATAAATAGTTTCTTTTTTGCTATAATTTCGTTAAAAATAGAAACCGTAACTAAGGCTATGCTTTAGATTTTTGCCTTATTATAACTAAAAATAATTCAATTTCTTTATGCATTATTATATATTTAAATTGGTATAAATGGGTCATTCACATTCTCATAATCATTCACATGCTCATAACGACCTAAAAGGACGTAATCTTTTTATATCTATTTTATTAAATATCCTTATTACTGTTGCGCAAGTAATAGGTGGTATCGTTTCTGGTAGTCTGGCACTGTTAAGTGATGCATTACATAATTTTAGCGATGTACTTTCTTTGGTTGTAAGTTATATAGCTAATAAATTATCAAAAAAAAAGGCTTCAATTCATAGAACATTTGGATACAAACGTGCAGAAATTTTAGCAGCATTTATAAATGCATCTACGTTAATAATTGTTGCAGTATTATTAATAATTGAGGCTATAAAAAGATTTCAAAATCCAGAAGAAATAGAATCTAATTTAGTTATTTGGTTATCTCTTTTAGGGATTATAGCTAATGGCTTTAGTGTGCTTTTATTAAAAAGAGATTCTGAAGCTAATATGAATATGAAAAGCGCTTATTTACATTTATTAACAGATATGATGGCTAGTATTGCTGTACTTATAGGAGGTCTGTTAATGAAATATTACCAATTGTATTGGGTAGATAGTGTATTAACATTTGCTATAGCACTTTATTTAATCTGGATGGGTTTCGATTTATTAAAAAGCTCTACAAAGGTTTTAATGTTATTTACTCCAGATGATATTCCTATAAAACAAATAGTTAATGAAATAAATGCTTTTGAAAGTATTAAAAATGTACACCACGTTCATGTTTGGCAATTAAACGAAGAAGAAATTCATTTAGAAGCACATATAGATTTTAATGAAGATATTACCTTATCACAGTTTGATACTATTTTACACGAAATAGAAAATTTAGTGTTTAATAAATACGATATTAATCACGTGAACATTCAACCAGAATTTGGTAAAGATGATGTTAAAGATGTGATTGTACAAGACTAGTAATTAATGTCATTCAGAGCATAGCGAAGAATCTTTTTATACTTAAAGTTAAAATAAAAAAGTTATAGATTCATCAGCCGTACCTCTTTCTAAATGACATAGCTCCTCTTTTTATTAAAAAAAAGTAAGTTAAATTGATCCTACAAAATATGTTAAAAATACAAGTAAAAACTTTTGAAGAATTAACTAAACAAGAATTGTATAGTTTATTACAATTACGAAGTGAAGTCTTTGTAGTTGAGCAAGATTGCGTCTATCAGGATATAGATGGAAAAGATCAAAAAGCGTTACACGTTTTAGGTTTTAAAGAAGATAAACTGGTAGCTTATACGCGTATTTTTAAACCAGGAGATTATTTTAAAGAACCTAGTATTGGCAGAGTCGTGGTAATTAAAAGCGAAAGGGCTTATAAATATGGTTACGATATCATGAAAGCATCTATTAAAGCCATTACAGAGCACTTTAATCCATCATTAGTAAAAATATCAGCACAAGTCTATTTAACTAAATTTTACACTAATCTGGGCTTTACAGCTATAGGTGAGGAATATTTAGAAGATGATATTCCACATATAGCCATGATTAAAGAATTAACGCTTTAAAGCAAAATGTCCTCTAATAACTTCACCCGAGTTAAGAGTGACTACGTACCAATAATCATCAGTATTTAAAGGATTCCCATTAAAAGTACCATTCCAGCCTTGAGAATTTGGAGTTAAAGATTTTAAAAGTTTTCCATACTTATCGAAAATATGTGTCATTTTTACTGAATTATTACTATCGAAAACTTGCCAGAAATCATGACGACCATCGTTGTTTGGTGTGAAATATTTTGGGATGTAATAGTCGTCTTCAATAATTAATATACTAAAACTAGACTCGTTGCTATCGCAAGCAGTTTCATTATAAATATAAATGGTTTGTGAGTTTGTAATAGTATCTCCGGTATTATACTGAATACCATTGCCACCAGATTGCTCAAAGTAATTCCCATTTATTAGAGCTGGTAAAGTATAAGAAATATTTGTTACAACATTATCAAGCGTATCTACATTAACAAAATTACTGCAATCGTTTTGAGATGCTATGTAATTAGAAAAAGAAACAGGTTCCCAGGTTGAATGATTTCCAGAAGGGTTATCAACAACAACACAATTTAAATCAGGATTAGCTCTAAAATCCATGGCAGTAATATTCCCATTATTACCATTTCTAAGATTCAATCTACATAAATTATTGTTACTACAATCTAATTGCGTGACATTAGAATTATTAGAAATATCTAATTCTGTTAATTCATTAAATGCACAATTTAAATTGATGAGTTGAGTATTTATTGAAACGTCTAAACTAGTTATTTGATTATTTTCACAAGTAAAGAAAGTCAAACTTGGATTATTAGAAAGGTTAAGATTGCTTAAAAGATTATTGCCACATTGAAATCTACTTAATGTATTATTTTGAGACACATCCAAAGATGCTATTTGGTTGTTTTCACATACCAAAACGTTTAAACTAGGATTTTGAATGACATCTAAATTTGTAAGTAGATTATTTTCGCATCTTAATGAAATCAAACTAGGATTTTGAGTGACATCCAGACTGGTTATTTGGTTAAAATCACACCATAAAATTATTAAGTTTGGATTTTGAGTGATATCTAAATTAGATAGTTGATTATTACCGCAAAATAACTGAGTTAACGATGTGTTTTGTGTTAGATCTAAACTTGTTAGATTGTTGGACTGACAAGTAAACGTTTCTAATGCAGAAAAAGCTTCAATACCAGTAAGGTCTAATATACCCAAGCCATCAACATCTAGATCTATAACACCATTTATATTTGTAGTAGGGACATTATCGTCTAGAGGTCCGATATCATAACCTAAATCTATTAATCTTTGTTCAAAATTATCGTCTGGAACATATGTTTGAGAAATACCAATACAACTTAGTAATGCAAACACTAAACTGCACAAGTATTTTTTAATCGATAAAAATTCCTTGAGGTTTTGTCTTGTAGTTTTCGTTGAAATTGTCATTCCCGCCTTTCGGCTCCGCTCAAGATAAATTTCAAAAGAAATCTGAATAAAAGAATTTCTTTTTTTGACCTTTTGATCAAAATGAAACCAGCGAAATACCTCTATAGCTATGTTTCGAGGAGAATTGGTTTCAAGAAATTCTTTATTCACCCACATAGGTTATTAAAATTTCTACACGTCTGTCAAATTTTGGATCACCGCCAAGCGGAAATTTTCGACGCATTCCTAAATGACGCATTCGCCTTTTATCGACACCCTTTTTTGCAAGATAATCATAAACGTATTTTGCTCGGGCTTCAGATAAGTTGCGTTTTTTGGTCTTTCTATCTACAGCGTCTCTACTGTATTGTGTACAACATACATGGCCTTGTATGGTGAAATAAATATCTTCACGTTCTACAAGAGCTTTAGCAATAGCTTCTAGTGTTTTTTTAGACCCATATGTTACCGTACTATAACCAGTTTTAAATAAAATATTTTTAAAAACTATTTTATCACCTACTTTAAGGTCTCCTTTTATTAATTCGGGTGTGTTTTTCTTTTTAACAACCTTTACAACAGGCTTTTTTTCAACAGGTTTAGGTTTTATTGGTGTTACTATAATTTCTACTTTTCGGTTTAAGCCTCTTATTTTTAGTATGTTTTTTTCTTCAACAATTTTTAATAAAATTTCACCTTTTCCATCAACATTTGTAATTAATTCATCGCTAATTTCATTACTGGAAAAAATAGCTTTTATAGCATCAGCGCGCTGTTGGGATAGTTTTAAGTTATAAGTATCGGCACCAATGTCATCACAAAACCCAAATATAGAAATGGCTTCAATGTCTACATCTGTTAAGGTTGAAATAAAGAGAAGTAAGCGATTTTCTTCTGTTGGCGGGAGATTGTATTTATCTGTATCAAAGTAAACTTCGTGAGTCAATTCTTTTTGAGAGAATGCAAATACAGCGTTTAGCGTTATTAATATAAATACCAATAATTTATTCATAGTAGGGTAATAGAACAGGTATAAATATACTGTTTTTTAATTTTTTTTGATATAGAACTCATATCGACTTTTTCTATTTCCTAAAAAACGGCTAAAATTCGCCCATATTTTGTTACTTTTTTTGTGCTTAGCGATGCTATGCCCTTCAAAAAGTATCTCATCTAAACAAATTTTATCTCATTTTCGGTTAAAAATAAAAAGTCGATATGAGCCCATAGAAATAAGCAAATCTTACTTTAAATAATTAAGATAGCTGGAAGGATTACTTAGTATTTCTGTTGCTTTTTTAATCTTAGAATCGTTTACTTTATAGTATTCGTACAGCCCTTCCCTGTAAACATATCTTTTTACTATATCTTCGGTTAATAATTCTAATAAATAATCTTTATTTTCTTCAATAACACTGGTTTTTGACGCTTTTAAATTAGTAACCAAAGCATTAAAGTCTTTTTCTATATTATCATCTAATTCTTCTTTGCTTGCTGTTTCTAAAGCTTTGTAAAGTGCTTTTTCTGTTTCTGTTTCAAAAGAAAAATGATTCGTTTTTAAATAATTTTTAAAATTAGAAAAGTCAGTATCAGTAAGTTTCAAATTATTAATATCGTTTGTAGTATGTTTATAATAATAATCAGTACTGTAGTTAAATATTAAGTCGCTGTTTACAATAGCATTTGTGATGGCTGAATTTTTAGAAGCATTAAAAATGACGTCTGGAAATACGCCGCCCCCATCAAATACTTTACGTCCGTTTTTAGTTTTAAACTCGTTGTAGTTTTCTTGTTTTACACGAACCGCTTCCCCTTTTTCATTTCTATTCCAATAATCTAAAGATTGAATACACCTGCCCGAAGGGGTATAATATCTTGAAATGGTTATTTTAACTTGTGTTCCATAAGTGAGTTGTTTGGGACGCTGCACTAAACCTTTACCAAAACTTCTAGCCCCTACAATAACAGCACGATCTAAATCTTGCAATGAGCCAGATACAATTTCACTTGCCGAAGCACTGTTGCCATCAATTAAAACCACTAAAGGTATTTCTGTATCAATAGGCTCGCTTTGTGTATAATAGGTTTTATTGTATTTTTTAACTTTAGATTTTGTGGTGACCACTAATTGCCCTTTTGGAACAAAGAGATTCACAATTTTAATCGCTTCATTAAGGAGTCCACCAGGATTTCCTCTTAAATCCAGAATAATGTGTTCTGCTCCTTGGGCTTTTAAATCGCGTAAAGCGTAATTGGTTTCGTAATGCGCTTTATTACTAAATCTACTTAAAACAATATAACCTGTTTTATCATTAATCATTGAAAAATGAGGGACAGCCTTAATTTCTACTTCAGCTCTTTTTATGGTAGCAGTATGTGTTTTGCCTTGGCGTTTATAAGTAACATCTACAGGTGTATCTGAAGCGCCTTTTAATAAATCGCCGGTATTCTCTTTATAAGTTTCAATGATAATGTTACCAACTTTAATAATTTCGTCTCCAGCCTTTAAACCCGCTTTATCAGCTGGATAGCCTTTGTAAGGTTCTACAATTACCAATTTGTCTTTAAATGTTTTTACTCTAGCACCTATGCCTGTATAATCGCCCGTATTATTAATTCTGGCCGCTTCTACATCTTGCTCGTTCATAAAATTGGTGTATGGATCTAAATCTGCTAACATACTCTTAATAGCGGTGTCCATTAAATCACCAGGGTTCGTTTCGTCGACATAATTCATGTTGAGTTCTTTAAAAAGCGTTGTAAATATTTCTATTTGCTTTGCTATTTCAAAAAAATCATTTTTAAAAGCAGTTCCGGTAAAAAAGATGGTACATGCCAGTATAGGAATTATGATTTTCTTTTTTAGTAAGTTCTTCATAGTGGAAGTATATTATTATTCTGAAACTTTATTGGAAAATTTTTCAAACAAGTGTTTCATTCTGGATTCTATTTGAGTTAAGCTTGGTTTTTCTTTGCCAATGTACAAAATCATAAACGCATATTGTGTTGTAATGTTGTTAAAATACACGGCTTTATTTAGTCTGTAAACCTCTCTTAATAATCGCTTTATACGGTTTCTGTCAACAGCTGTTTTAAAATTTCGCTTACTTACAGAAACGCCTGTTTTTGCTATAACATTATCATCAAAAGTTGTTTGAAGATAAACTAAGCGTAAAGGAAAAGCTGAAACAGATTGACCTTCGTCAAATAATTGTTCAATGACCTTTTTGCTTTTAAGTTTTTCCTTTTTAGGATATGATGTAGACATAAAATAATGAGCTCATTTTAAATTTTTTTGAATTATAGCGAAAATTAGTCATTTTTTATATAGATAAAAAAGGACGATTTTTTAGCCAATTGAAAACGTTAGTAAGTTCAATATATAAATACAAAAATAGCAATAACAATTAACTCCTCAACCGGAATATATCTGCATGATAAAAATCATATTTAAACTCATTGAATCGTAGTAATTTAATCGTTTAAAAAACACTAAACATTATAATAATGGGCGATTTAAATGTTACAAAACTAAAGACTAAAAAAGACCGGGCTAATTATATTCATCATTTATTAAACGATATTAAAGCACTTGATTTAATGATTGAAAATGGCATGATAGAAGATGCTATTTTTAGAATAGGAGCTGAACAAGAATTCTGTTTGGTAAACAATCAATTTTTACCAGAAAGTAAATCTTTAGAGCTTTTAAAAGATATCGATGACCCTCATTTTACAACAGAGATTAGCAATTATAATCTTGAAATAAACTTAGACCCTTTAGCACTGGGAAATACTTGCTTTTCACAATTGCATAAACAATTAGAAACACTGTTAGAAAAGGCAAAAAATGCAGCATCAAAGAAAGACATTAAAATAGTTTTAACCGGCATTTTACCATCACTTTCTGTTAATAATGCTAATGAGCAGAATATGACTAATGTTGAGCGTTATTCTGTATTAAATGATGCTATAAAAGGAATAAGAAGGCAAAATTTCGATATCCATATCAAAGGAACGGATGAATTAAATTTATTGCATGATTCTGTCATGTTAGAAGGCTGTAATACCAGTTTTCAAATGCATTTACAATTAAGTCCGAAAACTTTTGTAGATAGTTATAATTGGGCGCAAGCTATTTCGGGACCCATTTTAAGTGCATGTACTAATTCGCCGTTGCTATTTGGTAAAGAGCTATGGAGAGAAACCCGGATAGCATTATTTACACAAAGTGTCGATACCAGAGCTAATTCTTATTTATTAAACGAAAAACAGTCCAGAGTTAGTTTTGGTAGTAAATGGCAAACAGGATCTATAACAGATATTTTTAAAGACAATATTTCCCGGTTTAGAAGCTTTATGACGACCAGCTTTATTAAGGATAGTGTAGATATGTTAAACAATAATGAAATTCCAGGATTAAAAGCGTTAGGCTTACATAACGGTACGGTATACCCATGGAATCGAGTTTGTTATGGAAAAACGGAAGGCAAACCAAACTTAAGAATTGAAAACAGATACATCCCTTCAGGCCCAACACTTACAGACGAAATTGCAAACATGGCGTTTTGGGTAGGTGTTATGCTAGGTAAACCAAAAAAATATAATAACATACATGAACAATGGGATTTTAAAGATACGAAATCAAACTTTTTTAACGCAGCTCGATATGGTATGGCTACTCAGTTTTACTGGAATGGAAAATATGTTTCTAGTTACAGTTTAATATTAGATGAGCTTTTACCTATGGCATATAAAGGTTTGTATAGTGTTGGAGTAGCGCCAAAAGACGCGGAGCATTATTTAAAAGTTATAAAAAATAGAATGCAAGCTAATAGTGGTTCTGAGTGGCTTGTTAGAAACTATAGACAGCTATTAAAATATCATAAGCGTTTCGAGGCCATGCAAATATTAACTTCTAAAATGTATGAAAAGCAAGAAAAAGGATATCCTGTATCTACTTGGGATACATTAAATGAAAGCGATGCGTTTTCTTTTAAAAAACAAAGAGTTGTAAAGCATATTATGAGTTCTGATATTTTTTCCGTTGATAAAAAAGATAGCGTTAAATTGGTTTTAAATATTATGAAATGGAAAAACATTCACCACATGCCAGTTATAAACATTAGTAGGGAATTGATTGGTTTAATAACCTGGAAAGATGTTAAATCATATTTAGAGAATCCGAAACAGCAAAACATTGCTGTTAATAAAATAATGAAGACAGATGTTATAACTACAGAGGAGTACACACCTATTCATGTTGCAAAAAAACTAATGAACGATAATAATATAGGCAGCCTTCCCGTAGTGAAACAAAATAAATTAGTGGGATTAATTACAAGAAATGATTTTTAATGGATGATGGATGTATATAGTAAAGCACGTGATAATAGCATAACTGTAAATAGGGTACTTGGCAAAATCGAAGGGTCAAAACCAGGATCAACTGTGGTGTTTTTTGGAGGTATTCATGGTAATGAAACCTCAGGAGTTTTTGCTTTAAAGGACGTTTTAGAAACCATTGATCCGTTAAAAGTCAAAGGGACTGTTTATGGTATTTCGGGTAATTTAAAAGCGCTTCAGTTAAACCAGAGATATGCTGATGAAGATTTAAATCGACTTTGGACTAAAGAACGTATTGAAGCTATTAAAAAGAAGACCGCTTTAAAAGATGATGAAGCAGAATTATTAGAGATCTTAGGTATTTTAAACACTATTTTAGAAACAGAAAAGCCACCATTTTATTTTATAGACTTACACACCACATCAAGTAAAACCTTGCCTTTTATAACCATTAATGATGCATTAATAAACCGAAAATTTGCCAAACAGTTTCCTGTACCTATTGTGCTAGGTATTGAAGAATATTTAAATGGTCCGTTATTAAGTTACATAAACAAATTAGGCTATGTGTCTTTAGGTTTTGAATCTGGGCAGCACGAAGATTTAAGTGCTATCACGAACAACATAGCGTTTATTTATTTAGCTTTAGTGTTTTCTGGTGTTTTAAAAATAGATCATATTACTAATTTTTTGGACCATTGTAAAGAATTACAAACACAAGCAGCTAATATGGCTGATGTTTTTGAAGTTATTTATCTTCATAAGATACAATCTAACGAAACCTTTACCATGATAAATGGTTTTAAAAGCTTTCAAGCTATTAATAAAGGTATTCCAATTGCTATAAGTAATCGTAGAGAATTAAAAGCAAGGTATAACGGACGTATTTTTATGCCTTTATATCAAACTAAGGGCTCTGAAGGTTTTTTTATTATAAGGCGTATAAAACCGTTTTACTTAAAACTATCAACACTTTTAAGGCGCACGAAGTTTGATAACTTATTAGTTGCCTTACCTGGTGTTTCTTGGTTAAATAAAACGGAAGGTATTTTACAGGTCAACCTAAGGGTTGCTAAGTTTTTTGCTAAATCGTTTTTTCATTTGTTGGGTTATAGAAATAAACAAATAACAAAGACCCATTTAAGACTTAATAATCGTGAACGTGTTGCCAAAACAAGTATGTATAAAAAAGAACCTTGGTATTAGGATTGAGTCTTAGTATCGTTAAAATATGTCTGTTTTCTAATTCATATATAATAAATTATTTTATCTCCACAAATGCATTTTAACTTTTACGGATTAGATATTAGTAAAGAGGTATTTGATGCCAATAGTGAAAGTAATACCAATTGTATATATCATTTTTAAGGATTAATAAGTATAATGTTTAACCATATTTAGAATTCAAAAAAGAAAAAAGTGACTACAGCCCATTCTTTTTTAATGTCTTTGGCATAACCAATAGTACTTCGACTGCTGTTTTGAACGGTTCCATTCTCTTTAATATAGCCAATAGTACTTCGGCTACTGTTCTGAACGGTTCCATTCTCTTTAATATAACCAACGGTGCTCCTACTATTGTTTTGAATGGTTCCGTCGTCTTTAATATAACCAATGGTACTTCGGCTACTGTTTTGAATGGTTCCATTGTCTTTAATGTAGCCAACAGTACTTCGGCTGCTATTCTGAATGGTACCATCACTTTTAATATAGCCTGTTGTAGTACGACTACTGGATTGAATCGTTTGTGCCCTGCTAAATGTTATACTTGATAAGGCAATGATGATTAAGAAGCGTTTTTTCATATGTTGTGTTATAAAAATGAGCAAATTACATCTAGTGAAAGCTTGTTTAATGACTTTATGATATGAAATCGTTTTAATACTAAAACAAGTTCAACACAAGTTACTTTGTATCAAAACTTAAGCCAAAGTCATAGAAACTTTATAGGATAAAATTATTTGAAAATGAAAAAGATACTACATTTTCATAAAGCCTCATTTTTATTTTTAGCCCTTTTTAGAAACCTGTTGTTTTAATAATTTCTACGCTATTAACGGTTTTTATAATTCAATATAATGATGTTCTTCATAATAGGTTATAGAGTTAGGTTCTCTAGTGCTTTTGGTTACAAATCCATTTTTGTCATACTCTAAATAAATATTCCAAGTATCATTTGTACTTCCTTGTTTATAATTTCCTGTTAAAGGATTATTTTTTGTCACTTTTAAACCTAGAATATCAAAGTAATCACCATATTCATATTCCATGGCTCCTCCAAAAGGGTCATTTTCCTTGTTAGAATCAAAATTTGAATATGTAAAAGTTTCTGTTCCTGTAGAATTAGAAATTAAGTTTTGATTAGAATCTCTTGTAAAAACTTCTTCTGAATAATTTGTTGGAGAAGATGTGTCAAAAGTGAATTTCGTTGAATCCACATAACCATTTGTAAAGAATATTTCTAACAAACTATTGTTTGCAGTAGAAACAAGTGTTGCTTTATTATTTTCAAGCGTTACATTATAAGTTACAGAATTATCAGCATTATTAGGGTTATCAAAGTTTGTATTTTGAATAATTGAACTAATGTTATTTCTATTATAAGATACTGTAAATGTTCTTGATAGGTAGTTGTAATCATTTATTGTGATGGACTTAATCTTGTTTTCATCATTATAAAAGACTTCTTTATCAAAAGAAATATTTCCATTGTTATATACAAGTGTTTTTTTATATAGTTTGACAATCTCGATAGGAATGTCTTTCTGCCCATTGTCATCAGATGAACAAGATAAAATTGATAATCCAATAAAAAGTGTAAATAAAAAATTTTGTTTTTTCATCCGAAACTTAGAGTATTAATTATATATAATGATTTTATGATATGAAATTTTTTTAAAGTTTTATATCATAGCTTAAGCGAAAGTAACTGAATTTTTTACAAAGTAAAATTGTTTAAAACCAAAAAACCTCTTTATGGAAAAAGAGGTTTTTTGGTTTTATAAACTAGCTTACTCAAAGCAATACTGAATCATGTTTTGTTTTTCTTTTTGCTGCCATTTCTTTTTGTACTTATAAACAAGTAACACTTGGATCTTTAGTTATTGTAGTTCCGGACGTTTCTAAATCACAAACCTTTTGTGGAATAGTGGTTAATTGGTTGCTGGTAAGGTATAGCGCAACTAACCCTGTTAAATTACCTATTTCGGGAGGAATGCTGGTTAGTTCGTTATCAGATAGATATAAACCAACCAAATTATTCATAGTACTTATTGACTTAGGAATACTGGTCAGCTTGTTAACGGATAAGATTAAAGAAGTAATATTTAAATTTCCAATTTCTGATGGAAGTGTTGCAATTTTATTATTATTTAAGGTCAGAGTTTCTAAAGAGGATAATGAGCCAATACTTGAGTGAATAACAGTTAGATTGTTATATTCTAAATCTAAAAGCGTTAAGTTAGTTAGATCTCCAATAGTAGCAGGAAGCAAAGCCAATTGGTTTTCGCTGAGTTGCAGGGTCTTTAATTTACTTAAATTCCCAATAGCGTCAGGTAGACTATTGATTTCATTATATTCTAAGTTCAAAATTTCCAGATCGTCCATATCTCCAATTTCAGACGGAAGCTGAACCAGAAAATTATTAGATAAATTTAAAGTCCAAATTTGATTTAAATTCCCTATTTCAGACGGGATACTTGTCATTTTGTTGTTATGAGCACTTAAATTGAGAAGACTTGTCAAATTACCAATTGCAGAAGGAATACTCGTTAATTCATTACCGTCCAGATTAAGCAAAACCAATTTGCTGCTTAAGTTTTCTATACTGTTAGGAAGGCTGGTTATTTGATTACTTCCAATGGCTAAATGTTCCAGATTGTTTAGTTGTTCTAATTCAGTAGGGTAATTACCAAGTGTGTTATTGGCAATATTGAGTGTTTTTAAACTTGTTAGATTTCCAAATTCGGCAGGCAACTCACTTATTTGATTATCATAAATAAAGAGTTTTTCTAATTTAGAAAGACCTCCAAACGTTGCTGGTATGGTACTTATGCTCTTAAGATGAACATCTAGTACTGTTACCCGATCATCATCCAAAGTAACCCCAGCCCAGGTATTCATGGAATCAGCGTTTAAATCCCAGCCTAAGGTATTACTTGGGTTGGCATTATAAAAAAGCTCTAGGATTTCTCTATCAGAAAGCGGGATTGGAGCGGCAACGGTAGCTTCCACGGTATATTTTCTAATGGCTTTATTTTCTGCTGTGACGGTATATATTACAGGCGCCGTTAAATCGACACTAATATCTGATTTTGGATTTACTGTAGCTAAATCTGAAATGCTAATTGTTGGTGTTAGATTTTTTACATTTGTGCCTGATGGGAATGAAATATTTATTGTTAAATCCTCTTGATTCATCACCCCATTAATATCTTCTGAAAGGTTTGCGTTATTAGCCTTAGTGAAGATAAAACTGGTGATGCGATTTTCATTACTCAGGTCTGGTGGTGTTGCATGATCATCATCGCTACTGCAACTTGAAAGTATTAAAAATAGTAGTAGGAACAGGTTCGTTTTTTGGAGTACTCTTTTGCACGTTTTTTTAATTTGTTTCATGATTTGGGAATGAATAATTTGTTGTTTTCTTTTTAATATTTAAAACGATTCATTATGTAAACGAATGACCCATTAAATACCCTCCTTTTTAATAGAAAAAACCATTTTCCGATTGGAAAATGGTTTTAATCATCGTTATAAAAAAAAGACACTCTATTTTCATAAAGTGCCTTTTATATTTTTGAAAAATATTAAAACCTACTTGGTATTATTTTTTACCAAATATGAGCTCATATCCCTGTTATTTTATATTTCAATTTGAGAGATAGGAAGTAATCTCGAATCCTCCAAGGCAGCTGTTCTATGTCCTGCATACTTTAAATAGATTTCATTCTGAGCAGATTCCATAAATTTAGATACAGATTCATGTTCGACCAATAATGCAATGTGCCATTTTGATTTTTTATTTTACTAAATTCATCATTACTACTGAGAATGCTGCTAATCCTGAGATCAATGTTGCAACCTTTATTACATAAGAATATTTGTCTAATATGTATTTGATGTCTTTTTCAAGTCTAGAAAGAATAGTCTTTTTATTAGACTCTTCAATTTTTACATTTTTCCATTCTGATTTATATTTTATCCAAAGGCCATAAAGAATTAAAAGTACTAAGGAAGAGAATACCACTAGAAAAATTATTTTTAAAAAGGGGTAAGTATTTGCTAAAAACATTGCTAAAATCCCAATGAAAGAACCAGTAAAAAGAGATATTAGCGATTGGTTTGTTTGTCTTAACATTATTATTATGACAATAGTTGAAAGTAATACATAAAAAACAACAATATATGAATTAAAGTACCAATCGTGATTGTTATGCAAATACTTTAAACTAAGAAATGAAAATCCAGTTGAAAGTATAATAGGAATAATTATAGGTACAGTTAATAGATAAAACTCAATATAAACTCTACCTATATTTTCTCTTAATCGAGATTTAAAATCTCTAATAAACCAATAAGAAAAAGTCAAAAGAAGTGTATTGATAGACAACAATATTAGTGCAAGAAATTTTTGAGAAAAACCTTGTTTATATGAAAATATTTCTCCAAAAACTTTTTCTGATAAATCAAGGTGCCAGTTTTCTGTTAATGTAATTGACAAAATTGGAATAATGTACGCTATCGAGAGAACAATTAACCCTATTTTAGCCCCCTTAGCCGTACCGTAAAATGTAATTATAAGAACCATAAGGAATGCAATGATTATACAAAATGTTGACAGGAAAAGTATTTTATTTGAAACCCAACTAATCGTATCAGATTTTGTAAAATTAAACCTAATAAGTTCAATTACATTTGGGTCTTCTATTTGAAATTCATATTTATGTGCGTTTATTTTATGAATTTTAATATGACTATAAAATTTGGAAAATTTTTTATTAAAGATTAAATCATTTGAAAGCTGTAAATTGATTTTACTGACAGGATGAAAAACCTTAAAATCAAAGTTTGACCAAT
Organism: Flavivirga spongiicola; assembly: GCF_030540825.1. Taxonomy (NCBI): domain Bacteria; kingdom Pseudomonadati; phylum Bacteroidota; class Flavobacteriia; order Flavobacteriales; family Flavobacteriaceae; genus Flavivirga; species Flavivirga spongiicola. Next base: position 2,118,129 of record NZ_JAUOEO010000001.1, read on the forward strand.
CAGTGCTATTATTTCGAAGTGCTGATTTGTAGGAGACCTTAATATTTATTGTCTCTGATTCTTGTATAGTATCGTTAAATTTAATACTAAGGATTTCATTTTTTTGATGTCTCTCATGCTTAATTTTAAATTTTTTTTCTGGATTAATTCTGGTTTCGAATTCAATTTCATTACCAGTTGAAAGAGAGATCGGTAGCTTAATACTATTACATCTTTTATTAAAATTAATCTCAAAATTTTGACGGATATTTACATTATCTTTTGAAAGAACTTTGATGCTTAATTGTGATGATATCAATTTATAATCATCATATTCATTATGATATTTTTTTAAACGATCGTACGTTTTGTATTTAATAGAATGATGATACAAAAAATAAAAATAATCTCGTAATAATCCATTATTTAATTCTTTGTGAATTGTTGATATGTTTTTGGCATATTTTGACCTTAAGTAATTACCATTTTTAGCATTATCAACATTATTGTAATTTGCTTTCAATGCTTTGTCAAAATCACCTCTTATTTCGAAAACTTTAGATAAATTATAGTTATAGTTTTGATAATCTTTTTCACTTATACTATCAACAAATTGGGTTACCCAGGTTTCATCCACTCTATCTAATTTCATCTCTAATAAACGTGATAAAATTATATGATTATTTTCTATGTCAGTTAGTTTACTTAAGTATGTAGAAGCTTCTTCGTAAGAGCCTTGATCATGAATTATTTTTGCTAAAAGAGAATGAAAATCATAATTGCCTGGGTTTTTATCTAATTCATTTTCAAGATATGGTATCAATTTTAAATTAAAACCCATACGATGAGATTCAATTATTACATCATTAATTTCATCTTTTGCAATCTTGTTTTTTTTTAAAATATCATCAATACAATTGTAATATTCGTGGAATGCTTCATGATAGTGGTTCTTTTTTTTATATAATAAATCAAGATTAGAGTCATTACTGCAGCCTCCAAAAATTAGTAATAATATAATTATTATTAACAACTGTAATGGTTTAGTAAAAATGAAATGAGTTGGATTATTCATATGATGTCTTTTATAATAAAAACAACATATGGATTGGTTGGGTAGTATTTTTTCTCTAAAATATGATTTTTTGTCATACTGAATAAAGAGTATACCTACATCATTCTAATACCAAAACAGAGAAATAAGGGGTTTAAGTCTACTAAAAACCTGAACGCCCTTAAAAGAATCTTGAAGGTTTATCCTAAAAAGATCTCTGTAAAATCAAATCGTTTAGAATAAAAAAACCTCTTTGTAAAAAGAGGTCTTAAAATTTTATTAAATAGATTATTCAAAATGAAATCAATCTATTTAACATTATTCTTTTTATCCACATCCGCCATCATCCCTTTAGGGTCAATTTGAACACTTTTAACAGCTTTAGAAGCCTCAAAAGTGTAAGTAGGATATGCCCAGGCCCAATCTGCTTTTAAAGTAGCTGAGGTTGGTTTTTCTCCACGCATCATTTGTAAAGGGATATAAAAGTCTTCGGTAGTATCATCCGTATAAGTTACTGTTACATCTATTGGCATTGGCATCTGACCTATGCGCTCTAATGTGATGTTTTTTTCTTCAATATTTTTCACACCATAATCAATAGTATTAGTGGTTTGTGCAAAATCCATTAAGTACCAATCCAGTTCTAAACCAGATACTTTTTCGGCAGAACGGATAATACTATTAGGTGTTGGGTGTTTAAAAGCAAAATCGTTAAAATATTTTTTTATGGTTTTCTTTAAATTGTCTTCACCAATAATATAACCTAGCTGCGCTAAAAATACAGAGCCTTTGCTATATGCAGAAATACCATAGGCTTGATTATAATGATAACGATCTGCATGCGTAGTAAGTGGCTGTTCTCTATCAGATTTAGCCAAATAAATATAACTTCCATAAGCACCGGCAACAGGGTTTTTTCTGTTACGACTCATAACTTCATTTTCAGCTAATTCGCTAATATATGAGGTAAAACCTTCGTCCATCCATTCGTGCTTAGCCTCATTAGTAGCCAATAAGAATTGAAACCACGTGTGTGCCATTTCGTGTGCTGTAACACCAACTAAACTTCCAAAACTACGGTTTCCTGTTATTAAGGTACACATAGCATATTCCATACCACCATCACCGCCTTGGATAACAGAATACTGCTTATAAGGGTATGTGCCAATGTGTTCGCTAAAATATTTCATAAGCGCTGCTGTTTTTGGCTGTAATTTTTTCCAGCTTTCCTTCTTTTCTGCATCTAAGGTGCTTTTATAGTAGAAGTTTAACAACGGACCATTTGGAATTTGTAGTGTATCGTGGATATAGTCCGGGTCTGCAGCCCAGGTAAAATCGTGTACTTTTGGTGCCTTATAATGCCATGTTATTTTACCATTATTGGCTGTTGCATCAGGGTTTTGTAGGTAACCGGTACCACCAACAACATAAGTTTTATCAATGGTTAGTTTAACATCAAAGTCTCCCCAAACCCCGTGAAACTCACGTCCAATATATGGGTCGGCATGCCATCCTTCAAAATCGTATTCTGCTAATTTTGGATACCATTGTGTCATAGACAAGGCAACACCTTCCCTACTGTTTCTTCCAGAACGACGTATTTGAACAGGGACTTGTGCATCAAAAACCATATTGAAGGTAACACTTTCCCCCGGTTGTATCGGTTTCGCTAAATCGACTTCTAAAACAGTTCCCACCGTTTCGTGTTTTAAAACTGTGCCGTTTTGTTTTAATGAATTAACTTTTATATAACCTATTTCATTAGGCTTCAATTTACTAATGCGGTCTCCAACTCTTGAGTCCGGATCTGCAATGGTGCGAGAACGCACATCCATTTCACTTCCTGGCTGAAAAGCGTTAAAGTATAAATGGTAATACACTCGGTTTAATACATCGGGTGAGTTATTGGTATATACCAAGGTTTGATTCCCTTTATATTGATACGTATTTACATCCATATCAATTTCCATTTTATAATCTACATGTTGTTGCCAATACGTATTTGACGCTTGCGAAGTTTGGGTTTGTGGCGTCGTTACAGCAGGTACTTTTGGAGGAGTCATATTTTTTGAACTACTACAAGAAATAAAGACGCCTAAGCTTAAAACAGAAAAAAAGAATCGTTTCATAGTATAAAATATTGGGTTAAAAAAGGCGCTCTAAAGCGTGTCATTCAGAACATTATCGAAAACAAAATATATTTGTTTGAAGATACAAAGTGAAGCTGAAGAAGAATCTGTTTAATTTAAACAGATTGCCACAGTCGTACCTCCTTCGCAATGACATTTTTTAGAGAGCCTTCTATTCATTTAATTAATATTATTTAGACATTTTAGACGCCATAATTAAAGCATTATAAGCATTAACCATTTTAGACGATTTTGTTAAATCAGCAAAAGGTCTTACATCATCAGTATTACCACCAACAACCACTTTTGTTTTTACAGCTAAACCAGAATCCATAAGTATTTGCTTTACTTGAGCCGCACTTAATTTTGGATAGTAAGAACGAATTAAAGCAGCAACACCAGCAACAGCAGGAGCCGCCATAGACGTTCCACCTTTAGTATCATATTCGTTTTCTGGTGTTGTAGAATATACTTTAGCTCCGGGAGCAAAAACATCTACATTTTGCTTTCCATAATTAGAAAAACCAGCAATCAATCCAGAACCATACTTTGGAGCTAAAGCACCAACTCTTATGTAAGTATCTGAAACTTCTTGACCATTTATATTGTCATCAGGGAAATTAGGCTCCGTATCTACATCTTTGCTATCATTTCCGGCAGCGTGTACAATAAGCACATCATTTTTTCCTGCATAAGCAATAGCATCACGTACCCAATCACTATGTGGTGAGTAACTTTTACCAAAACTTCCATTTATAATTTGTGCGCCATTATCAACAGCATATCTAATAGCCAGAGCGACGTCTTTATCGTACTCATCGCCATTTGGTACGGTTCTTATACTCATAAGAGCCACATTATTTGCTACGCCATTGGCCCCTTTGCCATTATTACGTTCTGCAGCAATAATACCTGCTACGTGTGTACCATGACTTTCACTTTTCTTAACGGGTTTTACATTACCATTACCATAAGAAGTACTAGACATGTCGTCTGGATTATCACCAGTAGTACGCCCTTTAAACGTTTTGTTTAGGTTATAATTTAATCTTTCATTGATACTTTCTATCCCTTTAGAGATTTCTTTTTTAGCATCAGCAAGAGAGTCCATACCATTACTAAACATGTATTTAGCTACCTGTACAGCTTGTTTAAGAGTTTCATCTTCTGTTTTGATAGCATTCACTTCTGCTTTGGTATAATCTTCCTTTCCAAAGTGTTTAGCTAAAGTGGCATCAGCAGATTTTATTTGTTGAAAGATCTGTTCGTAGTTTCCTTTGTAACCTGAATATTTTTGATATTCTTTATCGTACTCGGTTAGTGCTCTGCTATAGTCAGGGTTGCTAGTATCTCCCTGAGCTAAAATTCTAACGAACTCCAATTGCTCATCATAGCCATCACCTAAAAAATTCCATCCATGTATATCGTCTATATAGCCATTATTATCATCATCTTTTCCATTGTTTGGCTTCTCTTTTGTATTGGTCCATAATACATCATCTAAATCTTCATGGTCAATATCAATTCCAGAATCTATAACTGCTACAATAACTTTTTTACCTTTTTTGTTTTTGATAATTTCAGCATAAGCCTTATCAACACTCATTCCTGGAATGGTATCTTTTACCAAATCCAAATGCCCCCAATTGTGCTTTTCTGCTTTAGTTAGTTCTGTAACCTTTAAAGGCGTATTATCAATATTCTCTACAGGTGTTGATAGGATTCCTGCTGTACTACCACATCCTGAGATTAGTATAGCTGCAAAGGCAGAAGCTGTTATTGTCTTAATTGTTTTCATGTTTTAATTTTAGTCTTAAATTTTGTTTAGTTAAATATATCTTGAGTCGTATAGGTATTCTTTAGCCTCACTCCTTTTTCTGTTTTTTGTACAGTGATTATTTCATTATAGGCATCGTGCTCTAAAAACAAGTAGTAATTATTTTCGGCTGCGATGTTAAGGAATTTTTCTTTTTCGTTAATAGATAACAAGGGTCTGGTATCGTAACCCATAACGTAAGGAAGTGGTAAATGCCCGGCAGTAGGCAATAAGTCTGCCATAAAAGCGATGGTTTTATCCTTATATTTAATAAGCGGAATCATTTGCTTATCGGTATGGCCATTAGCAAAAAAGATATCGAAACCAAGTTCTGAATTATTAAGTAAATCGTCTTTTGGAAGCGATGTGAACTTTAGTTGCCCACTTTCTTCTATAGGAATAATATTTTCTCTTAAAAAAGATGCTTTTTCGCGTCTATTGGGTTGTGTTGCCCACAACCAATGATCTTTATTACTCCAAAAGTGCGCATTTTTAAAAGCAGGTTCGTATCCTGTTTTATCCTTATTCCATTGAACACTACCTCCGCAATGATCAAAATGTAAATGTGTCAGGAAAACATCAGTGATATCGTCTGGATGAAAACCATGTGCTTTAAGAGAACCTTTTAAAGTATGATTTCCCCAGAGATAATAATAACTAAAGAACTTTTCAGATTGTTTATTGCCCATGCCATTATCTATTAATATGAGTCTGTTACCATCTTCAATGAGTAAACAACGTGTTGCAAGCTCAATCATATTATTAGCATCGGCAGGATTCGTTTTTTGCCATAATGATTTAGGCACAACACCAAACATAGCACCGCCATCAAGTTTTAGATTTCCTGCATTTATGGGAAATAAGTTCATAGACGGTAAAATTAAACAAATCGCAATAAAAACAGTTGTTTGTTAAGGATTTATTAAGAAAATTTCTATAAATAATTTATTGCAAGAAAAAGTTTTGTGTTAATTTCGCAGTTATATTTAATCAGCCTATTAGTTGAAACTATATCCATTTATTTTATTTTTTGCTTTTGCTTTAAGGCCAGCTTATAATATGGGGTATGTGGCGTATTTTCAACTTAACATAGATTATATTATTGAAACCTACTGTGTTAATAAAGAAAAGCCAGAATTACAATGTAATGGTAAATGCCATTTAGCAAATCAATTGACTGTAAATTCGGTTGATGATTCTGAAGGTACTTCATTTTTGGACTCGATCTTCGAGGCTTTTATTCCTGTTTATTTTCATAAAAACAACGCTTATTTTTGTTTAGAGCAGCCTCCTATTTCGGTTAAAAATAATTGGAACTACCATAATACGTTTACCAATTTAACTACGGATATTTTAATCCCGCCTCCTCAGGCTTAATAACTTTTTTTAGTTTTTAGAACAAGGCTGTTTAAAAGTGCCATTCTGAATATTACCGAGAAACAAAATATATTTTGTTTAGAAGGTAGCAGCGAAGCTGTGAAAAATCTCTAGAAATACGATGTATTGATTTATAATAACATAAGATTCTTCGCTTTGCTCTGAATGACAAAATATGACACTTTTTAGATTGCCTCAGTTGTCCATTCCATAAATTAAATTTTATTACATACAACCCGTATGGTTTTATGAATCATGCGTTGGTGATATCTAATACTTAAAACACTAATCATTAGTACAAATGAAAAACATACTAGTGCTTGTAACTTTTTTTGCAAGCTTATGCGTGTATGCGCAAAACAAATACAACGGAAAAGTTGTAGATGTTAATAATCAACCATTGGCACAAGCCACCATTCAGTCCCAAATTAATTTACAAAATGCGGTTGTTTCAGATAGCCATGGCGAATTTTCAATTTCTTTAGAAGAAGATACTGGTGTTGTTATCAAGTTTATAGGGTACCAAACAGTTACTAAAACCCTTTCAAAAGGAGAGAATATTATTGTGCTTGCTTATAACGATGAAGCTTTGGAAGAAGTGGTTATTTCGGCAAGTAGGGAAACTCAAAAAAGGAAAGAAGTTCCAGCTTCCATTTCGGTCATAGCCTCTAAGAATATTACAGAGACTAAAGCTTTTGGGATAGACCAATTGGTAAACAATGTTCCGGGCGTTTTAATGTCTACCTCCAGAGCTGCCAGTAACGAGCAGCATTTTATGTCTGTACGTTCTCCAATATCTACCAAATCACTGTTTTTATATGTTGAAGATGGATTACCAGTTCGTCCAACAGCGGTTTTTAATCATAATGCCCTTTTAGAAATGAATGACGTTGCCTTTCATCGTTTAGAGGTTTTAAAAGGACCGGCATCCAGTATTTATGGAAGCGAAGCTATTGGAGGTAGTTTTAACTTTATTACTAAAAACCCTACCAGAGATTTTTCCGGACATGCCGGATTTCAAATTAATGACATGGGATTAACGCGTTATGAATTAGAGCTCTCTAAGTATGCCAACGAAAAGGTTGGCTTTTATATTGGTGTGCAATCTACACAACGTAATGATGGTCCTGTAGAGCATAGTGATTATGAAAAATTCGCATTAACATTTAAAAATGTGAATCATTTGTCATCCACATTAAACTGGACAAACGTGTTCGATATTATTGATTACCGGTCAGATATGGCAGGATCTATAAGTGAGTCAGATTATTCTGGAGGGAATTATGAAAGTGATCAAACCTTTACCAAACGAGCCGCTTTTTCTTTTAGGTTTAGAAGTACCTTAGATAAAATCTGGAATGCCCAAAATAAAACGGCATTCAACTTTGTTTTTAGAAAAAATGAAATGGGACAAACGCCGTCTTACCGCATTAGGCAGTTTAGAAACAGTGGCCAATTAACGGGTTTTGGAAGTGGTGAAATTAATGAAAATTCATTTTCAAGCGTTGTCGGTTTAGTGCAGCATAAAATAGATTTCGATTTCGCAAAATCTACATTAATTGTCGGATCTTCGTTAGACTATTCTCCACAAGATTATGTCGCCGAAACAATTGCTGTAATGGTTGATACTGCCACAGGTCAAAATACAGGATACACATTAAATTCCGGTGATTATATTCTTAATTATGATGCGAGTATTTTAAACTATGCGGGCTATTTTCAGTATGAGATCAACCCCATTGAAGCATTAAAAGTAACAGCATCTTTACGATATGACGGTTTTGAGTACGATTATAATAATTTAGTTGATGGCGTGGCTGGCCCTAAGGATTCTAAAAACACTTACAGGAATGTATCGCCAAAATTAGGAGCAAATTATAACCTGACTGAAAAGCTTGGATTGTATGCTAATTACTCTAACGGATTTACGCCGCCACAAACATCCACTTTATATCGTAATAGTTTTGTTGGGGTTGGTGGCGATGTGTTCGATCTAAAACCGAGCAGTTATGATAATTTTGAAATAGGCACTTATTTGAGACTCTCAAATACTTTAAAAGCAGATGTTGCGGTCTATCTTTTAGAAGGGAAGAATACACTTGTTACATTACGTGATGAAAATGATGAATTCTTTAATGCCAATGTAGGGAAAACACGTTCTTATGGTCTAGAGTATGGCATAAAATATAGCCCGGTTGAAACATTAACTATTAGCCATAACGGAAGCTTTGCTAAGCACAGGTATGTCGATTTTTTCGATAGAGGGGTTGATTATTCTAACACCGATAGGGAAACGGCTCCTAAACTTTTAGGAACTTCTAAAATTGCTTATAGACCTCAGGCCATTAAAGGGCTTTTATTAAGTGTGACGCACGAATTAGTTGGTAAATATAATACCAGTTTTGAAGATCAAATAGATCATGGTGATGGCACTTTCGATACTGCTATTTACGACGGGCACAATGTGTTTAATGCTTTGGTGTCTTATAATGCGAAACATTTTGAAGTTTGGGCACATGCGTTAAACATCTTTGATGAGCTATATGCTGCTAGAGCGAGTTATAACAGGTTTAGAAGAGAAAACGGTTATGTGATAGGCAACCCTAGAGCTTTTCATCTTGGAGTAAAGTATAAATTTTAATCATAAAGTGGCTGTCTAAAGACTGTCATTCAGAACGAAGTGAACCTGCCTGCCTGCCTGCCGGCAGGGAATCTCTTTGAAATTTAATGTCATTCTGAGAACCTGTTTAATTTTAGATTCAATTTATAAGATTCCTGCCTTCGCAGGAATGACAGTCTTTAGACAACCACTTTTAATCCTTTTAAACCATGTTAAAAAAAGATCATAAATTAAATCAATGGCTTTGGAAATGGCACTTTATTGCCGGGCTTATTTCTTTACCATTCGTTATTATTTTGGCCATTACCGGAGGTATCTATTTATTTAAAGATGCTTACGAAGCGCCAAAACAAGCACATATAAAAGTTGTTGAGGTCGAAGGCAAGGCTATGTCCTATCAAGAGCAATGGCAACTAGCAAAACCATTATTACATAAAGCACCTAATACCATGGTGATTCCTACGGAAGCAAATCAGGCAACGGCTTTTACCTCGGGGATGTTTAGTCATAAAAACAGTGTATATGTAAACCCATATAAGGCTGAGGTTACCGGGCGTATCAGTCCTAAAGATTCAGATATGTATACCGTTAGAAAGTTGCATGGCGAATTGCTATTGGGTCAATTTGGTACCAAAATCGTAGAGCTTATTGCCAGCTGGCTTTTTGTATTAATTATTACGGGTATTTATGTGTTTTGGCCTGCTAAAAAAGAAGGCATCAAAGGGTTTTTTAAGGTTCGTTTTAAACAAGGAAAGCAGATACTTTTTAGAGATTTGCATACCGTTTTTGGCTTTTGGATTTCTATTTTATTACTCATGACCTTAGCGGGTGGGATGCCTTGGACCGATGTTTTTGGGGATAACTTTAAATGGGTACAAAGGGTTACAAATACGGGTTTTCCTAAAACCTGGAATGCCAGAGGTTTAAAATCGACTATTGAAGGAAAGGCTATTTCTTTGGATGAGATGGTAAGACTTGCCAAGTCCATGAATTTAAAAGGTGAAGTGAGCATAGGCCTCCCAAAAGATGAAAAGGGCGTGTATAGCATTTACAATACGACCTTTGATTTGGGAACACAGAAACGTTTTCACTTTGATCAATATTCGGGAAAACAATTAGTAAATCATAACTGGGAAGATGTTGGTATTTTAATGCGAGGCCGTATGTGGTTTATGGCATTTCATCAAGGACAGTTTGGTACCTGGAATTGGGTGCTTATGATTGGTGTAGCCGTGTTATTAGCCTTTATGTCTATTGCCGCCTTAATATCGTATATAAAGCGTAAACCACATAAAAAATGGGGCACACCAAAAGTTCCTTTGCAGTTTAGAGCAGGTTATGGCATTATGGCTTTAATTGTTTTACTAGGTATTGTTTTTCCGTTGTTTGGTATCAGTGTATTGGTTATTTTGTTTGTAGAATATTTTAGAAGAAGGATTAAGAAAGAAAAAGTAGAGGTTTAGATATAAAATGAAGGAGGCTGTTTAAAAGGCTTGAAGGTGTCATTTTGAGCGTAGTCGAAAAATCTCAAAAAACGAATGTCTAACCGTTTAATTTTAAAGAGATTCCCTGCCGGCAGGCAGGCAGGCAGGTTCACTTCGTTCTGAATGACACTTAATATAAAAGAGCCTTAAAACACTTGAGTCAAGTGTAGCTTTTAGCTCTGGCTATCAACGCATATTACTTTTTAAAAAAAGAAGACATTTATTTTTTACAGTTTTGTAAAAAAAACCTGTTGCATGGTTTTTGTTTTTAAAAGCGATTTGATCTTCCCATACTTCAACAAACACTTCCTGAACCAGATCTTTTGAGATTTCCAAGTCGTTGAGGTATTTATATGCAAAGACACTTAGTTGTGGATACAAACTCTCAAGAAGTTTTTTGAATAAATATCAACTTCACTTAAAAATATGAAGTAATGAATGTTGATAATGCATTAAATAAATTTTTAATTGTTTTTGGCAAAAGAATAAAGAAGCTTAGAGAAAGTAAGAATTACACTCTCGAAGAGATGGATGCGCTATGCGATATAGATCCAAGTGATTTTAGTAAGATAGAAAAAGGAAAAACAAATATTACTTTTCGTACTTTGATTAAAATTTCTAGTGGTCTAAATGTTAACCCTAAAGAATTATTAGATTTTGAATTAGAAAAAGATGGTTTTAAATAGATTCCTTGCTATGCGAAGTTTTAAGCTTCGCAGACAACATACAAAACGAAAAGCTGCATTTAATTTCTCTTAATGACACCTGTATACTCGTAGCATAAACCTCGAAAAACTTAGTAAAAAGCAAAATATTGGGTAAAAAAGTTGTTACTCAATAATGAAAGATATTTCTTAAATTTGATTCATATATAAAAAATAAACGCAACTCTATTGCGTATACCCAGCTTATTTGGGGGAATAAACGCAATATTGCGTTTATTCAATAGTTGTATGCCATTTGAGAAAAATCCCTGTTCTAACGAAATATGATATTTACCTCCGACAAAGATTACAAATCTACCAAGAAAATAAAACAAGGAATTTCAAAAATAAAAGAGGAATTCGAACCTCTTGCTAAATGGATTGACCAAAAATATGAAGTCAAAACTCTGAATATTATCTTTGATTATATAAAAAACAACAAATCTCATCCTCGACTTCAAATTTGTCTTGAACATGCAAGAGATAAAGGGAAATTTATGAATAATAAGACTTACAATTTCCACAAAAGAAAACAAAAAGAGATAGCCGAAAAATTCAGAGAAGTAAAATCGAATTACGAAGTCGAAAATAAACCGAATTGGATTAAAAAAATACTTGGATTTACATACAAGACAAACAACTTGTATGTTTACTTTACCGACTTTGAATCCATAGCAAAAATTGAGGCTAATGAAAGTATACCTGAAGCGGAAATAAAAAAACTAAAGTCTGACCTAAATAATCAAGAGATATGGGAAATAGCAAAAGCCTTTTCTGGAGTAACATTCTTTTTATACACAGATGAACAATTGAAAAGATATCAAGATTCAGAAATACATAAAAAATGGTCTGAACAATATTTTGACTTACTTAAAGATTGCGATGAATTTAAGTACTTCAAGAAAGATTATTTTTCCGTTTACCTTGACAGTAAAGAGAATTTTGACACAAATTATGATAGTAATTGGTATTACTATTATAAATAAAAACCAGCTTCGTAAGATTTAAGACTTTGTCTTTCTTCTAGTAGGATACATCACCCCCGCCCCGCTAAACTGCGTTTAGTGGCGGCAAACCAACTAAAAATGGCCAATCAGCAATATTATTAACTTAAAATTTACCCCATAAAACCAACCAAATCTATCTCCAAAACCGTATTGTCTTCTCTTCTGTAAAAACTTTTTGTTATTTCCTAACTCTGTACGCCACTAAACACAGTTTAGCGGGAGCTGGGTTAGAAGTACATCCAAAGGAATTATTGGATTTTGAATTATAGTTTATTACCTAATCTTGAAAGATATTTCTTAAATTTGATTTGCATAATGGATATATGTGTACCGGTACGTATAGCCATTTGTTGCCTGCAAGCTGAAAAATTATGACACAAACTGAATTTAGAAAAAAAATATCCCAAACGACAAATACAAAGTGGTTCAATTCAGTTGAAATCGATTTGAGTTATCCCCATCTGAATTTAAATTTTGAATTTAAAGGTTTTGGACAAATACACCGATTTGTAAGTCAACAAATCAAAGGATGGGAAAAGTTATCCGAAAATTTGCCAAATGAATTACTCGCTTCGAAAACGTATTTTGAGTTTGTGGAAGGTCGATTGATAAGTTTTTTAGAATCTTATGGTAATGAAGAAGAAGCGAATTTGCAAAGCTTTTTCGGACGTCTTAAAAATCAAATACAAGGTCGCACAGGAACAAATTTCACTTACGATTGTCCAGAGACGGAGTTTTTAATTGACGTTTATAAAAGTCATACCAAATCCTTCATTGGAGCTTATACGTATGTAACTGGAAATTTAAATCAAAATATAGCTATTAGAGATAATTTTAATGGATATTTATTAGCATATGAGTTTACACTAAAAGATTCAACGCTAATTACGGAGAGAAGGAATAAAGAAAAATCAGCGCTTTCTAAATTGCGAAGCGATTTTCAAAATAGCCTGCCGAAATTAGATAGTGAACTAGTAGAGCATCTAAAAAATAGTACAAAAAAGTATGAAGAATTTGGAATTGCATTGGACGAATTTAAAGAAGAGAAAGAAAAAACATATTCCGATTGGTTTATTAATACTAAAGGAGAATATGAAGAATTTAGTAACAATTCGGATGAACGGATAAAAGATCTAGAAGAAACGTATCAAGAAAAGCTAAAACTTGAAGAACCCGCTTTATACTGGTCAGATAGAGCTAAAAAATTAAAAAAACAAGGTTGGCTAGCCTTAGTGGTTTTGGTTGGGCTTGTTTTAATTGTTGTTTTCTCTTTGGGCAAATTACTTTGGACAACTCCAGAGCAAATCTATGAATCGTTTTTTAATGGAGACAAAAGTGCAGCGATAAGATGGTCAATAATATATATCACTTTTATTTCATTCATGGCTTTCGTAATAAGAGCTGTCACCAAGGTTATGTTCAGTTCCTTTCATTTGGCTCGTGATTGTGAAGAAAGATATACTTTAACTTATTTCTACTTATCTCTTTTAAAAGATTCAAAAGTGGAAAAAGAGGACAAACAACTCATTATGCAAGCGTTATTCAGTCGAGCCGAAACAGGACTTTTAAAAGATGATTCCTCACCCACTATGCCAAATGATATCGTAGGGAAATTTATGAGCAAATAAAAAGCCCCCTCGCTCCCGCTAAACTGCGTTTAGTGGCGGCAAACCAACTAAAAATGGCCAATCAGCAATATTATTGACTTAAAATTTACCCCTTAAAACCAACCTAATCTATCTACAAAACCGTATTCTCTTCTCTTCTGTAAAAACTTTTGTTATTTCCTAACTCTGTACGCCACTAAGCACAGTTTAGCAGGAGTTGGGAGAGTTTTAGTGATTTATTTCATCCTCTATTATGCTTAAAGCCCAAAGGGCAATTTGATTACATGCCTTTTGGACATCTCTTCCTTTTAACGACTTGAATTCAATATTTTTGGTTGCCAATAATTGTCCTCCAACGTTATTCTGATTTTGATACTTCAAACTTATTTTTGCTGTGAGACTAGAATCACTCTTGTGAATAATACCAGTCAAAAAGACTGTTGGAAGTTCTTGATTATTAAACTTTGCAGTGTCTTTTATATAATCGGCAATTACTTTTCTTGAAAAATTTCTGAATTTTCTTTTATTGGATTTTTGAAAAAAAATGGCTTCTTTGGTTTCATACGAAATATCTGCTTTAATACCATCATGACATTTTGGTGAAAAGCACTCAAATTTAATTACATGAATTTTAAGATTTTCTTGAACTTTTTTTCTTAAACATCTAATGGCTTTTGAAGGCATACCAAGTTCTTTGAATTCTTGAATCAATTCAGAAGTAGGAAAAAAACCTATTTTATGACGATCAATTTCGCGACACCAATATTCATGATCATCTTTAATTATTGGAATTAGGGCATCAATGTCATCGCTGCCAAAAGTACCTTGGTTCTGGCCAAATGATTGTATTATTTGAACGAAAAATAAGATAATTAGTAATCGTCTAAGGCTATTCATTTTTCTAATTTTTTAATACGTTTGATTATTTCTGATTGACTTGGGTCAATTTTTATTGCGTTTCGATATGGTTCAAGTGCAGACCTTTGCAGACTTTCACTGCTGTAGTACATATCTCCCACTTTAATATGCTTATTCAGTTCTAAAATTTCCTCTTGGGTCAATCGAATAAAAGCAAACCAAATTATAAAGCCTACTATTGGAAGACAAAAGAATATAATTTTGCTATAAGTTCTTAATTTCTTGTTATATAGACCTTTTTTATGATTAATTCTTGCCCAGCTTATAAAACCAAATAGTAACATAAATAGTATAATACTCAATATGAGTAATAAAGAAACATATGGATTTAAGTTTAGAAATATCTCGGTTGATCTAGAAAATATAGTAAGTAAAACAAAAACTAAACCAAGAATAGTAGTAATAATAACAAATAGGTCATTTGATTTCTTTGATTTAAACTCTTCTTTGATAGTTTTTGAAATAATTTTGATGTCGCTTCCTTGAATATTAAATTGTGTTCCATTTCCTGAATTTTCATTTTTTTGTACAAATTGTTTTTCTATTCTTGTTATTACTTTTGAGACTGTTTCATTCGAAATTTCGAAGTCAGATGCTGAATGTTTTTTTTGATGCCCTTCTTTTAGTTGTGTAAGGTAGTCAGTTGTATATTTTTGAGGCTTTTTATCTACTATATTGTGATGTCGCTCACATAGTAATATAAGATTATTAAAACTTCTTCGGTATTCATCATCCGAATTAGGGTTATATCTTGGCCCATTTTCGCTAGCAGCTTCGATATGAGCAACTTCTCCTAATACATCACCTTCATCATCAATTAATGTATTTTTGCAATTCTCGAACGCACAAAGATTTCCAGATTTTGCAAATAAACTTTTAATAACTTTTCTGGTTGGGATTTTTCTGCTCATAAGAATTCTTATTATACTTTGACTAAACGTCATATGGCGTTTATTTCGCTTATAATTGCCTAAATATAAGAAGTTTATCCAAATATTTAGCAGATTTGCCTTACGAAACAAAAAACGACATCTAATTTTACTTAAATGTATCTTTTTAAGGAGCGTTATTTTTATTGGTTGGGAGTTGTAAGCTTTGAAGGTGTAGGTTTACCCCCGCTCCCGCTAAACTGCGTTTAGTGGCGGCAAACCAACTAAAAAAGGCCAATGAGTAATATTATTAACTTAAAATTTACCCCTTAGCATAGATCTCGAAAAACTTAGTAAAAATAAAAATATTGGGTAAAAAGAATATTACTTTACAACGAAAGATATTTCTTAAATTTGATTTATGTAATGGATATATGCGTACCGGTACGCATAGTCATTCGTTGGGAGAACGCACTTAAAACGACAAATTAACAAAAAAACAAACAGAAAAATATGTATTTAGCTATCGGACCAATCCAATTAATTTTAGTTTTAATAGTTCCAATTGGAATATTCCTTTTAGGATTTTTTGTTGGAAAAAAATCAGGATATATAAAAAGAGTAAAAGAAACTGAAAACCAAAATAAGCAGATAAATTAAATCGAACTTTTAGCAAGTTTGCGGAATTGAATTCTGAAATGAAAAACAAAAATCCCCGCTGCCTCACGGATCCTTTGTGTGGTATAGCTCATATTTTAGCAGACTACATGAATGCATAGTTCTTGTAGCACGCTTTTTTATGCAACTTTTAAAACTCTATCTAAAACATTTAAATTTCCAATGTATTCGGTTCGATGTTCCCAATTAGTAGCTAGATCAGCCCAAATTTTTTGTCTGTCAATTGCCAATTGAATAAGAGGCTTGTTCTTTTTGTCAATTTTTCCTTCGTCTACTAATTGTCCAAATCCAGTTGCTATAACAGAAATATCAACAGTAAAAATATAATGTTGGTCGTTAAAATCATCATCTTCAATTTGCGACTTAATCAGAGTTCTATCAAGTATTTTTTCGTTGTATTCTGCTAAATTTTTCTCAAAAACACCTTCAATAGTCCATTTTAGACATTCATAAGTTTCTGTTTTCGGATTATTTTTTTTCCAATCTCTAAATTCTGACAGTGCCATATCTCCATCGTCTGAACCAAATGGTGCTAAGTCGTCAATACTCGACCAAAAAAACTCCTCAGGGATTAATTCGATAGCTTTTTGATGCGCATAATTCTTATCAATTCCATAAGGTTCTTCTTCTGGTTGCTCAGCTATTTTTTCTGCTTTCTGTTGAGGAATTTGGTATACTTCTTTCTTTTTTCCGAAAAGGTTTTTAAAGAACTCCATAGTTATTTTCTCAATTCCATTTTTGTTAAATTTATTTTTTTTGTCTTTCTTGGGTACTCTCCGTGTTCAAAAGTCAGTTCAATATCATATTTATAGTCATCTTTTTCAATTCTTATTAACGAAATTAAATCTACATTATAGAAAAATCCAATTCGAAATAGTTCATAATCTTCTCCAATGTTTTCTGGTTCTACAACAATGTAAATTGAATCGGTACAATTACACATTTCAAGAGGCAATGATTCCCCATCACAAATGCTAAATACCGAGTATCCTAACAAATCTAATTTTTCACGAATATTTCCAAAAGTTTCGGCAAATAATTTATTGTCAAGTTTAGTAAGTTCAACTTCTCTTTTGAATACATACTCGTTTCCATATTTTGCTAAATCTAATGTATCTTCTAAAAATCTTTTATCAAGTATTTTTATTAGCTTGGAATTTATTAATTGAACTATTTGATTGTTTTTGTTTTCAGAACTTAATGATTTAAGGTTTGAATTTTGTTCAATTAATCCATTGTACTGTTTTTCCAGCTTGGTTATTTGAGCTCTTAGTTTATCGTTTTCCGTTTTTAGTTCAATATTTTTTTCATTGTCTGAACAAGAAAGGTTCATAAATAAAAGCGGGGCTATAAAAAGTAGTTTGTTCATTTTGCAATTAAGGGTAATAATTGTGTAAATGTACTTTATGGTGTTTATTTCACATATAATTGCCTAAATATAGGAAGTTTATTTGAATACTTAACAGGGTTGTTTTTCAAAACAAAAAGCAACATCTAATTTTACTTAAATGTATCTTTTTTGTGGGTCGTTATTTTTATTGGTTGGGAGTTATAAGCTTTGAAGAGACCTGTGATTGCTGTATTACTTTTTGTTAAATCATCAATTTACCCCCCCGCTCCCGCTAAACTGCGTTTAGTGGCGGCAAACCAACTAAAAACAGCCAATCAGCAATATTATTAACTTAAAATTTACTCCACCAAGTCGCCAAATATAAAATTTGGTGTTTCAATATTGAAGGTAAAGACAAAACATTATATTTGGCTTAGTTATAAACGTTGAGTTAGAGCTTACCCTCAGCCCTACGTTTCTTATACCCGCCGTTGGCAGTAATTTGAAAAAACGGAAAAAATTAAATGATAATAAGAAAAATTACATTATCTCTACTAGCAATTGGAATGATGAGTTGCAATTCGACAAAAAAGGAGAATAACACAAAAGACGCAGAGACTCTTTCCGACATTAAAATTGTTGGAGCAATGAAAAACGTAATGTGGAAAGGAGAATTAGGTAGCAGTATTAACCTTGACACAATTTCGGATAAAAAAGGACTTTATGCACTTGGTCCTAAGACCTATTTGACAGGTGAATTGCTGATTAATAACGGAAAAAGCTATGTATCAAAAGTGACTTCTGATTCTACAATGACTGTGGAAAAACGATTTGATGTTTCTGCACCTTTCCTCGTTTATGCTAATGTGACTGAATGGAATGAAGTTGATTTATCTTCAAATATTAAGACAATCCAAAATCTTGAAAAATTGATTGACGAAAAAACTACTGAATTCAAACGACCATTTGTGTTCAAATTGATTGGAAAAGTTTCAAAAGCAATCATTCACATTCAGAATCTACCAGAAGGAACAAAAGTTTCATCACCTGACCAAGCTCACCAAGGACAAACGAACTATGAACTAAAAGATGAAGAAGCCGAAATTGTTGGTTTTTTCTCGACAGAACATAAAGGAGTTTTTACACATCACGACTCATTTTTACATATGCACTTGATAACTAAAGACGAGAATAAAATGGGACATTTAGATGAGTTAGAAATTGAAAACATGAAATTGTTTCTGCCGAAAAAATAAAAAACTACTGCCAACAAAAAATATAGTGCATTTGGCAGATAGTGATAAAAAGGAAGATGATAACAATAAATAAACATAGTAGTAAATTGAAAATTTGTGCTTCAAAATGCCAAACACACCATATTCAAACCGTTGTGATTAATTAGAAAATGGAGATAAAACGAGCATCTAAATATTCAATTTATAATATGTCGGAATTGGAGAAAACCAATAAGGCTGGATGCTATCATTGTAAGTCTACCTTTGACACATCTGAAATCTTAGAAACAACTGATGATGGTAAAACAGCTATGTGTCCTAAGTGTGGTATTGACAGTGTTCTTCCTGATTCTTCTCCTTTTAAACTTGATAAAAAAACGTTAACTAAATTAAATAATTATTGGTTTTAAAATGGATAATTTGACAGCCTCGCTCCCGCTAAACTGCGTTTAGTGGCGGCAAACCAACTAAAAATAGCCAATCAGCAATATTATTGACTTAAAGTTTACCCCATAAAACCAACCGAATCTATCTCCAAAACCGTATTGTCTTCTCTTCTGTAAAGACTTTTTGTTATTTCCTAACTCTGTACGCCACTAAGCATAGTTTAGCGAGAGTTGGGGTGTCTTACAAAACAAAAAGCGACATCTAATTTTACTTAAATGTATCTTTTTTATGGGTCGTTATTTTTATTGGTAGGGAGTTGTAAGCTTTGAAGAGGCCTGTGATTGCTGTATTACTTTTTGTTAAATTATTAATTTAATCCCAAAATTTGTTCAATTCTTAATAGTC
This sequence comes from Flavivirga spongiicola, assembly GCF_030540825.1. Classification (NCBI taxonomy): domain Bacteria; kingdom Pseudomonadati; phylum Bacteroidota; class Flavobacteriia; order Flavobacteriales; family Flavobacteriaceae; genus Flavivirga; species Flavivirga spongiicola. The sequence goes on from NZ_JAUOEO010000001.1 coordinate 2,137,728, forward strand.
TGTTGGATGATAAATGGCTCTTAAAAGAGAATATTCAAAACGAGTGAAAATTTGAACTATAAAGTTTAAAATAAGAATAAAAATTAGAGTTGGAACGGTTTTGTGACATAATTCTAAAAAGTAATAAAATCCTTTTTCTATTGAATTAGTTGTTTTTCGCGAATAGAATCCGTCAACTACTGCGGTCTGCCAATATTCATATTTCTCTTCTTGAACATACTCATTATTTTTTTCGAGAGCACTTCTAATTTTTTCGTAATCAGTTGAGTTTTTGTTGACTACAAAATCTTTGATTATTGGGTCTAAATAATCAGAAGCTTCAAACTCATATGACCCTCCTTGTTCTCCGTCTACAGTAACCGTAACAGGGCCCTCGTCATTAGTTTCCCTTGCCGAAAGTCCAACATACTCTTTTTCTATTCGGTAAACATGGTCAGCAAAAAACATATTGCCCATGAGTAAAACCCAAAACATTCCAAATAAAAACATGGAAATGAGATGTTCATTTCGAAAATCCTGGTCCCATAGAGTTAACCTGACAATTCCTGCGAGAACTATTAAAACGAATACTAAAACGAAAAATTTAGCAAAGAAATTACTGAAATCAAACCCGTTTGCTATTACTGAAAATATAAATAATACAAACAGCGTAATTCCAAATGAAATTAAAATCAGATTAATCCATTGTTTCAGTATTCTCATAGGTTCGTTCAAAATCATGTTCAACAATTATATATACGTACTTTATGACGTTTACCTCTCTTATGGTTGCTATAGGTTATAAGAAGTTTATCTAAGTGTTTAACAGCGTTTTTTTATCATTTTTTATGGAATTGCTCACAGCTATGTATACGGTTTTAATTTTTTCTCCGATATAATAAGTTCCAATCTGCGATTTTTAAATAGTCAGAAAGTGAAATATAATATTCAGTATTAGAAGTGATTCCATATTTTTTATTTTCTTCTACTAAATTAGTATAATCTTTTATTTCAATTGTCTGTATATTGAATCCATCCTTATCCTTTAATTCGATAAAGAATGCTTCGAAATTCGGACTAAGTTCCGTTCTTTTTGGGGTAACAATGTTTAATACGTAAAGCATTGTACCATCGTATTTTGTTTTTAAATTAGCAATGAGTTCAGAACTTGGACTTACATCTTTGCCACGATCAATCATTTCTTTTGCATTATTTTCAATATTAATTTGACTAAATAAATAACCGCCAGGAACAATAATTGAACTAATAAGTGATATAATAGTTAGAACTAAAATCACACGATAATTTTTTTTAGGTATTTCAGATTTTAAATTCAATCCGAAATTATGAATGTACATAAAATGTAAAAATATTATACACGGAATAAACAAAAGGCTTGCAGCAATTTTATTTTCTACATACTCAGTTTCAATAATTGCGATTATAATTACGATAAATGCACCGATTCCTGCTAAAGTTAAAATGATTCCAACAATTTTTGAGTAAATTTTCATAGGTTGATCAAATTTGTGGTAACAATAGTATAAACATACTTTATGATGTTTATTCCACTTAAAGTTGCCTAAATATAGGAAGTTTATCTAATATTAAACAGGATTATCTTACAAAAGAAAAAACAACCCCGATAAACTGCGTTTAGTGGCGAAAAACCAGCTAAAAATAGCCAATCAGCAATATTATTGACTTAAAATTTATCCCATAAAACCAACCAAATCTATCTCCAAAACCGTATTGTCTTCTTGAAAATTCCTTGCGCTTGAATATTTCCAATCTATTGGATTCGTTACAAATCCACTTACTACCGGATTATTATGTATATAATCTATTTTTTGCTTTATAACTTTTTCACTCCATAATTCTATTGGTTTGTTATGATGTTGCCAAAATTGATATTTACTTCTTGTTGCATTCTTTTTCCCTGCTCGTTCAAATAGCCATAATAATAGTTCTTTGCGACTTTCTTGTGGGTTATTCTCTATAGTTTTTATTAATTCCCTTGCTGTATGTTTTTTAAAATCTCGTATCAATCCTGAGGGGTCTTCATCTGCCGACCTAAATATTAAATGCATATGACTCGGCATAAAACAATAAGCATACAACTCCATGCCTTTCTCCTTTCTACAATAATCTACACTTTTCGATAAAATATTAAAATAAATTTGTCTGGTAAATACATCTATCCAATTTATTGTAGTAAAACTTACAAAGTACAAACCCGAATTATTATGAAACTTATAATTTCTACTCATAGTTCTAAAATACTAAAAGCTCTTATATTTCTATAAAAGCTTTGTAAAATAGTTTATTATTTTTCGCTCACTGTTGACGCCACTAAACACAGTTTAGCGGGAGCGGGGAGTTGTAAGCTTAGATGAGGTAGGTTTGTTCTATCGTTTTTTATAGTATCATTACGGTTTGGCTAAACTGTATTTTAATGCAATTTAGGTTTTGTTGTGTTTAGTTTTCTATTCCTGCTTTATATCTTTCTAAAGCTCTTGCTCTTGCAAATTTATGCTCAATTATAGGGTTCGGGTAATTTGATGTTCCCAATTCGGGAATCCATCTCTTTACATAAATTTGAGAGGGATCAAACTTTTTTAACTGTTCTATTGGGTTAAAAATTCTGAAATAGGGAGCGGCATCACACCCTGTTCCTGCAGCCCACTGCCAATTTCCATTGTTTGATGACAATTCATAATCGAGTAATTTTTTTGCAAAATAGGCTTCTCCCCATCTCCAATCAATCAAAAGGTGTTTACATAAGAAGCCGGCTGTTACCATTCTCACTCTATTGTGCATATAACCTGTTTCATTTAATTCTCTCATTCCTGCATCTACCAGTGGGTATCCTGTTTTACCATGGCACCAAATCTCGAAATCTGTTTCATTATTTAACCATTGGATGCCGTTATACTTAGAACGAAAATTTTGACTTACTACTTTTGGAAAATGAAACAAAATCTGCATAAAAAATTCTCGCCAAATCAGTTCACTTAAAAAGACGTCATCGCTATCTTGAAGTTTAGCTATAATTTGCCGTATACTAATGGTTCCAAAGCGAAGATGGGGGCTTAAATAACTGGTGGAATCAAGGTAAGGGAAGTTTCGAGTTTTGGCATAGTTGCTAATCTCATTCAATTTATATGGCTTTACAATGATTTTAGAACTTTTTATTCTCAAATCCTTCAAGTTTGGAAAATGATGTTTTTCCTTATGAAATTTATTGAAGTTTACTTTTGGCAAAATGCTTTTTGGGGTATATACCTTGAGCCATTTATTTTTATAAGGAGTGAAGACAGTATAAGGGGTGCCATCACCCTTTAAAACTTCAGATTCCTCATGAATCACTTGATCTTTAAAGCTTATGAGGTTTATGTTGCTTATAGATAATAAACTCTTAATCTTTTGATCTCTTTTTATGGCATAGGGCTCATAGTCCTTATTGACATATACATTTTCTATCGTATAAGTTTCGATAAGGTCCTTAAAAACGTCTTCTGGTTTTCCTTTGTAGATTAAAATCGAAGCATTGTGCACTTGTAAACTTTGATTTAGCTTCTTAAGCGTTTGATATATAAAATTTACGCGTGGGTCATCATCAGGTAATTCGTTTAGAATATTTTCATCAAAAATAAAAAGGGGTAAGATATTATGGTTTGCATTCATAGCAGCATTCAATGCTGTGTTGTCTTCCAACCGTAAATCTCTTCTAAACCAAAACAGATTAATCTTCATACATTAATTGTAAAACAAAATATAAGCGTTCAACGATGTTGCTATGATAAGCCAAGCAAAATAAGGGATTAAAAGAAGTGTTTTAATCCTGAGTTCCTTCCAATAGTTAAAAAATAAGTAAGCAATAAGAAGTGTAAGTGCTAAAATACAGATTAAAGCTGCTGTAACAGCATGAAAATAAAAGAAAAGCGGACTCCACCCGACATTTAGAATCCATTGAATGCTAAAAAGTATACGCTTTCTTTTTTGATTGGCCGAATTGAAAAGGTACGCCAAATATAAAGCGAAACAGATCATAATTGTAGTCCAAGCAACTCCAAAAACCCAACCAGGTGGTGACCATGGCGCTTTGTTCAACTCTTGATACCAATCTGAAGAGACAGCATCACTAGTGAATATGCTTCCAAGACCTAATCCAATGAAATTAATGAAGAGGAAAAAAATAATGCGTTTAATCATTTGAGGTTGTTAATTTTCTAAGCATCCCCTTAAAAATTAGACTATGAAAAGGTAATACGGTATACCAATAAAGCCTTCCTGATATTCCTAAGGGCCTAAAGGTGGCTGTTTGTATTAACGCTCCATTTACTATATTAAATTCAAGCCAGGCTTCGCCAGGCAGCTTCATTTCTGCATACAGTAATAAGCGTCCTTCGTTCTTATTAGCATATAAAACCCGCCAAAAATCTAAGGCATCACCTGCTTTTAAGCTGTTATGGTTGGTTCGTCCTCTTCTAAGTCCAACGCCTCCTAATATTTTATCGATAAAACCTCTTGTTCTCCATAACCAATTGCAATAATACCAACCTGATTCTCCGCCAATACGCCATATTTTTTCAATACAGGCTTCTTCGTTTTTAAATGGCTTTATTCTTTGATCTTTAAAGCAGCCAAAAGTGGGTACTTGAATATGGTCTGATATATTGTTGCTATTGCTACTACTTACATAGGCATCTTTCCAACTGGAAACAATGTCGTTTGATTCTATTTTTCTGAAAGCATTGTTAACAGTTTCTTGGTAGCTAATTGGAGTTACCTCTAAAACTTGATTAATTTTGTTGTCTCTACATATAACTTCAACCTTCATACTGTTGACGAGTGCTACTGCAAGTTTGTAAGAAGTGGATGTTACAAAATAAAGCCAGTAGGAAGATAAACGAGGAGTCATTACTGGAATGGTGTAAATTTTTCGTTTCAAGCCTCTTGCCTTACTAAAACCTAAGAGCATTTCTTTATATGAGAGTATATCTGGACCACCGATGTCAAAATTTTGATTAAAGGTTTTCGCGTTGAAGATGCACTTAGATAATAAGGAAATGACATCGGCAATACCTATGGGTTGGCACCTCGTTTTTAGCCATTTCGGTGTAACCATAATGGGAAGCTTTTCAACCAAATCTCTTAAAATTTCAAATGAAGCGCTACCCGATCCAATTATAATTCCTGCTCTTAACGTCGTACAATTATAACGCCCTTTACTAAGTTCTAATTCTACGGTTTTTCGTGATGTGAGATGATTGGATAATTCAGATTCATTCACAATGCCACTTAAATAAATAATGTGCTTAACATTGGTTTTATTTAATGCATTTCGAAAATTAATGGCAGACTCTTGCTCAAGTGTTTGATAATTTGCTGATGCAGACATGGAGTGCACCAAGTAATAAGCACCATCAATGTCATGTGGGATATTATTCAAAGAGTCACTATCCAAAAGATCATTTTCAATAACTTTAACCTTATCCCGTAAAGAACTTGAGACATTAAATCGATCTGAATCTCGCACACAGCAAACTACTTCGTGTCCTTCCTTAACCAAAACTGGTAAAAGCCTTTTCCCGATATAACCCGTTGCTCCTGTTAGTAGAATTTTCATTTTAATTAAACACAACTAATGTATAAACATACTTTATGGTGTTTATTTCACTTATCGTAGCCTAAATATAGGGAGTTTATCTGAACATTTGACAGATTTGTCTTATAAAACAAAAAACAATATCTGATTTTACTAACGACTTATGCGCTTTGTTCTTGATAGTTTTTTATTCATTTATGCTGATAACAATGTCCACCCCCTTTTACTTTTCTTTTGCAATAGCCACCAGATTTGGTACGTGCCCCACAAGTTGATGTACTGCTATTTGAAGAACTTGTTGAAGCACTATTCTGTTTTGTATGCTGATAACAATAACCATTTGCAAGTCTTGTCTTATGTTTACATCGTGTTCCTTTTTTAGTGAAACCTTTACATCTTACAGATGATGATGTTCCTACTGCTTTATTCGAGGAACTATAACTGCGAACATAATTATTTATAGATGGGGGTTTGCATATTTTACAAGGTGTTAAATGGTATTTTGAAATGTCACTATTCCCCAAAAGTTTCTTTGATACATTTTCAACCATTCTGCAAGAAGACAAATGATATTTCTTTCCGGATGGCGTTTTATATATATTTTGAGCATTAACATTAATATATAAAACAAATGAAACAAAGAATATGAAGTATTTCATAATAAATTACTATTTAAAATCTCAGAGATCAATTTAAACATCGTAAACTATCCCTTCTTCACAAGCAATCATATATCTGATTACCTGTTGATTAAATCGAGCTCACGTTAATCTAAAGACTGCCATAAGACTTTATTAATCATCCATTTATCATCATACTTTGCCATAAGTAAGTAATCGATTCCCCAGTATAAGGTCAACTTTACGCAAGCAATTTTATCCTGGGCATCCAAGATTTCAATGGTTTTCACTGCGTCCTTTGAAGCTGCCCATCGTGGATCACTTGCTACATCGCGGGCAAAACCGATAGCCCTATCATATGTCATAATATGTTCTTTAGACCCTTTACTTTTACGTCCATATCCTAATTTTGATAAGTCCGGATGAATACTCCTTTTAATTTTAGTAGTATCGCCTTCATAAAAACCTTCAATGTAGTCTAGAGCGGCTCTTTCTATTTTGCTTCTATCCTGGCTATATGAATCCATATAAAAACAAAATATGAGCAGACATATAAAAATTGTTTTCTTCATTACTTATTTTATTTAGAGTTAATAACTAGTCTTTTTATTTCTAATAATACTTCTCAATGCCGCCAAACCCCTTTACTATTTTATTTTGTCTTATTAATAAAATTATTTAGTCGTTTTTCAAATTCCTCGGGTCTTTTTCTGGCACTATCGATATATGCTATGCGAATGCGCTTATAAGATTCAGATAGTTTTTCATAATTATTCCATACAGCTTTATCGACTTTTAATTTATCAATTATATCATTGGGGAAAATAAACGCTGTGTTTATGATTACTTCAATGTCACTTCTAAGTGAATCGTGAATCATGCCTCTTTCGAAAAGCCATTTTAATCGTTCTTTATTTGGTTGAGAGAATGTCGATTTTTTTCTTCTCCGACAGAATCTTTGGATAGTTGTTTCTTCATCGAGTGATTTAACAGTACTATCTATCCAACCAAAACAAAGCGCTTCTTCAACAGCATCATTATATATAATTCTTTCTTTCCCCGTTTTTTTTAGAGGGTACTCTAACCAAATATCATCTCTTGATTCAAAATTAGTTGTAAGCCAGTTCCTCCATTCTTTTCTGTTAATAAAATATTTTGTTTCGTATTTGCTCATTACTAATTACTGCCAACGTTTCGTATAAAAATAGTAGCCTACTGAGTTATACTTTCCTGTCAAATTACAAGAAACTCGTAGCGGTCTAAAACTCTTGAATTAACTATTTTTTCGATACATTGTTATGTAGCGATATTATTCTCTTTAAAGTACCTTCCGTTACCTTAAAAACAGTTCCATGTCTTGTTCCTTCAGGGAAAATGATTTTATCAGATAAATCTGTCCAATTAATTAAATCGGAAGATTTGACAGCTCCCATTTTGTGTTTCGTATACATATCAAAATAAACTATCCATTCACCATTAATTTTAATACTTGTTGGCCCCTCAACCCAATTTGTGCTAATGGGTTTCGAAGGTTCAGAATAATTACCTTGAAGTTCATTACTAGTGGCAATTCGGATATTTTTTTGGGCATGTGGTAGCAGGGTTTCATCTTTTAAAAACATTAGATAACGATTATTGTCTTTCTGAAGATGGGCATCAATGACATTAAATCCTTGGTCATAGAATAATTTAGTGTCTGCAAATTCAACAAAATCTTTCGTAGTTGTATAATACATTCTATGGTTGTAACCATTATCACCTAAAGAATCTGTTTTCTGAAATCGACCAGGAATTGTAGTAGCCCAATTGATTAAATACTCTTGAGAATCTTCATCGAAAAATAATTCTGGTGCCCAGCAATTTCTAGCATTCGGCTCATGATGCATTACCGGAATGTATTTCTGTTCAGACCAATGAATCAAATCTGTCGAATTCGCATAACCAATTCCTTTTTCATTCCAACTTACTGTCCATACCATATGGAATTTATTGTCTCCCCCTTTAATAATACAAGGGTCACGCATTAGTTTATCATTTCCCACAGTTGGTTTTAAAACGGACTCATTATTATTAATTGCAGTCCATTTTAATCCATCTTTACTATATGCAAGATGCAAACCATCTTCGCCATTGTTCTTAAAATAGGAGAAAAGATACACATCTGATTCTGTATCTTTGCATCCAAACACTATTATTAAGATTATTATTAATAAATATTTGTTCATACAACTTCTCTTATAGCTACCTAAATATAAGAAGTTTACCTGAATGTTCGACTGAGTTATCTTATAAAATAGAAAGACATCTAATTTTACTTTGGTGCGGCACAAAACCACAATGGATTATGGTCATAGTTGTATGTTAGCTTTTTAGGTATCTGTAGTAACATGATCCCAATCTTGCTCCCTAAATTTAATTAACCAATTTAAAGCATAATGTCTTTCGTAAACTACGCTTGAATTCAAACCACCTGGCGCGTTTTCATTTTTCACTCGTGCACTTACACAAGCCCAGTCAAACCTTAAGATTAAATCAGCTTGGTCAAGAATCTCTTTTTTACTTCTCAATTTAGATTGTTCTCTAAATTTGTCTGCTCCTAATTGATATATAATTTTCACATCATCAGCAACATGACACATTTGGTTAGGGTAAACTAATTCATCAATATAACCTAATGACCAAAGTAAAACGTGCAAACTTTCATATCTCCAATTTGCATTAGTTTTTTGTTGCTCCGTTGGGTTTTCAGAAAATGCATATGCCTTTTCAGTTGGTGTTAGTTTTGATGAAATCCCAAAATCTTTATCCATTTTATCTAAATGGACTTGCTCAAGCCCTTCGCTCTTTAGGCCTAAATATAAAAGAGCTAATGCTCTGTCGACAACTTCATCTTTTGCCCTTAATTTCACATTTTTTTCTGGTTCAACAAAAAGGGAGTTTGGGTTCTTATAAATGGGGATTTCGTTTGATTTACATATTTTTTCAGAGTTGGATCTTCTCTCTTTTTGATCGATAGTTGCTGAAATGTTCTCAACAGGCTTGGTCATTGGTGGATTAATGGCATCAGAACTATTTTCTGGGTTTTTGCTTTTTTGACCACATCCAAATAGGCTTGATAAAAATCCCATAAGTATAATTATTCTTAAATATTTCATTTAGATTTCGGTTTTTCTTATTGACGGTCTGGTATAAGAATAGTAGCGATTTAGTTCAGCTACTTTTCAAGTTACAATATACTTTAATTAAATGAAAAGCGGTATGCGTGCTCCTGCCCAAACCGCTTTTCACTTTAGGATAGATTGTTGCGCTTAGTACTTTGGCTTATAATTTTTATAAATTAAACCAATGCAAGCTCCATATATTCCAAATTGAAGTAGAAGATAAAACGTTTCCATTAAAATAAAGGATATTCCATTTTCAACATTTTGTTTAGCTACAAAAGCTAAAACATGAGATGTCCAAAAGAACAAACCTACTGTTAGGACATATTTCATGCTTTTCACAAAATTTGTTCCTGAGAAAGAAACAAAATTATATAAGTAGGTAAGTACAAACCCTTGAATTAAAATGGTTAAGAACCCAACACTTATATTAGGCTCTCCTTTAAAGTAACCAAACGATATATATGTATCCTCAAATAGTACTATATGCCATATTATAGCTATAAAAAATGTTACCAATGTGTAAGCTAGCGTACCTAGAATTATTTTTTTATTCATTTTTTTACAATTCTGATAATTAGTTATTTGAATGTCCGTTTTGTGTCATAGCGATACTTTTTAGCGTCATTCCGAATTTATTTCGGAATCACATGAAGCTGATTGTAAAACCATTATAATGAGAACCTGAAATACTGAAATAAATCCAGCACAAGCAAGTTCAGGTTGGCGTAGCTCATTATGATTGGTTACGGATATTCAATTAGTTATAAATTAAACTCCTTTTTATACTCTGTTGGATCATAGTATATTTTCATTGCCTTTATTTTTCCTTCTTCAATAGTATAGAATTCAGCAATATCCAACGCAATGATTTTCCCAGATGGTGTTTCTATTTTTAGGATGACTTGGGTGGAAACAATATTTTCTCCTCCAGTTATACTTAAAAGCTCATGCCCCCTTATAAGTTTGCCAAACTCTAAATGTAAATTGATATTAGCTTCTTTTCCTTCTACTTTGTCAACAGGTCCTTGAAAAACAATGTTTTCATCCATTAAGTCCATCCAGTCAGGTGTTTGGGCACTTATTGATTGTTGAAATACCTCTAAAATTTCTAATGCTGTTTTTTTCATTTTTTTGATAAATTTTAATGATTTATACTATTTAGACAAATAGAGATCTCATTTCGGACGAGAAATAACAATTTTTTTTATTAAGTTTCCCAACTTTCTAAATTTTCCAACATGTAAGTATTCAAAATTGAATTTTTAGAGTGTAGAGGATCTATACCTCTTACAAGTTCTAATCTTAAATTTAAAAGATAATCTTGATTACCTGTATTCCCTTCTTTTACAAGTTTTATTTGTTGTGCTTCAATATGTGCATGTTGATCTGGATTTAAAACACCTTTTAGAGTTGTACACTGATGACAAATACCTTTTTTATTTATGAAAGAACACCTGCTATTGAAAATACGCATCATATTGTTTCGAGCATCGGCTAAAGCATGCTTAACAACACCTTCGGTAAACTTTGTTATTTCTATGATTTCAGATACTTTAAAATGATAAACCTCCTTGAGTAATAAGCAGACTTGTTGCTTTAGTAACAATGTTTTGTTTATGCAATTAAAACAATAATTGATGTGTTCCTTAATCTCATAATTCCGTTCAGGTGTTTGTTCAAAAACAATTTTCATTTTTGCTGATAATTCAGCAGATTTTGAATGTGAATCAGCTCCTAAATCCTGTGCATTTTCCTTCCATCTTTTTTGTTTGGATAAATGGTTTTTTGCGGTGTTTAAAGCAATACTAAACACCCAGGTTTTAAATGATGATATTCCACGAAACGTATCTAATCTTTCAAAAGTTTTTATGTACGTGTCTTGAATAACATCTTCAGTGTCTTGTTTATTAGTTAATAATCTAAATATGAATGATGACAGTTCGTTTTTGAAGTTTAGGAACTCAGTTTGGTATTGGTCTGTCATTTTTTTATTTCGATTTATCTGGTGAAAAGGTAAAGGTCGTTAATTTGTATTGAAGTGGTTTAACCTTTTTATAATTGGTTGTAAAATGCCCTTTCATCCCCACGTTTTGCCTTTTTATTACTCCGTAGTGATGCTATATAGCTCAAAAAAGCCTTCATTTTGGGATATCACCTATTGGCAGACTGGAAATTACTATTTTTCACTTCAATCAAAAAACATGTGCTCAGCTTGACTGGGTAGTTTAAACCAGTTCATTAAGTAGAGCTATTGAATAAACGTAATATGGCATTTATTTCTTTAATATATAAGAAGTTTATCTAAATGCGCGACAGTTGTTATTTATAACCTAATGTTTTAATTAGTTTGAAGCATAACTGGTCAATATGCCCCATTTTCTTATTAAATGCAGAAACATTTGATAAAATTATGATACCGTTTTTATTTTTAATGTTTAATACCATTGAGGAGGTATAACCTCCTGTTCCTCCATTGTGCCAAAGGAATTCACTTTCATTTTTCCTACTCAAAATATGCCAACCTAAACCTAAACTCATATTTTCATTTACTTTGAAAGTAGGTTTTTGAGTAAGAATTAATTCTTTATTTTTTTTATCAAACTGAGCTAATGCAAACTTTGATAGATCTTCTGTTGATGATAAAATGGCTCCGCCACCTTCTAATACCTTGAAGTCCCAATTTGAAGTTATTTCTCCTTTTGGGTTTAATCCAGGAACTAGTTTGTTCTTTATATGGTCTCGTTTAGTTGTTGAGTTTGACATACCATACCTTCTAAATATTTTTTCTTGTAGCAAAGCTTCATATGTAGATTTTGATATTTCTGCCAATTCAAAACTTAAAACTCCAGCGCCAAGGTTAGAGTACTCATATTTTATTCCTGGTTTTTGTTTTAATTTAATCTTTTCTGTTAAATATGCTATAAGCTTTTTAGAGTCATATTCTTTATAAGGATTATCCTTATCAATAGAAAAAAGGTTCAAATTTGAAGGTAATCGTGGAAGTCCTGAAGTATGATTTGCAAGTTCTTTAAAAGTTATTTTGTCGCTAACTTTTATTGTAAAGTTAGAATAATCTTGTATCGCGTCTTCTAAATTCAATTTTTTTTCCAATGCAAAATTTGACAATAATGTGGCTGTAAATACTTTGCTTATAGAACCTATTTCAAAAACACTTTGATAGTTTTCAGATACTTTAATGGTATCGTTAATTCTTTTTATCCCAATAAAGGTAACTTTTCCTTTATCAATTATCGCTATAGAAAGTTCTGTGCTATTGGGAAATGGCTTCGTTTGCTCAAAAATTAAATCAGATTGTTCATTTGTAATTTGAACCGATAAACTCTCAAGCCCATGACTAGCGTTTTTAACCTGTCCGTTTAAACCACCTGATAAGATTATTCCAATTAAAGCTGTTAAATACTTTTTCATTGTGAGTTTTTAATGGTTGTCAATATTTGAATAAGCCGTCATTTTAATGCTGTTTTAATGTTGTTATGAATTCTCAGTTTTTGGCTATCGGGAGTCATTATAAATATAGAGAAACATAAGTACGGTCTATAATAAAGCTAATTTGAGTCTAACACTGATTTTGTAATCAATTAATTGAGTGAAATTAGAATCGCTTTGAGCTATAATTAAATTAACTTTTTTGTGTAAGTCGCATGAGTTTAAATTTTGTTACATTTAAATTGTTGTCATTCATGTGTTTAGAGATTGGTATCTTAATATGCCTGATTCAAAATAAAATATTAATTTCGAGACACATAAATTAATTATTTGAGGATAAAAAATGATAAAACGAACTGGAAGAATAATCTGCATTTTACTTGTACTATTTTTTTATTCATGCGCCACAGAAAGCAAAACGGATTTGGAGCTTAATGTCATGGCATGGAATATATGGGGAACCCTGAATACAGCTGAACATTTTTACTACAATGGTAAATCGGCGAGAGAACGGACTATAGAGATTATCAAAAATTACGAGACAGATATAGTTCTTATGGTAGAGACTTATGGCTCTGCTGCCGAGATAGCCAAATCGCTGAATTTTCACCACTATACCCCAGACCCTAAAGCCAACCTTTGTATTTTTAGCAGGTATCCGTTAGAGGATGTCGGTGTTATAAATGGTGTGAGTTCTTTTTCTTTCATTAGGGCAACGGTACGTTTGCCTTCTGATAAAAAGATTAACCTTTATTCATGTTGGATTCCTATGAAAAGCAAGTATAGATTGAGTGATGAAAACGTAGCCGATAATGATATTACCTCCTCAATAGAGGCAAGGGAAAAAACCATAGAGAAATTTTTGATAAACCCTACTGTAGTGAGAGATATACAAGCCACTGATTCCATACCAATGATAATGGGTGGAGACTTTAATACCATATCCCACCTTGATTTTACTAAGGAAAGCGCAGCACAGGGATTAAATTATGGAAGAGTATTTGACCGTCACCCTGTTATGTCTTTATTGCAGGGGCTAGGTTTTGTTGATACATATAGATACGCCAATCCTAAAATAACACCTGAAACATTGGGGCACACCTGGACGACAGTAGGTCCGGAATATACTTATGTAGGGTATGATAACGGAGGTTTTGCGCTTACATCTGAGATGGATAAGTATAAAGGGGTCAAAGAGGTTGATGACCATCCTATGAGTGGTTTGAAGAGCCGAATAGATTATTTGTTTTCAAAAGGAAAAGATGTTGAAGTAGTTTCATCAACAGATATTGTCAAATATGATGGGAAACATTTTCCAGCATTTCCTTCAGACCATGGAGGTGTTTTTACTAAGTTTAAAATTTCTGTGGATAAAAGTCAATAAACAGAAACATATTTTTGAGTCGCCCAATCGTTTCTGTTTCGAAAATAGTTTTCTCTATTTTGTTCGATTTGTGGTTAATGCTTTGTATATCAATATGTTGTGTCCCATTTTTTTATTCCATTTCCAGTTGCTCAATCAATTCCAGTCTTTTTACGATAGTGTTTTTCTCTAAAACAGTTCCAGGAGATAGCACCCCATTTGCTCCGATTCTCGAATTGTCTCCCACCAAAGCGCCAAGTTTTTCAACTCCGGTTTCTATAATTTCGTTTTTATATTTAATCCAAATTCTTTTATCTGTCCTTTCGTTATAATGATTAGCTGCTATCGAACCTGCTTCAAAATTCACTTCTTGTCCAATTATGCTGTTCCCAATATAGTTTAAATGTGCAATTGCTGTTCCTGAGCAAATGATGCTACTTTTTATTTCCGAACAAGGTCCAATTTTTACCAATTTATCTAAGAATACACCTTCTCGAAAATATGAATTTGCTCCAATATGACAATTTTCCATTGCTATAAACGGTCCTTTGATTGTAACGCCATTTTCTACAATGGTAGATTTATGAATAGCTATACCATTCGCTATTTTGAAGTCCCCGTTAAGGTTTGGTATTATTTCTTCAATGATTTCTTTTAAATTAGTTGTCAATTCCCAAGGCAATTGGTTTTGTTCTGTTTTAAAATATTCCGAAATATTGGAAATAAAATCATTAATGTTTATTTTTTGCTCCATAGGAAATTAATTTTTTACCCGCTAGGGTTTAAATTTTTGTTGAGTTTTACAATCTTGGCTAAATTGGATACAACTATAGAGTAAACGTAATATTTCGTTTATTTCTGATATTGTTACCTAAATTATAAAAAGCTTTGTAAGTACTTAACAGCGCCATCTTATAAAACAGAAAACGACACCTAATTTTACTTAAACGCCTCTTTTTTATGGGTCGCTATTTTTTATTGATTTGAAGTTGTAAACTTTGAAGAGCAGACTTTGGCAATCTGTTTCGTTTTAACTTAAAAAACCCCTGCCTACCAGATAGGTTCACGCTGTTCTGAATGAACAGTTAAATTAACGTCTTAAATTTCTTGTTAAACCTCCATCAATGATCAACAACTTCTTTTAAGCGTTTTCCAAAATCAAATAAGGCTTTAATTTCTTTAATGCTTGCCAAACGTTCCTTCCCAAAAATTAATAAAGACTCTCCGTTTGACTCAATATGGTAATAAGGATTACTTTCAAAGAAATGGATAAGATCATCATTAAAAAAGGCGGTGATGGCCTCTTCGTTATCACCTAATAAATAAAAACGGTTAGAAAAATCGGAATGATTTTGAATCGGAATATCTTTAAACCCGGCGAAGGAATAAACCTTTTCTAAAAAGCCTTCTCTGTCTAAAGTGAACTCGGGAATGGCATCATCTAATTTTATATGAAGCATAGTAGACCTAATAACTTCTTTGGCTATAAACTCACCTTCTGAAAACTCAATATCAAATAAATTTATAGCATTATTGTTATATGATAATTGATTATAAATATGGTTGATGTTTTTTGTATTGAAAAATAAAAAATGAGTTAGAAAATCGATATGCCTCAGTTTTTTAGAATTGTACTTTAAATTATAATTTTTGGCCAAATCTTCCATACTGGTTTGACGCCTGGTAAGATTATTTTTAATAATATTTGGTACAGGCAGTAAACGCCTCAAAGCAAAAGGGTGCTCAGAGTCTGTATCATGCATATCTAAGCCTATAACATCAAAATGGCCATTACGTTTTTTAAAGAGTTCTTGATAATTATGCATGTTTTCCATCACAGTATGGTCTACAAAACTACACATCGAAAAATCAACAATAATATCTCTATCTTCTGGTACAGCGTCTAACTTATCTTTTAACTTATAATAGTTTAAAAAACTACAAAAATGTTTTACACTAACATAATAATTATCCTGACCTTCTTCCTGATACATTAAAACATTAGGCTTTAAAACATTTCTAACAAATAAGGAAACCGTTTTATTAATTACTAAATGAATAATTAAAGTCGTCATGACTCCTGCGAGTATACCTGTTATTAGCCCTATTTTTAAAGTTATGAATAGCGTCACAAAAAATATTATAAGTTGTTCTTTACCAATAGAGAATATTTTTTTAATAACGTTAGGAGATGCTAGTTTATAACCGGTGTATACCAAAATAGCCATTAAAGCGGGTAATGGTATTCGGGTTAATTGCGTACTAAATAAAACAATGAAAAGCACTAAAAAAGTAGCATGAAAAAAGTTAGAAGACTTGTTGCTTGCACCATTATTTACATTAACAGAGCTACGGGCAATAACAGTTACAACATTTAATCCACCTAAAAAACCACTGCCAATGGTTGCCAAACCAAGAGCTTTAAGGTCTTTGTTTACATTAGATCGTCTTTTTTCAGGGTCTAATTTATCTACGGCTTTTATGCTTAATAGCGATTCTATGCTGGCTATAAGCGCTATAGCTAGCACACTTGACCAAAATGGAAAACTACCAATACTGGAAAAATTTGGTAAATGCATCTCGGCTATGATGGTTTGAATGCTCGGTATCCCGGAAATCATATATTCTTTAGCAATGGGATTTGTCTCATGCGCTACCAATTCAAAATAATAGCTAAAGCCTATGGACAATATAACAATCCACATAGGTGCTGGTATAAGTTGCAGATATTTATTTCTAATTTTAGAATAAAACATCATGATTGCTAAACTTAATATACCTGCTAAAGTAGCAAAGATTAACCCTTTGTTTTGATAATGTAAAGCATCGTTGATAGTAAAGGGGATTTCAAACAGATAATCTAAAGTATCTTCGCGATTGATTTTATGGGCGAGCATAATATGAAACTGCTTGCCCAAAATAATTAACCCAATGGCAGCTAGCATGCCTTGAATGGCTGAAGACGGAAAAAAATCGGCTAATTTTCCCATTCTAAAAAAGCCTAATAAAAGTATTAATATTCCAGAACATATAATGGCAGCATAAGCACTTTCCAGGCCTAAGGTTGTTATTGCTATTAGAAGTACCCCAACCAGACCGTTACCAGGGCCTGCTATAGTAACGTGACTTCCACCAAAAAAAGAAACAACAATACCGCCCACTACGGCTGCTATAATACCGGCTATGGGAGGTGCTTCACTTGCCATAGCTAAGCCTAATCCAAGAGGTAGTGCAATAAGACTCACTACAAAACCAGAAAATATATTTTTTGGTAATGCACTGAGAAAATCTTTTATTTTATTTTTTCTCGGACTCATTGAAGGATTAATACGTCGGTTGGTAATTCTGTTAAGATGTGTTCTATATCATGCGGAAATAAACGATCCCAAAAAGTCATTTTACTGGGGGCGTTCATAACCAATAAATCTGCTCTGGAAATTTGGGCATAATGCCCGATCGAATACCCTTGTTTACCAAAAATAGGTTGCAGTTTTGTAACAATGTTTTTGGTGTATTTTTCTGGAATATGTTTTATAATATCTTTAATTCTGGAATTTTCTCTAAGTCTTATGCGTTCTTTGATAATATTAGCCTTGCGTAAAGATTTATCATCATCAACTTTTACTGAAATTTGTTCTTGTTTAATTTCTTCAACAATAGTGATTTTTTCGGCTTCAAGTTGTTTGGCAACATAAAAAGCTGTTTTGATAGTTTGTTCGGTTTTGGGATCTTTTAAGCCATTAACAACAATATGTTCACATGCTATACGCTCAACAGAAGGCTTAATTAATAATAAAACAGAACATTTTGCTTTACGGGTGATCTTCCTGGCAATAGACCCTACGTAATATTTTAAAAAACGTTCTCGTTGTACAGCTCCAAGAATTAAAAGGTCAATATTTTTTTCTTCAGTAGTTGATAGAATAACGTCGACAGGGTTTCCTGATTTATATACAACTTCATAATCCAGATTATCTTTTTCAAAAGGTTTTAAAAAAACTTTAAGCATTTTTACTTTATCATCAGAGAATTCACCGACATGAATTAAAAACAGTTTTGACTTAAGAAAAAGAGAAAGCCTAGCTGCCTCATGAAGGTTAGCTTTTAAATTAGGTGAAAATGCAGCACCGATACCAATACTTTTAAATGGTTTTAAAGACACTTAGTTTGTTTACGATTACAAGAGTAGAAAGATAGTATTTTTTTGAAACATCAAACAGATTAATTAAAACAATCACTCAATTTTGTATTAATGTTTACGATCTATGGAAAGAAATAAAATATAATCAAATGAAACTTCCATACGAACAGTCGATACTCAGGAGAATTATTATAATGGAAGCTACATGTGACGAATAAAAACAAATAATATAAATACATGAAATCATCTGTTTTATTTAAATTAGTATCTTATTATATATAAAGATGTTAGAATTAGCAGGAATTATTATTTTAGGGATATTGGCACAGTGGTTTGCATGGAAATTTAAAATCCCAGCCATCTTACCCCTCATTCTTATAGGGCTATTGGTTGGTCCAATTGCAGCCGAGTTTTTAAGTGAAGACGGGTCTAAATGGATAGAACCTATTTGGGATGGTAAGCAAGGCTTGTTCCCAGGGGAAGGCCTGTTTTATTTTGTGTCGCTTGCTATTAGTATTATTCTTTTTGAAGGCGGATTGACATTAAAACGTTCTGAAATAAAAAATGTAGGGCCGGTTATTACCAAATTAATAACATTGGGTTCTGCCGTTACTTTTTTTGGAGCAGGTATATTAGCACGCTTCATTTTTGAATTGAGCTGGGAGTTGTCATTTTTGTTTTCCGGGCTTATAATTGTTACCGGGCCAACAGTAATTACTCCTATTTTAAGAAACATTCCCCTTAAAAAAGACATTTCAACCGTATTGAAATGGGAAGGTATTTTGATTGATCCTATTGGTGCTTTGGTGGCCGTATTGGTATTCGAATTTATTAGTGTTGAAGGGGATAGTGGTTTTACTAAAACGGCTTTGATTGAATTTGGAAAAATTATTCTTTTTGGTACGACCTTTGGCTTTACGTTTGCTCATGCATTGGCTTTTGCTATTAATAAAAAACTGATTCCGCATTATTTACTAAATGTTGTATCTCTTTCTGTAGTGTTATTGGTTTTTGTTGAATCTGAAATTTTTGCTCATGAGTCGGGCTTATTAGCTGTAGTGGTTATGGGTATGGTTTTAGGAAATGGCAAATTGGAAAACATAAAGGAACTGCTGTACTTTAAAGAATCTTTGAGTGTTTTATTGATTTCAATTCTTTTTATTTTACTGGCTGCTAATATTAACATAGAAGATTTAATGTTGCTTTATAGTTGGAAGACGGTTTTACTTTTTGCAGCTGTTGTTTTTATTATAAGGCCTTTAGCTGTGTTTTTAAGTACATCTAAATCTAAATTAAAGACGAATGAAAAAGTATTTATTAGTTGGGTTGGTCCTCGGGGAATTGTTGCTGCAGGGATTGCATCTCTTTTTGGAAGCAAACTAATGAAACAAGGTGTTGAAGGTGCAGAGTATATTACGCCATTAGTCTTTATGATTGTTCTTGGAACTGTTTTACTAAATGCAACTACCGCAAGAGCTTTTGCTAAAGTAGCTGGTGTCTTTCTTAAGAAATCGGAGGGTATTTTAATATTGGGAGCATCACAAGTATCTCGATTAATTGGACAATATTTAATGGATAACCAACGGCATGTTGTTTTGATTGACAGTAACCAAACTAATATTCAAATAGCTCAAGAATTAGGGCTAGAGGCTATAAATACAGATATATATTCTGAAACCTTAGGCGATAATATAGAGCTTAATGATGTTGGGTTTTTAATGGCATTAACTGGTAGTGCAGATATCAATAAGTATGTTATCGATAAATTTGGAAAACAATTTGGAGAGAATGGCTCCTTCAGATTAATAACGGTTGATGAAATGAATGACCCTAACAATAATCCAAAGGAAGGCTTATTTTCTCATACAGATGATTTTAACACCCTTACAGAAGTTGCTCGTAAATACCCTAAGATTCATGAAGTTGAAATTCATGATAGAAAACATTATGAAGATTTGATTGAAGCAACAAATAAAGAGAATGATACGGTGCCTTTATTTGTTAAAGACAAAGTGGGAGTTTTGGAAATTATATCTTCATATAATAAGGCTATTGATAAAGTTGAGAAAGGGTATAAGCTAGTATACTTAGGAAAGTCTTTAGGTATTAAAGAAATGCTTCTGCTTAAGTCATAAACAGGTATATCAACTTTATTGAAAAATAGTATTTTTAAAGCGTCTCATATCGTCAATCACCCTGCCTTTTATAAGCCATGAAATTCCAAAGGGTATGACTGCTGTTGTTTCAAAAATGAACACATAGTGTTTGAAAAACCACAAATCTTTTCCTACCCCTAATTTTTCAAGTATAATCATTAAAACAATGAACCCTACGGATATAAAAACAATGTTTCCGCAAATACGGTATAGTTTATTATTGACATCATCTTTATTTCTGGTAAACTTATATTTAGACATCCATCCCATTGAGAGGATGAATATAGCAGCACTTATTAAGTGAATAGCATTTTTATACGGGTTATCATGACCAAATAAAGGGTAGTTTCCATGTTCACATATAAGGTCAATGGTAGCGCTAGTACTATCTATACAACGCGTGGGGATAAAAACAAGAATGAGTGCCGCAAAACCACCAATATTAGTAATAATATCGTCGCTTATAAGCTCAGTTGTAACATCCTTTTTATAGCCTTTATATGAAATTAAAAATAAAGCGAAAGCAGATAAAATGATGATGAAGAATAAAGAGGATAATGTACAATAGTAATAATGACTTATAGATGCTAACAATTCACCTTTAACAATAAGCAATATAAAAGGTAGACATAAGCCTAAGGTGCCTATCAATTTTCTAATTCTATAATCCGAATTTTCAAGTTCCTGATGTATCATCTTAGATTTTAATTTAAAGTCCCTCGATACAATGTACGAATAATCTTTAAATTAATTGTTGTCTAAATATGAAGACTTGTCATTCCTTTTTAATAATTAATGTGTTGAATATGTGTTTTTTAATGTGTGTGGTTTGTGAGCAAATGTGTAAAGGCAATGTAAATTATTAGAAAGGCTCCTGAGTTCAATACTACAGAAGCCTTTTTAAAATTTTATAAAGATATTATGCCTTTATTTGAAGGTTTGTAAATTCTTTAGAAATAACAAGTGTATTAGCTCCATTGAACTTGACATCTTTTAAATCAACATATTCGTTGTCAACTTTAATAGATGCTACCTTAAATGGCAATCCGAACAAATTAATTTTGAATGTGCTATAAGAGGTCATGTATTTCCCTCTTTTATGAATTCTAATGATTAATTTATCGTCTGTACCGGCTAAGTTAAACTTCTTTAAACTATAGCGTCCTTTGGTATAGTCGTAGCCATCGTTTGCATCTTCATACAATTCAGAATCCTCTTTTCCGTTTTTGTAATAAACATCTAAGGTTAATTCTTCAATATCTTTTTCACCTACATATTGCTGTACAGGATATTTAGGAATAATAGCGCCTGCTTTTACAAAGATTGGCATACTATCTAAGTCGGCTTCTACCCAGGCTTCTTTTCCACCTGAAACTAATTCTTTTGTCCAGAAGTTGTACCATTCACCTTTAGGAATATACATGCGTCGTCCTTGAGAATTAGGCTCATTTATTGGGCAAATTAAAAGCTGGTTTCCACAAATAAACTCATCCGTTCTGTAGTGTGTTTGCGAATCTTCTTGATCGAACAGTACCAGCGATTTTAACATGGGTACATTATCGTGAGCATATTGATAGAATGCCGTATATAGATAGGGTAGTAATTCGTATCTAATTTCAATAAACTTACGGACTACGTTTGTAATTTCTTCATCGAAAGCCCAAGGTTCTTGGTCGCCATGATCGCCGGAAGAGTGTGTTCTACAAAAGGGGTGGAAAGCGCCCAACTGAATCCAACGTGCATATAATTCACCATTTGGTTGTTCGGCAAACCCACCGATATCAGACCCTGCAAAAGAGAACCCTGATAAGGCTAAACGCTGTGCCTGAATATTTGCAATTTGTAAATGCTCCCACGATGCGACGTTATCTCCCATCCAAGTTGAGGTATAACGTTGTGTGCCTGAATAAGCTGAACGTGTTATTACAAAGGGGCGTTTAGGATAGTTAAAGCGTTTTAATCCGTGGTAAGTGGCACGTGCCATTTGCATACCGTAAATATTATGTGCTTTTTGGTGGCTACAGGGGTTTCCGTCGTAATCGTGGCGTACGTCTGCAGGAAATGTTTTTCCTGGAACGTCCATAACTGCGGGCTCGTTCATATCATTCCAAACACCTTTTACGCCGATGTCTTCAACCAATTCTTTGAATAACCCAGCCCACCATTCTCTTACTTCTGGTCTGGTGAAATCCGGGAAATAACATTCTCCGGGCCAAACTTTACCTTTCATATAGGGGCCGTCTGCACGCTTACAGAAATAGTCTTTATCCAGCCCTTCTTTAAAGACACTATACGCGTTGTCAATTTTAATTCCCGGGTCAATAATCACGACAGTTTTAAAGCCATCGTCTGCTAATTCCTTAACCATTCTTTTTGGTTCTGGAAAATGGTCTTTGCTCCAGGTAAAACAGCGGAAACCTTCCATGTAATCAATATCTAAATAAATAGCATCACAAGGAATTTTTAGTTCTCTGAATTTATTGGTAATTTCTTTTACATTAGATTCGGGATAGTAACTCCATTTACACTGATGGTAGCCTAAAGCCCATAATGGTGGCAATTCTGGAGTTCCTGTTAAATCGGTATAACTTGTAACGACATCTTGCATTTTAGGACCGTAAATAAAATAGTAATTCATTTCACCACCTTGTGCCCAAAAACTTGTTACATTTCTTCTCTCCTGACAGAAATCAAAGAATGTTTTAAACGTATTATCAAAAAAGATTCCATAAGATTTTCCATGATGTAACCCTGTGTAAAACGGAATCGCTTTATAAATAGGGTCGGTATCTTTACCAAAAGCATAAGAATCTGTTGCCCAATTTTCAAAACGTCTTCCTTTTAAATTAATGTGTTGAGGTTTATCGCCTAAACCATAATAGCTCTCTCCATTTTGAGCAGCTTTACTCATTTTAACAATGTCTCCACCTAATTCGTAGCTTTCTTCCCAATGGAAGCCTAATTCGTCTTCACAAATTAATGTATGGTCTTTAGCATCAAAAATGGATTTTCTTAAATCTGCTTTATGAATGTGACAAATTAATTTCGAGGTGGTTACTATATATTTTTTGTCGTCGTCCGTAATTTCTAAATGATTATAACCTCTGCTTGCATCTTCATTAATAGCATAAGAAAAGTCATTATCAAATTTACCTACCGTTGTATATCTAAAACGAAGTAAGCTATCTCTTAAAACAGTAAGTTGAAGAATAATATTATTAGAAGTTGAAAAATGTAATACATCAACATCTTTTTTATAGTCTGTTATATCCGCAGGAAACAAGTTTCCTTTATATTCTAATTCGGTATTTAAAATCATAAAAGTAAGCGCAATTTATTAAATGCCGAAATTACTAAATTCAGCAAGTATTAGTGGTCAGTTTTTATTAAAAAAACATCGTGATTTTTTGATAAAACACAAAGAATCAAAGAGATAATTAAATAAACCTCAAATAATACCAATTTAACTTTGAAATAGCACATAAAAATCGTTTATTTTTTGCTTACCCTACGTTAAAAAACAGAACCGTAGCTATAGCTATGCTTAGGTTTTTTGCCTTGTTTAAGCAAAAAATAATTCAATTTTACTCATGCACAATTTCAAAGTTAAATTGGTATAAGCTATTATTTAAATTGAAATACTAGGATGCCTAAAGGAGGTAATGTTATTTCTACTGAGAAATCTTTTCCATTCCAGGGGTCTTTTTTTGCTGCAACCTCTCTTTTATTTATAATGCCACTTCCCCCAAATTCTTTAGCATCGCTATTGAAAATTTCTTTAATTTTTGTTTTTATAGGGATTCCTATTTTGTAATTTTCTCTAACCGTTGGGGTTAAATTACAAACTACCATAACATCGTTTTTGGAGTTGTAGCCTTTTCTTATATAAGACATGACACAGTTTTCGTGATCATCAAAACTAATCCATTCAAACCCTTCGCCGCTAAATCCTTTTTCATATAAAGCAGGTGTCGTTTTATAGAGTTTATTTAATGCTTTATAATAGTTTTGAAGGTTTTTATGTGGTTCAAATTCTAATAGATTCCAATCTAAACTTTCTTGGAAATTCCACTCTTTATATTGACCAAACTCACCACCCATAAACAATAATTTGGTCCCTGGATGCGTAAACATATAGCCATATAATAAACGAAGGTTTGCAAAACGTTGCCATTCATCGCCAGGCATTCTACCCAAAATGGAGTTTTTGCCATAAACGACTTCGTCATGAGATAATGGTAGCATAAAATTTTCGGTGAATGCATATGCCAGACTAAATGTTATATCATTTTGATGGTGTTTTCTATAAATAGGATCTTTGGCAAAATACTCCAAAGTATCATGCATCCAACCCATCATCCATTTCATACCAAAACCCAATCCACCTGAAAAAACAGGTTTAGAAACCATGGGGAATGCTGTAGATTCTTCTGCGATGGTTTGAACATCTGGAAAAGACCTATAAACTTCTTTGTTCAGTTCTTTTAAAAAACTGATAACAGCCAGATTTTCTCTGCCTCCATAAATATTTGGTTCCCATTCACCATCTTCTCGGGAGTAATCTAAAAAAAGCATAGATGCAACAGCATCAACACGTAATCCGTCTGCGTGATATTGTTCCATCCAAAAAATGGCATTACTTATCAAGAAAGATCTAACTTCATTACGTTCGTAATTGAAAATCAAACTTTTCCAATCTTGATGATAGCCTTTCCTTTTATCTGGATGCTCATATAAATTTGAGCCATCAAAAAAACCAAGACCGTGTGCGTCTTCAGGGAAGTGAGATGGCACCCAATCTAAAATAATACCAATATCGTTTTGATGTAGTTTATCAACTAAATATTTGAATTCTTCTGGATATCCAAAACGAGATGTTGGTGCAAAATATCCTGTTAATTGGTATCCCCAAGAAGGATCATAAGGATGTTCCATAATAGGCATGAGTTCTACATGTGTAAAATTCATGTCTTTTACATAGTTTACTAAATCATTTGCTAGTTCAAAATAAGACAAAAATCGATCTTCTTCTAAATGTTTTTTCCAAGACCCTAAATGTACTTCATAAACAGAAAAAGGTGCGTCTATAGCATTATGCTTTTTACGTTTTTTCATCCAATCGGCATCTTTCCATGTATAGTTATCGTCCCAGACTATCGATGCTGTTTTTGGCGGGTGTTCACATCGTCTTGCATAGGGGTCGGCTTTTTCGGTTTTTATGTTGTCGTTATAGCTTTCAATATGATATTTATATATGGAGCCTTTTCCTATTAAAGGAATAAAACCCTCCCAGATACCACTTGAATCCCAACGGACGTTTAATTGGTGTGCGCCTTCTGCCCAATGGTTGAAATCACCAATTACAGATACGGATTTGGCACTAGGAGCCCAGACAGCAAAATAAGTCCCTTCAATACCATCAATAATGGTGATGTGAGATCCAAATTTTTCATAAAGGCGATAATGTTTGCCTGCTTTAAAAAGGTTGATGTCAAAATCTGTAAATAGGCTATAAGGTTTTACTGGCTTCATATTATTTGATTACAAAACCATTAGGGATTATAGCACCTTTCTTGATAACGACAATACCATCTTTAACAGCATAAGAATCTGTTTCAGTTGGTTCTAAATGCGGACCTCCATTTATTCTTACATCATCACCAATACAGCAATTTTTATCTAGAATTGCATTTTTTATAAAGCAACGTGCTCCAATGCCTATTGAATTTACATTAGGATTCGTAACGTCTTCTAGGGTTTGATAATGATCGCTACCCATCATATAGGTGTTTATCACGGTTGATTCATCTCCTATCCTGGAGCGAATACCAATGACCGATTTTTCAATTTTGGCGGCACTAATGATGCAACCTTCTGCAACGACTGTTTTGTTAAGGGTCGTGCCAGATACTTTTGTTGTAGGAAGCATTCTGGCTCTGGTATAAATACGTTTGGATTTGTCGTATAAATCGAAATCTGGAATGTCTGCCGTTAGACCAATATTAGCCTCAAAGAATGAGTCTATATTTCCGATGTCTGTCCAATACCCTTCATATTGATAGCTTAGTGTTTTGTGTTTATCGATATTTTGGGGAATAATCTCTTTGCCAAAATCTATGGTGCTGGGGTCGTCCATTAATTTAATTAATAAATCCCTGTTAAAGATATAAATACCCATAGAAGCCAGATAATTTCGCCCTTCTCCTTTCATTTCATCGCTCACTTCAGAGGTCCATTCTGGTAATAAACCAGCATCTGGTTTTTCAATAAATGAGGTTATTACATTTTTATCATTAGCTTTTAGGATACCAAAAGACGTCGCGTCCTTCGCATTAACAGGAATGGTTGCAATAGAGATTTTGGCTTTACTTTTTACATGTTCAGCAATCATTAACTCATAATCCATTTGGTATAATTGGTCTCCGGAAAGGATTAATACATAATCAAAATCGTGCCTTGTAAAGTGGTGCATGCTTTGGCGGACAGCATCTGCGGTGCCTTGGAACCAGCCTTTATTTCTGGGCGTTTGTTCTGCCGCTAAAACATCAACAAAAGCTGAACTAAAAAAACTAAAATGATAGGTGTTTTTAATATGACGATTTAATGAAGCCGAATTAAATTGTGTTAGAACAAACATGCGTTTTATGTTTGAATTAATACAATTTGAAATAGGAATATCTACTAATCTATATTTTCCCGCAATAGGAACTGCAGGTTTAGATCTTGCTTCTGTTAGTGGATATAATCTGGAACCTTGGCCGCCCCCTAATATAATGGCTAAAACTTTATCGTTAATCATATTTTTTCTAGTTTAATGGATTTATATAATTTAATGTATTCTTTTGCAGATGCATCCCAAGAGTGGTTAATTCCCATAATCTGTGCACTTAGTTTTTTATAGGTGTTTTTGTTTTTATAGAGAGAAACGCCTCTGTCAATAGCATTTGTTATATCTGAAACGGTAACGTCTGTATGGCAAATACCAAATCCGTTTTTTTCTGAAATATCTATAACGGTATCTTTAAGCCCCCCAATACTTCTTACAATGGGTATGGTGCCATATCTTAAGGCATACATTTGGTTAAGCCCGCAAGGCTCAACTCTTGATGGCATGAGTAAAAAATCGGCTCCTGCATAAATAATATGGGATAAGGCTTCGTCGTACCCTATAAAAGCATTATAGCTGCCTTTATAGTTGTCTTTAAGCCCCTCAAGCTGCATTTCTGTCTCATCGTGGCCAGAGCCTAATAATAAGATGGTCGCTTCTCCTTTTTCAAGCGTGTCTTTAAATGTTTCAGGAAACAAGTCAGATCCTTTTTCTCCAACTAATCTGCCAATAAAAGCAAAAAGCGGTTTGTTAAAGTCTAAATTAAAACTATCGCATAAATGCTTTTTGTTTGCCTTTTTTCCAGAAATGACTGTTTTGACATTATAGTTAGCGATCAGGTAATTGTCGGTTTCCGGGTTCCATACATTCCAATCGATACCATTTAAGATACCGGAACATTTGGCGCTTTCATGATTTAAGAGATCTTCTAGTCCATTGGCATCTGTTTTTAATTCCTCCATATAGCTGGGAGATACTGTGGTAACTCTCCAGGCACATTTTATGGACGCTGCTAATGGATTTACACTACCATCCCAATCCAAAAGTCCTGCGTTATCAAAATTAAAGGCAGGAATTAAATTTACTTTTTTATGAGAAAACCACCCTTGGTATTGGGCGTTATGTATAGTTAAAATATTTGGTATTTTTCTAAAGGATTCATATTTAAAGCTTTCTTGCAGCATAAAAGGTGTCAATCCTGTATGATGATCATGACAGTGTATATAATCGGGATATGTATTCCAGGTTAGCATCCAATCTAAAGCAGCAATTTGAAACGCTAAAAAACGCTCTGTATCGTCATTGGAATACACATATTCTTTGAACAAAAGCTCCGGAACATGAACAAAAAATATGTCAAAATCTAAAAGGGTTTCTTTTAGGCTTAAAATTTTAAAAGGGTATGATATACCTCCTAAGTCTAATTGAGATTCATAAACCGTATTAAATGTATTTGCTTTGGTAAAGGTGTTATTATAAAAAGGCATAATAACTTGGGATGAAAATGTGGCACTATTTTGATATTTAGGTAGTGCTCCAACAACATCTGCCAACCCTCCTACTTTAGCTACCGGGTAGCACTCCGCGCTTATGTGTACAACGTTCATATATAATTTTGCATATCTTATAAACTTACAAAATTATTGTCTAATTTTTTTTATAGATTTCATTTTTAAGGAAAATAAGGCATATACAAGATTAATCGATATTATTAATAACAAAAATTGAAAAAAGGAGACAAATACTTTTAATTTTTCAATAATTAAAAATGAAATCTTAGAAAATTAATTTTAGCTATTAAAGGAAAACGCATTAATTGAATATAGGATAAATTCTATATTTGTTTTTGCTGTTATAAACAGTTACTAAATATGTTTAAAAATGCTTTTTTACTAACATGTCTGATTCTTTTTTGTTTAAACACAAGTGGGCAAAAGAAGAACTTTAAAAAGCAGCTTGATAGTATACAAGAGTTAAAGGTCTTATCCAAAAACAGAAAATTAAAAATAGAAACTCGAATACAATATGCTGAAAAAGCAAGTGAGTTATCTTCCAGAACTGAGATAGATTCAATTATTTTGAATTCGAATTGGAACCTTGCAACGGTTTATATTGAACACGAAAAATATATAGAACAATCAATAATCTTAAATCATAAAAATTTAAGATTAGCTATGAAGCTTAATGATTCAACGAACCTAGCATATATAAACTCTCACCTGGGGTATGCCTATCAAACTTTTGAGGCAATGAATGATAGCACTTTTTATTATTATAGCAATGCTTTAAGGATTTTTGAAAAATGTAAGTCTTTAAACAGGAATAGAGATAAATTATATCAGTCCGATATATATGGAAATATTGCTGATATACTAAGAAGTGAGCATGATTATTTGGGTAGTCAATCTGCTATAATAAAAGCAGTGAATTTAATACTTTCTATTCCAGAAACAGTAGGCAGTCTTCAAAGTTTATCCTTGTTGTATAACTCTTTAGGGTTAGATTTGGTAAAACTTAAAGAATATGATAAGGCTTTAAATTATTACGAAAAAGCTCTTAGTATTAATGATAAAATACTAATAGATTATTTTGTAAATAAACTATCTATTGAAATTAATATAGCCGAACTTTATAGAAAAAGAGGAAATTATGGTGTCGCACTTAAAATATATAATAAATTACTCAAAAACCATGCTATAAAAGATAAAAGCCCTGTTTCTTATGGATCAATATTGAACAATTTAGCTTATACCATGTTTTTAGCAAAGGATAAGAATGCGTATAAAATAGATTCTTTGTTTACTAAGGCTCATAAAATTTTTGAAAATTTGGATTTACAATATGAAATATCTGCTGGAGGGAATGACATGGCAGAGTTCTATTATGAAACTAACCAAAAGAATAAAGTGCTATATTATACTAAGCAGTCCTATAGAGCAGGAAAAAACATTAAAGAGTTTAAGGAAGTATTAAGGTCTTTAAAAATGTTTTCAAAACTTAAAGAAGGTGATTCAGGAAAAGCCTATTTGTCTGAATATATAAGACTAAGTGATAGCTTAATTGCCAAGGAAAGAGTCAATAGAAATAAATTTGCCAGAATACAATTCGAAACAGACCAGTATATCAAAGAAACCAAGCGATTAAGTACCCAAAATATTTTAATTTCTGCCATAGGGGGAATACTATTATTAGTATTAGGTCTCTTGTATTTTATAAGGGTTCAACGTTCTAAAAACAAGGCGTTAGTTTTTGTAAGTGAGCAAGAAAAAGCCAATCAGGAAATATATAAATTGATGTTGCAACAACAAACCAAGGAAGAAGAAGGTCGTTTACAAGAGCGCAACAGAATAGCAGAAGATTTACATGATGGCGTGTTAAGTAGGTTGTTTGGCACAAGAATGGGGCTAGGATTTTTAGATATTAAAGGCGAAAAAGACACCTTAGAGAAGTATAAATTATTTATAGAAGAGATGCAAGGGATAGAAAAAGAAGTACGGGATGTATCTCATGCACTTAAAAAAGATCTAGAGACATCAAAAGCTAATTTTGAGTCTATTATAGAACAGTATTTGGAAAGCCAAAGTCTTATAGGGAGCTTTAAATATAAAATTAGAAAGGAAACCGAAGTAAATTTGGAGTTGTTAAGTGAAAGTATACGCGTAGAGATTTACCGCATTATTCAGGAAGCTATCCAAAATATAATAAAGCATTCGCAGGCCAAATGTGTTACTGTTTATTTTTCATTATTAGAAAATTCTGTTTTGGAGATCACTATAAAAGATGATGGCATAGGGTTTGATGCCACAAGAAGTTATAAAGGCATCGGTTTAAAAAACATCACATCAAGAATATCAAAACTAGCCGGTGATTATAAAATAACTTCAACCTCAGATAAAGGCACAGAAATCAATATAAATATACCAATATAAAAGAAGTTTTAAAACATGAACATATTAATTGTAGAAGATCATCCATTAATTAGTGATGCTTATGAGAATGCCTTGCTGCATGTAAGCTCCAACAATACAGGGATAAAATTTAATATAAATAAAGTTACAAATTGTGATGATGCTTATTTAATGATTAAAGGTGCCCAGAAAACAAAAGTTATTGATATTGTTTTTTTAGATATTAAATTACCACCATCTAAAAATGGAGAGATCATTTCGGGTGAAGATTTAGGTATTAAAATAAGAACACTTCTACCAAAAACTAAAATAATTATAGCTACAACGTATAATGATAACTATAGGATTAGTAGTATTTTTAAAAGTATAAATCCTGAGGGTTTTTTAATAAAAAACGATTTAAACCCTAAAGAACTTGTTTTGGCTATCGAAAAAATAATAGATAACGATCCTTATTATAGTAAATCTGTAGTTCGACTGATGCGAAAATTAACCTCTAATGATTTAATAATAGATGATATTGATAGAAAATTATTATACGAGTTATCACGTGGCACAAAAATGAGTGAGCTAACACAAATAATCCCACTTTCTTTAGCTGCTTTAGAAAGAAGAAAACGCCTATTAAAAGAACTTTTTAATGTAGATAGTAAAAGTGACAGAGACTTACTTGAAGTCGCAGAGCAAAAAGGATTTATTTAATCATTCAACTTTAAAACAGCCATAAACGCTTGCTGAGGTATTTCTACATTACCTACTTGGCGCATACGTTTTTTTCCTTTCTTCTGTTTTTCCAGAAGTTTACGCTTACGCGAAATATCACCTCCGTAACATTTTGCAGTAACATCTTTACGAAGTGCTTTAATAGTTTCTCTTGAAATAATTTTTGCTCCAATTGCTGCTTGAATAGGAATATCAAATTGCTGACGCGGAATAAGTTCTTTTAGCTTTTCACACATTTTTTTACCAATACTCTGAGCATTATCAGCATGAATTAAGGCAGAAAGCGCATCAACAGGTAATGCATTTAATAAAATGTCTAAACGTACAAGCTTAGAAGTTTTCATACCTATTGGATGGTAATCGAAAGAAGCGTACCCTTTTGAAACAGTTTTTAAGCGATCGTAAAAATCAAAAACAATTTCAGCCAAAGGCATTTCAAAAGTTAGCTCTACGCGTTCTGTTGTTAAATACGTTTGATTTTGAACAAGCCCTCTTTTTTCAATACAAAGCGACATCACATTACCAACAAAATCAGATTTGGTAATGATAGTTGCTTTAATATAGGGCTCTTCAACACGGTTAACAGTTGAAGGGTCTGGCAAATCGGATGGGTTATTTACTATAAAAGCCTCATCAGGGTTTTTATTTGTAAAAGCATGGTACGATACATTGGGAACCGTAGTAATCACAGTCATATCAAACTCACGTTCTAAACGCTCCTGGATAATTTCCATATGTAGCATACCTAAGAAACCACAACGAAAACCAAAACCTAAAGCCGCAGAACTTTCTGGAGCAAATACTAACGAAGCATCGTTTAGTTGTAGTTTCTCCATCGAGTTACGAAGCTCTTCGTAATCTTCTGTATCAACAGGGTAAATACCCGCAAAAACCATAGGTTTAACATCTTCGAAGCCTTCAACAATATTGGTTGTTGGGTTTGCGAAATCGGTAATGGTATCTCCAACTTTTACTTCTTTAGCTGTTTTAATACCTGTTATTAAATAACCAACGTCACCGGTTTTTACGCTTTGTTTTGCAACTTGATTCAGTTTTAATGTTCCAACCTCGTCCGCAAAATACTCTTTATCTGTTGCAACGAATTTAATTTTTTGACCTTTTTTAATTTCACCATTAAAAACTCTAAAATAGGTTTCAATACCTCTAAAAGTATTATAGACAGAATCAAAAATTAAGGCTTGTAAAGGGGCGTCTGGATCTCCTTTTGGAGCAGGTACGCGATCTATAATGGCTGCTAAAATATTATCAACTCCAAAACCTGTTTTCCCACTGGCATGAATAACCTCTTCTGGATCGCAACCTAATAAATCTACGATATCGTCGGTTACTTCCTCTGGGTTAGCACTTGGTAAATCTACTTTATTTAATATAGGAATAATTTCCAAGTCATTTTCTAAGGCTAAATACAAATTAGAAATCGTTTGCGCTTGTATGCTTTGTGCAGCATCTACAATAAGTAAAGCCCCTTCGCAGGCAGCAATAGATCGAGACACTTCATACGAGAAATCTACGTGACCCGGCGTATCAATTAAATTTAGAATATATTGTTCGCCATTAAGTTCATATTCCATTTGAATGGCATGCGACTTGATAGTAATGCCACGTTCGCGCTCTAAATCCATACTATCAAGTAGTTGAGCTTGTTGCTCTCTGGCAGTTACTGATCCTGTATAATCTAATAAACGGTCTGCGAGTGTACTCTTACCGTGATCTATATGTGCAATAATGCAAAAGTTTCTAATATGCTTCATAGTCAAAATAGCTGTCTAAAACAGCGACTGCAAAGATAGTTAAATATGTTTGTGATTGACAACAGCTAAAGAATCTAATTCATGCAGTTTACAAGCCAAATTTGCAGTTGGCAAGAAATCGGTTTGTATAACATGACGAATAAAGTTCATTTGTAGTATAAATATTTAAATTTACCGTTATGAAAAAATTATGCCCCTTCTTATTCTTTCTGTTTATAGGAATTGCATCTTTTGCCCAAGAAACTGAAAAATTACCAATACAACCTTGGAAAGATATTCTTGAAATGAACAGCAATGCATATTTCCCTATTACAAAATGGGCAACAAATATTGATGTTAAATTGAAAGGGACTTACACTGAAGCTGATTCACTAACCATTGATAAAATTGTAAAAAAGTTAGATGCTTTAACCGAAACGATATCAATTAAATTTTCAAATACCGAAGATTCAAATCTTGAATTACATTTTTTAGACACTCTTGCGAAAGACGTGAATAATGTCAATAGTACTATAACAGGGCGTTATGGTCCTAACACTGGTTCTGGGTACACAAGTGGAGAGTTTTATATTTATAAGATTGATAAAACAGATTTGGAAGTCCAAAGTTCCTTAGAATCGAGGTTAGCAAAAATACTGGTTAATGGCTCATTTATATTTCTAAAGAGAAAAGAAAAAAGAAACAGTGTTTTCAATCCCTTAGTGGGAAATAATAACAGCACGACCCCACTGAATCAAGAGGATATGTCTATTATAAAAGAAGTCTATAGAAAAGACTATGAAGACCGGTTAAAAACAGCCGAATCGCAATTTGAATTAGTTGTTGAAAATATTAGAAATGAAAGAATCTCACAAAGGAAGAAATCAATTTGGTGGGTAAAAAACCCTGTTTCGGTTCTTATTTTACCAGCACTTATTTTGTTTTTAGCTTTTGTCTTTGTTATTAAAAAAATTAATCAATCACTAGTTCCTAAAATTGAAAAGGAATGGCTTCGGTTTGGAGTTATGACTTTAATAGCATTATTTTTTGCTGATATAATAATAGTGCTTTGTGTATCTGTCTATGATTTTTTAACAATACCTGATGACTATCGTTTTGTTCCTGTAATAAGAAACGATACAATTATATCAACTACAATTTTACTGGTTTTTGTATTTCCTTTTATATTTTTACTTCGTTTTATTGAGTTAAAAATTAGTAAAAGTTCACGTCAAATTTTTACAAAGACAGTATTGATTTTCATATCGACAGGATTTTTACCTTTTGTTATTTTCTTGTCACTTATATATTTTACTAATGGTGTTCATGATAGTCAACGGTTTTATATTGTATCCCAAGTATTTATGTATTTAATGGCAATTGCTTCTATAAGAGCTTTTGTTAGCTATTTTATTTTTAAAGAACGAAACTTAATTGAAGAAAACGAAAAAAAACTTTCTAACTTAAGAGAATTAAAAACCAAGGCAGAACTAAAATCTTTACAATCACAAATCAATCCACATTTTTTATATAACTCACTAAATTCCATTGCAAGTTTAGCGCCAATAGATGCTAGAAGAACACAGAAAATGGCCTATTCTTTGTCCGATTTGTTTAAATATTCTATCAATAGAAAAGGAAAAAAGGTGAGTACAATAAAGGATGAAATTGACATGGTGAAAACCTATTTAGAGATAGAAAAAATTCGCTTTGGTGATCGGTTGGAGTTTATTATTGAGGTTAATAATGAGCTGGAGGGACACAAGATTCCACTATTTTTAATACAACCTTTAGTTGAAAATGCGGTGAAGCATGGTATCTCTCAAAATGAAGGAAAAGGTGAAATTGCTTTAAAAATTAAAAAAGAGGATAATAAAATTAATATTTCAGTTTCTGATAACGGGCCAGATTTTCCAGAAGGTTTATTGAGTGGTCATGGTTTGCAAACCGTTTATGATTTGTTACGATTGAGCTATAAAGATGAAGCATCTTTAAATTGGACAAATACGCCAGAAAAAATGATTACCATTACAATTCCAGAAACGATATAAGATGGACAAACCGTATTCAGCAATTATTATAGACGATGAAGCGCCTGCCAGAGAAGGTCTGCAAAACCTACTAAAAGAATTCCCTGAAACTTTTAGTATTATAGCTACTGCTCAAAATGGCACAGAAGCTCAAGAACAGATAGAACGTTTAAATCCTGATATTATTTTTTTAGATATAGAAATGCCAGGGTGCACAGGTTTTGATTTGTTAGGAAGACTCAAAACGATTCCCATGGTTGTTTTTTGTACTGCCTACGATCAATATTCTCTGGAAGCTTTTGAGACTAATAGCATTGATTATTTGGTAAAGCCTGTAAAGTTAGAACGGATCGAGAAAACAGTCGAGAAACTAAAGTCTTTTGAAAAAAGTATGTCTTCGGATCAAATTTTAAAGGTGTTAAAAGCCATTTCTAATCAAAAAGAAGTCAATAAAATGACATCTATTACGGTTAGAAAAAACGACAAATTAATTTTTATAAAATTAGAGGCCATTGCTTATTTTGAAGCTGATAATAATTATACAACCATTTATTCGGATACTGGAGCTTACCTGAGCACAGAATCCATTTCTGGTTTAGAGCAAAAACTACCTGATAATTTTTTAAGAGTTCACAGGTCTATGATTATTAATAAAGATCATGTGAATGACATTCAAAAGTACTTTAATAGTAGATATATAATCACCCTAAGAGATAAAAAGAAAACGAGCATTACAACCGGGAGGAGTTATAATGAGATTATTAAAGAGTGGATAAGTGTTTAATTATTATGGTGCCTTGCTCTAAAAATTATAACATCATACCACCACAAATACCGAAGCTTATAATGACATAAACAGCAGCTAAAATAAATAATACTTTGGCTGCTTTTTTGTTTTTTTCACGAATAGCAAATCCAATAATAGCTAGTAAAATAGCTGGTCCAAGCATGATCGCTAGTATTAAGTATACCAAGCCATCTAAATTCATATTTCCTTCTAATACCAATTTGAATATAAAATGTCCCATGTCGACTCGTTTACCCAATCAAGTTGAGTACAGGCTTTTTTAAATCTAAATACCTTGTTCATAAATTCCGTAACGATGCTATGCAATCTAATCACAGCGTTTTTATATTTTAAAATAACGTCGTCTTTAATACGATATTTTATACTCAAATTAGTATGAAAATATCATAAAGTCATAATGCCGCAATAGCCTAAGCTAATTATTAAATAAACCGCAGTAATAATACCTAGAACTTTGGCTGTTTTTGGTTTTTTCCGTCTTAAAGTTAGAGCAATAATTCCTAAAATAATTGGTATCCCAAAGAAAAATAATAAAAACAGTAATATGACAATGGTGTAATCGCCTCCTTCAATTAAAAGTGTGGTCATAATATTTCGTTATATTTCGTTTCTAAGTGTTTCTAATCTCGCTTTTTTATCATCCCTATAAAATAAATTCATAGTTTCAAACGGGATAATTTTATTGTCTTTATCTACAATATGAACGCAAGATTTTTTAATAGCTCGCACATCAAAATTATAAGCATCAATAAATTGCATGATAATGACCCTAAATAAATTATCGTAGCCCAAATTTGGTGCATCAATGTTTGGCAAACAACACATAATTGACTTTAAATTTTCTTCGGCAACTTCAACAGAGTTTCCCGTACTAAAAAGTTCTATCATTTTACCTTGAAGACTTTCATCTTGCTCATAAATAATAGTGTTTTTACTATTATCTAATAAATCATTGGGGTTTATATATCTGGTTAACGGAAATACCTCTTCTCCCAATTTAAGTGCGTATCCCATGACCAAAGCATCTGGATTACAGGGTACAGGAAGCAAATCGTCTGGATTGAAAATAGTGGTTTGTTCCATGATTTTTCGACGTACCTCTGTGAGTGTCATTCTATCGGTTTCTGGATTAAAATGTTCCAGTCTACCAGCAATTTGCGTTGGTTGAAGTGTAACACCCCGAACACATTTTTGCTTTAAAGCAAAGTCTATTATTTTACCTATTTCGTGATCGTTTAACCCTTTTTGAAGGGTGACTACCAGTGTGGTTGATAAATTAAGTTGGTTTAAATTTTCAATGGCTTGTTTCCTTATATCATTTAAGTGGGCGCCACGGAGTTCTTGTAATACACTGTTTTCAAAAGAATCAAATTGAAGATAAATTTCAAAATCTGGTGCATAGGTTTTTAGTTTTTCCGCGAAAGCAAAATCTTTTGCAATTTTAATCCCATTGGTATTCAACATTAAATGGCGAATGGGTAATGATTTTGCATAATCTAAAATTTCAAAAAATTGTGGATGAATGGTGGGTTCGCCACCACTAATTTGTACGACATCTGGTTCTTTTTCGTTAGCGACGATGGTATTCAACATGGTTTTTACTTCTTGTAAAGTACGATGTCTTCCGTAAGTTGGTGATGAGCCCGCATAACAGGTCGGACAGGTTAAATTACAACGGTCTGTAACCTCAACAACGGTTAAACAGGAATGTTGTTCGTGGTCTGGACACAAACCACAGTCGTAAGGGCAGCCATAATCTGTTTTAGTATTAAATTTATAGGGCGTTTCAGAAGGTTTATTATAGTTTCTTATGTTTTTATAATAGGCTATATCGTCGGCTATTAACACTTTAGAATTACCGTGTTCATTGCAGCGTTTTAACATATAAACATGGTCGTTTTCGAACACAATTTTGGCATCGACACGTTTTAAACATTCCGGGCAAAGGCTTAACGTAAAATCATAGTAGGTATATTTTCTAACGGGCATTTTTAAAAATGTTTAAAATGGTTTTGTGGTAATAAAGCAAACAAATTAGACATAATATTTGAATTGTGCTTAATCCGAAGAGATAAAACACATTTGGTTTTAAAAGCTCTATGAAGAATCTGAATGTAAAATAGATAATCATAAACCATTTAAATAGGTCGCCATTTTTTAAGGTTGATCTGTTTCTGATACGTTTTAAACTGAAAAACAGAATAATTAGAAATATCAATTCGTATAGAGCTACAGGGTGACGTAACAAGCCATCCCCTAAATCCATGCCAAAAATAGAAATTGTTTTTGTACCATAAGTAAATTCATTTATGCCAGACAAAAAGCACCCAACCCGTCCAATAAAAATACCTAGAATAATCGGGAACACAAATAAATCACCAGATGATTGGATTTCACCGATGCGTTTTTTAGCTATTTCGACACCTAGTAAACCGCCAAATAATCCACCCATAATGGTTTTTGTATTGAGTAGTTGAATGATGTTTTCTTGTGATATGTTAACAAAGGGGTTTTCTAAAAACCCAACGAGTCTGGAACCTATTAAAGCGCCAAGTGCAGCACCTAAAATAATAGAGAGCCTATTGTTTGATGAAATAACATCGCTGCTTTTTCTTCTTAGAAGTACGTAATACCGAAAGGCTATAAAAAATGCCAGGTATTCTAAAACCAGATGGATATTTATGTTATAACCAAAAAGAATGGGTTCGTAGGGAATATTCAAAAATTAAAATTTGGTTTTAAAAATACAACAATATTAGAGTGAATAATTAATTTGATTAAAAAACAGTAATTTTGCCCAAAATTTAGATTGTGGTAAAAATAGACAACATAGAACTTCCAGATTTCCCATTGCTTTTAGCTCCGATGGAAGATGTTAGCGATCCACCGTTTCGTGCTTTGTGCAAGGAACAGGGAGCTGATGTTGTATATACTGAGTTTGTATCTAGTGAAGGTTTAATTCGTAATGCTGCAAAAAGTGTTATGAAGTTGGATATTTACGAGAAAGAACGCCCTGTGGGTATTCAAATTTTTGGAGCCAATTTAGATAGTATGTTGCAGACCATTGACATTGTTTCGGCTTCAAAACCAGATATTATCGATATTAATTTTGGGTGCCCTGTAAAAAAAGTGGTGAGTAAGGGAGCCGGTGCAGGTATCTTAAAAGATATCTGTTTGATGGAAAGCCTCACAGCCGAAATGGTGAAACGCACTAATATACCTATTACTGTGAAAACACGCCTGGGTTGGGATCATGATTCTATAAAAATAGTTGAGGTTGCAGAAAGATTGCAGGATGTTGGTTGTAAGGCTATTGCTATACATGGGCGCACCCGAGCGCAAATGTATAAAGGAGATGCCGATTGGAAACCTATTGCTGAGGTAAAAAACAATCCGCGAATGCATATTCCTGTGTTTGGAAATGGTGATATAGTTAGTCCGGAAAAAGCTATGGAAATGAGAGATAGTTATGGGTTGGATGGGGCTATGATTGGTCGTGCTACTATTGGGAATCCATGGTTTTTTAAACAAGTAAAGCATTATTTTAAAACAGGTGAGCATTTAGCACCTATTTCTTTAGCGGAGCGTGTTGAAGCTGCTCGCAGGCATTTACAAATGGCTATTGATTGGAAAGGTGAAATTTTGGGCGTTTTTGAAACTCGCAGACATTACACTAATTATTTTAAAGGCATTCCGCATTTTAAAGACTACCGTATGAAAATGGTAACTAGTGACCACTCAGCAGATGTGTTTGCTGCTTTTGATGAGGTGTTAGAAAAGTTTTCAGATTATCAGTTTACTGAATAATTTACTCGATGATCGAGATTTTTAATATTTTTTCCCTACAAATGCTTCTTGAGCTTTCTCCAAGGTCATTTATTTTTTGTAAGTACTAAATTTCCTCACTTGAAATAACTGTAATAGGGCACTATTTTTATGGCAATCCGCTCAAATTAATAGTTTTTCACTAATGATTTTGAAATTCTTACGGATGCAATTTTAGAGGCAATACTACCTAAAACCGAAATGGTTATAAATACAATAAAAAAGTTTTCAACCTTTATAGTCATTGGATAAGCTAAGGATGGTGTTATCATAACCAAACCAAATATTTTTTGAACCCCTGTAACTATTAATGCTACACCTAAGCCTATAATACCGCCTACAATACTCATTAAACTGCCTTGTAAAAAGAAAATTTTACGGATATCTTTTATGGTGGCCCCCAAATTAAAGAGGGTGCTTAAGCTTCTCTTTTTATCTAACATCATCATGATTAGCGACCCTATAACATTAAAAAAAGCAATGATTAATACCAAAGTAAATATTAAATATACGGCAAGGTTTTCGGTGTTTAACATTTTATAAAGCGCATCGTTAAGCTGTGCTCTGTTTTTTAAAACAATTTTGTCCCCCATAATAGCTTGAATCTTTTGCTTGGCAAGTTCTTCTTCAACACCTTCATTAAGTTTAAATTCTAAAGCAGATACTTGATTGGGTTTATAATTTAAGAGGTTTTTAGCTAAATCTAAGGATGCATATACATAGGTGTCATTTAATGTTTCATTTATGTAAAATACACCAACATTAATAGCATTAACTGTGCTAAATGCATTTTTATTAGAGGTTATTTGCCCCTTCCCAGGTTTTGGTACATAAATATTTATGGTTTTTGACAAATCTAAAACGCCTAGGGATAAGTTCTTTGAAATGCCCCAACCCACTACAATATGATTGGATTTTTGACTTAGCCAATTACCATGATCTATTTTAGATTCAATATTAACGACGTCTTTAAAGTGCTTATCAACGCCTTTAATAGTTGCTAAATAGTTTTTATCATTGCAGACAATAGCAACACGTTCTTCAATAATTTTAGAGAACAGCGCTATTTCTTCTAAATCGTTTAGTTTAGAAATATCATCTTCATTCAAAAGAAACGATTTGCCAATTGAAGGCTCAGCTTTTAAATCGGGATCAACAACACTGGAAAATTCAAGTGTAAAGTCTTTTAAACCTGCAAAACCAGATAGCACAATAAATAATGATGCTGCTCCAAGTATAACGCCAATAATGGCAATTATAGTTATAAAATTAATAGCATTGTTACTGCTTTTAGTGCGTAAATAACGTTTTGCTATATATAATGGGAAGTGCATGTTTAAATTAGTAAATAAATAAGTTTTTTAATTTGAGGTTTTTAAAAAATGATTAAGATTTTTTTCTTTTATCTAAAATATTTGGGTCTTTAATTGGGTTTTCTTTTCCTTTTAGGGACTTTTCTATTTGATCGATATATTCTAAAGAGTCGTCTACAAAAAATTCTAAATTTGGCATGCGTCTCAATTGGTGCTTAGTACGTTGTGCTAATTCATGTCTAATTAAAGGCGTATTAGATTTTATGCCTTCAAGAAGTTCTTTAGCTTTATCATTTGGAAAGATACTCAAATAAACTTTAGCAACAGATAAGTCTACCGTTACTTTAACTTTAGACACCGATATTAATATACCATGCATGCCGCCTTGTGTAGCGGCACCTTGCAGTACTTCAACTAGATCACGTTGTAAAACAGATCCTATTTTTTTTTGTCTTTGACTTTCCTCCATATTGCAAAAATAACGGATATTTAAAGATTATTTTACTTTTAGTTCGCTATTTTCATATCTTGATGATAAATTTGAGCTAAATTGAAAAGATTCCCTCCTTTGAGGGAATGATAAAAAAATATTCAATGAATAAAATTGAACATATAGGAATTGCCGTAAAAAGCCTTGAAAATTCTAATGAATTGTTTTCCAAATTATTTGGTGAATCTCATTATAAAATAGAAGAAGTTGCAAGAGAAGGTGTTAACACCTCTTTTTTTAAAGTTGGCGCCAATAAGATTGAATTGTTAGAAGCTACCAATGAAGACAGCCCGATTGCAAAATTTTTAGATAAAAAAGGAGAGGGCATTCATCATATTGCTTTTGATGTTACCGATATTGAAGCAGAAATTAAACGCCTTAAAAATGAAGGCTTTAAAGTTTTAAACGAAACCCCAAAAAAAGGAGCAGACAATAAATTGGTGGCTTTTTTGCATCCAAAATCTTCAAATGGTGTTTTAATTGAGTTATGTCAGGAGATAAAGAAATAATTTTTCACACGTTTTAATTTTTGTAATTTTAGGCTAACAAATTAATTAAAAAAATAAAACGTGTGTAACCGCTTTGCTCTCGCATTAAAAATTTAAAACATTAAACAAATGGTTTTTTAAAATTTATTAGTGCTCGTTTCTTGCTAAGAAATAAAATAAGTAGTAATATTGCACTCCAATTTCGGTCCCATAGCTCAGTTGGTTAGAGCACCTGACTCATAATCAGGTGGTCCTTGGTTCGAGCCCAAGTGGGACCACAGAAAACATCCGTAAATCGTTAATTGTTAACGAATTGCGGATT
The DNA here is from genome assembly GCF_030540825.1 of Flavivirga spongiicola. Lineage (NCBI taxonomy): Bacteria > Pseudomonadati > Bacteroidota > Flavobacteriia > Flavobacteriales > Flavobacteriaceae > Flavivirga > Flavivirga spongiicola. The sequence continues at coordinate 2,180,474 of NZ_JAUOEO010000001.1, forward strand.
TTTCTTTTTTATAAGGTTACAACATTGGGGGCGACAATTATCCAATTATTTGTATTATTTCTAGTTCCATTTAAAAGACGGTGATCCTTATTGCTCACTAATTAATACTAAAAAAGACTTCGATCTTTTTAATTCTTTAGAGTATAATGAACATATTTAAAATTCAATTAAGATAATTATGGTTTCTTCCTTTTTTTCATAACCACATTTTCTATTAAATAACGCATCGCATCCGCTTCCGAAAAATCAGGTAGGCGTTTTCTTTTTCGTTTTTTTATATCATACTTAGAGTTAAAATGAGCCTTAACCAAATCATACAATTTATTTTGTTCTTCATGATCTAATACCATATAAACTTCGAAAACGGTTTCTGCTGTCATTGGTAACTTTTTTATAATTATATTCGTCAATGTTCAGTTTCTCTATTGGTGTTGTATTACATGTCATTTTAATGAGTCCCGAGTTTTCTAATTTTATAATAATACATCCTCTAAATCTTTATTATTTAAGTTAGTTGTGTTTTTAAATTAGTCAATTTCTATAAATTTAAGAAGGTAAGAAGTCATATTAATCCAAAAGCAGCAAAGCTGTAAAACTCCTTACTCTCACATATAACAAGATGGTCTAACAATTCTATATTTAGAACATCTGCTCCTTTCTTTATTTTTTTGGTAACCTGTTTATCTTGTGGGCTAGGTTTTGTGTCTCCAGAAGGGTGGTTATGACACATAATTATTCTTTTGCATTTCTTAGCTACTGCAAAATTAAATACCTCTACGGGGTCTATGCTATTTTGATTTAATGCTCCAATAGTAAGAAGCTCAATATATTCTATATCGCTTTTAGAGCTAAGTCCGATAGTCCAGAAGTATTCCTTTTTCCTATGTAGTTTATTTTGCCTTAGAAGTATTTTACGCATAATTCGTGCAATATCACGTGAATCTCCTATGCGTGTATTTTCATTTTTAGGAATACGTACGTTCATTTAAATTTAGTTTTATCAAATATAAGATTATTCCGTATAAAGTTGAAAACAAAACCACCGCATCCATAAGGCGAGTCTGTCCAAAATTAAATTGTTATTGTTTCTTGTACCCTTTTGTATATAGATGCCGCCAAATCAATGAATCTATTTTGTCAAAAACACCATTTTTAGTGAGTTTAGTTTTTAGCTCCTGTGCTTGAGCAGTACCACTTTTATAAGTTACACCTATAACACTAGAATAATATTCGAAATCTTGATTGGTAAAGAAATCCATGAGATTATATCGTGATCATTTTTAAAACTGCATTTCTGTAATTTAAACATTCATCTGTTAAAAGAAAGTCAAACAAAGCATGTTTTATGAAGTTATATTCATGATAGTAATTGGTGTTAAAACTATTTCTTTTTAATCTAATTTCACCTTCTAACCTATCCAAATTCCATTGAACATAAATTTTACTGTCTTTCTCAAAAGCAATTCTATTCATTGAATCCTTTCGAAATTCATTAATTAGTTTATCACATTCAGTTTCTTGTTTTGAATTATCTAGTTTCTCGAGAAATTCTTCTTTACATCTATCAGTGATGTCAAACACACTATCCCATGTTAGGACTTCCGAAGAGTTCGGTGTAATATTCACTTGCCATACCCGTTTGCTTGGATCACTCGACATGGTACTACCTTTTAAATCAAATATTGGTGAAATAATATTATAATAAGGGTTGACAGCAGACCTAATATTTCCATCATCATCCATTAAAAGGTCATCTGTTTTCTTATGAATGCGATTACACTTTATGCCCATTGGTGCCAAATTGTGCATATTGACAGATGCAACAGGGTATTTCGCTTTATATAAAAGATGGTCGTAATCTTGTTTAAATCTTTTAAAAGAGACGAATTTTTCCATCCCACAAAACGGGCACCAAGTGTCTTTCTTTTCTTTAAAAACTTTTTTATAATGATCTTTTATATCATACTTACCTAAAGTGTCTTTATATAAGTGCAAAAACAATGCTTTTGTTTGTTTTCTTATTCCTATAGGGTAGTCAAGTAATCTTAATGCAGTATTTGGGTTGGCAAATTGGGTCTGAACATCGTTTGTTTGATTGAAGATTAAAATAAAACGATCTCTATCAGGTTGACTTAAATCTAAAAAGGCAATATGAAACTCTTCAATTAGATCTCTAGTGTTTTTCTTAACGGTTGTCCTTTTTTGTCCTATAAAACCTCCAAATTTTACATCACAATTATTTATATCAAAATTAGTTCCTCTTGGTAAATTTTGAATAGTGTTCAAGTAATTTTGAACCGAGACTTGTAACTCTTTAACAGGATGATCTAGATCAATACATTTTTGAAGCATAATTATTGTTCCTTGTTTTTCTTATCCGATTTCATTTCTTCAATTTTATGATATAACATCATTTTTTTTATCGAATCTCCAAAGCCTAAAGCCTTTTTTTCAAGCTCTTCAATTGTACTATTTTTATCTTTGATCAACCTATTAATTGCGTTGGAAGAAAGTTTTGCAACTGGTGGAGCTACTCCAAATGCAACCTCTAATAGCTTATCGATAGCTGCACCATAGGTTTGAATTTCAGGTTGCTCTATTTTTATTTTATTATTGGTTTTTTCGAAAACAAAAACATCTTCACTCTTAGAGTCAGAGAGTAAGAATGGTGAATGAGTTGTAACAATATATTCCTGTTTACTTTTACCTGCGGTACTTTTCATGTTTGAGATAAAAGCAGACCTCCATTGCGGATTAAAATGAGTTTCAGGTTCATCCATTAAAAACAAAACGTTATTCTTATTAACCATGTTCAGCGTACCAAACACATGTAAATACTGATGTTCACCATCGCTTAAATCATTATAATTGATGATTGTGTTTTTATTTTTATGATTAATTCTGATATGGGAAATATTAAATGCCTTTTGGTTATCTGCAACGTTAGGCCTGTCTAATTTTTCTCCTGTATTTTTTTCAATACGCTTAATTTCACTTAAATCCGATCTTATTAAGATATGATTTAGTAAATGGAGCTGAAATAGGGCAACATATAATTTTAATTTTGTTTTAAAACTATCTTTAAATGCATTAACAGTCGCTTTAGAATTATAAAAGTCTAAGATTAAGGTGTTTTCTTTTTCTATTTTGGTACTTGTTGTTGCACAAAGTTCAAGCTTTTTTATTATTAACTCTTGCTCTTTTGCAGGGATAATACCATTAGTTGGTCCATTTCTTGGTTTTAATTTAATAGTAATTCTAAAAGACCTTAATGTCTCAATATTTATAGTTTTAGTGATGTTTGGCCAAGTGGATTCCTCTGAAAAACCTAAAATAGCATTAGCAATAAAAACTAAGTGATTCATACTAAAATCTACCCATAAAAATTTGGGTAAATCAGGAAGGCTTACTTTTTTATTATCATAAATTGCACCTTCTTGATAATAGCCTGAAAAAGCATCATTGTAAGGTCTAAAGTAAGAACTTAAAGATTCGTTTTCGCCTGACGTATAACCTACAACAATTTCTGGTAGATAACTTTTAATTTCTTTAACATCATTACATAATTCTAGATCATCTCTGTTTTTTCCTAAATAACATTCTGTTACTTTATTAGTTGAAGACTTAATAAAGCTTACATATTTATAACCTTTTTTAAGTTTAAAGAGATAATCTACTTGAAAGCTTAAATATTCATTGTCTAATTCTGAAATGAAATCTGAATATTCACCTATCAAATACTCCATAACTTGAGCAATACACTCTAAAAGTTTTGATTTACCTGAACCATTGATTCCGACCAAACAAATAGGATGAAATCCATCTTCCAAAAAAGCTTCATTTCTAAACTCTTCATCAAAACCATTTAAGGGATGAGAACTATTAGCATGGCTATATTTAAAGTGAACTAACTTCATTATTTGGGAATTTGAAAGTATAGAATGTCTCCGTCATATATCATTTTTAGTTTACATTCGTTAATATTGGATTTCTGATGATCTAACAATCGAAATAACAGTAACCTAAATTCGTCATAAGAATAATTTGATGGAATTTGTATTTCCTCAAAGGTGAATTTATTATGAGTGAACTTTTTTTTTAGATGTTCAAATACAGCATCGGTTCCTTTTAATATAATCTCCTTACTGGTTAGTGTTCCCGATGTTGTTGTTTTACTTTCTGATTTACCAATTAACTGCTTTTTTTCACTCTTTTTAGGCTTCTTTTTTGTTGTTTTTTCACCCTCTTTTTTAAGTTTTTTAATTTCTTCTAACAAACCTTTTGCATCTCCATCTGTAGGCAGCTGTTCGACTAACTCACCTTTAAAGGCTTTTTGTAAAATAGCTTGAGGTAGATAATCTATTTTTTTAATTAAAGTCTCATATTCCTTTTCAATGGCATTTGCTTTTGAAAATAGATTATCAACTCGTTTTACAATTTCATCCTGCTCTAATTTTGGTGGCACAGGAAAAGCTATTTTAAATAAGATTCCTAGATTTATATTTTTTTGAGCAGTTGCAGGTGCATAATGTTCTAAATCTCTCTGAATAGTTCTTAAATAATACATAGCAAACTTTGAAGAGTACATACCCTTGTATGGTAAATAACCGACAACACTATCAGGAAAACATGAATCAAAATCTAGAATACCAGTTTCAGCAATATTCGCAGCAATAGTAATACATAAAGTTCCTTTTGGAAAAAGCCTGCTTTGTGATAATCCAAACTCACTATAAGTTTGAGTGTGATTTTCAATTAAACCATTTGATCTTGCAACATCTCCCGTTTGAATAAATGGGTAATTACCTCCGAAAAGCCTTTGGTCATTTCTTGGTCTATGTTTTGATTTGCCCCTAGTAAATTCACCGAAATTTTGTAAATAACCAAAAGACCATATTTTGGGTACTTGATATGGTTGAGAAACATTCTCAAATACTAGTCCAGGTGTTCTCTTAGGTAGTCCTAATTTCTTTCTTTCTTCTATTATTTTTTTTCGCCAATCATTAGCATTTTCAAGAGTTTTATCTTTCCTCCAACCTTCTGTAAGCTTCCCTGTAACAGCTTTAGATAACACGGCTTGTCTAAAATTTTTAAGTAAATCTGGAATTTTATCTAACCGTATTTTAATCTCTTCCAATTGAGTGAAAAATGTATCTAATTTTTTAACAATACGCTGCTGTTCTTTTATTGGTGGTATTGGAAAAGGAATATTGTAGATGCTTTTGGAAGACAAATGTTTAACAGTAGTAGCCGAAGTGTTTTCGTTTATTATATTCAAATATCCTGGAAGACCATAATAAAGAAGCTTCTTCATTAAAAACTTTTCATTCGGAAATATTCGACATACTCGCTGATTTAACAAAGCATTTTTGCCTTTCCATAAATCAGAATTAAAATCTCCATCCATTCCGACCAACAAGTCTCCTTTATTGACGACATAGTCATTAGAATAATCACCTTTATAGTAGGTTTGAGTCTTACCTTTTAATATATCCCTAATTCTTATAAGTGGTATTCCATCCCCTTCTTTATTAAAATCCTTGGATTTGAATGCAAATCCATTTTGAATTTTAACTAAATCACTTAAAGGTATTAAAGCCCAATTTTGATGAGCTGAAACTAACCCCGTTCTTTCTTCAAAGAGATCTTCTACTTTATGAATCAAACTCATATAGAAAGTTCTTTTATAATATTGTTTAGAGCTTTAGTGATTTCATTAAGCTCTGTTAATGCTTCTTTGGCAATATCAATAGGCTCATCTAATTCTGCTCCATTGCTTAAATTTTCATCAACCATTAAACCTAAATCTAGAGAGTCGTTTTTCTTTTTTATCTCCTCCCTCGTAATACATTGCCAACGCTCATCTTTAATAGATTCTCTTTTTTTATCATCGATATCTCGATCATAATTCATTAATACCTTGCTTGTGTCAGTACCACCTGTGTAGGCTTTAATAAAATCATTAAAGGCAGCTCTTGTAAACGGTGTACGTTTTCCATAACTAGGGACATTGGTGCGCATATCATAGTACCAAACATTTTTGGTATTTCCTGTTTCGGTTTTGCCTCGTGTAAAAAACAGCACATTGGTTTTCACTCCTGCAGAGTAAAAAATCCCAGTTGGTAAACGTAATATAGTATGCAAATTACATTTATCCATTAGGTCTTTACGAATGCGTTGCCCATCACCATCTTCAAACAAAACATTATCAGGTAAAACTACAGCAGCTCTAGCGGTTCCTTTTTTATGTAAAGACCTATAGATGTGTTGTAAAAAGTTGAGTTGCTTATTACTGGATACAAAGGTTAAATCATCTCGTGTTGGTTTTTCACCACCTTTTTTGGTTCCAAAAGGTGGATTAGCTAATACGCCGTCTAAACCTTTTAATGTTTTACCTAAATCGGTCAATGTATCTCCTAAATGGATTGTACTGTCTAAGCCATGTAATTTAGCATTCATTAATGCTAAACGATGTGCATCTTGAACCAGTTCTACTCCGCTTAAAGCTTCGTTAACTTGAAATTGACGTTGTTTATCATTAGAATCATATTTATAATTGTAACGGTCAACTAAATACTGATCAAGAGAAATCATAAAACCAAAAGTTCCACAAGCAGGATCGTTCCATCGTTCTCCCAATTTTGGAGCCAACAATTCTATCATCACTTTTATTAGTGGTCGAGGAGTAAAGTATTGGCCTGCTCCACTTCGTTTTTCGTTAGCATTACGCTCTAACAAATCTTCATAAATCTGTCCCATGGTATCACGCTCACTTTCATTATACCAATCTATAAGGTCTATTTGCGTGATTAAAGTTCTTAAATTAACAGGTTTACGTAATGTAGTAGATGCGTTAGTATAGATTTCTGTAATCGTTGTGTTATCTCCTTTAGCACTTATATTGGCTAATAAGTCTCTATAGCGGTCGTATAATTCTTTATTATCTGTAATCTCGAGTAAAGTGCTCCATTGATATTCTTTAGGTATTTGTTCTTTAAAACCTTTTACTTCGGATAGCTTTAAAAACAAGATATATGTTAACTCATTTAAATATTGGTGATAAGTAACTCCATCATCCCGTAATACATTACAAAGGTTCCAGAGTTTATTTGAAATTTCTTCTGCGCTCATTTATGCTGTTTCTATGTATAAATTATCATTTAAGGTTTCTATGACATCTTTTAACTGATGCTCAAATATTTTGTTTAATCTTTTAAAGCCTCCATCTGACATAAATGGATCTTTATTTAAATCTTCAATTTTAATAATGGTTTCTTGAATAAGTTGTTTTTCAAAACGGTCTATCCATTTTAATTGGATTTTATTCCAATCTTTCATGCTGCGTACTTTGTCAACTGCATTTCTAATACGTTCTTCATGGCTTATCAGTGTACTGCCTAAAGCCAGAGTCCGAATGTATGAAATAATATCGGCAACGATGTCCTCATTTTTACTATCCTTCCAAGCTGCATTTAAATTTCTAGAATTAAAACCTTTTTGGTCTAACAGCAATTTTAATTCTTTAAGTGAATGACGATCTAACTCTTTAGGTTTTGTACAAATAATTTGAAGAGCTGCCACTTTATTTAAATTCTGCTCAAGGAAGATTTTAAAACTATTTAAATAATCTTCTGGTTTTTGTCCTTTACCATAACCACGTTCACTACCTAGATACTCATCGTCATGCTCTGATACATATTGTGCTCTTGGTTGTGGTATAAATTCATCTAAAAACCTCCATAATTGGTCATATTTCGAAAGTGATGAAGCTATGCTATGTTCTTCAATATTCTTTAACATATTTATGAAAGCTTCAGGGTCTTTACCTTCAGTATTGTATTTGAAAATTTCCTCATTCTGCCCTATAATCTTTGTTTTTTTGCGTTGAAGCTTCGAAATAATTTGTTCTAACTGTTTTTTTGCTCTGACATTGGATTCAATGTCATCAAACTCATCAATTAGTTGAGTGAATGATGTTTTTGGATTTGTCACTACAGGTTTCATGGAGGAGAAAACCTCTAAAGATTCATAAAGTTTTACTGCGTCAAAAATATTGAACACTTCTTTTCCTATATCGTCACATCGTCTGGTAGCACGCCCTAACATTTGCTCGTATAAAATTCGAGATTTGATACGTCTTAAAAATACCAAATTGCAAATTGGTGGTACGTCAATACCAGTAGTTAATAAATCCACAGTCACAGCTATACTAGGAAATTTTTCATTTTTATAACGTGTTACTAATTCTTGAGGTTTATAGGATTTGCCTGTGATTTTTGCAATAGCATCATCAGGTACATCTATGCCTATATTTTCATATTCCTCTTTTAATAATTGAACAATCAAATCAGCATGTTCGTCTTTAGCTGCAAAAATCAGGGTTTTTTCATCTCCTTCGGGGTCAATTTCTTTTACTAATTGTTGAGCAACAGTTCTATTAAAAGATTCTGTAATTACCATTTTATTAAACCCTTCAATATCTATGTTTAATTCATCTTCTAGTTCATCAAGTTCTTCAATACGATTATCTTCTTTAATATATACCTTTGGTTTTTCACCTTTTTTCCAGGTTATACCTTCTTCGCTTAATTTCGTTTTAATAATATTAGGCGGTTCATGATCTATTAAATAACCATCTATTACCGCCTCTCTATATGAATATGTATAGACAGGATGCCCAAATATCTCAGTTGTATGTAAAGCAGGTGTAGCTGTTAAGCCTACAGTAAAAGCATCAAAATAATCTACAACCATACGATATTTACTAACGTAATCTCTTTGGTCTTTGAAGTTTAGTTCTTCATCATCCAACTCTCTATCCTGTAAATATCCACGATGCGCCTCGTCTACAATAATACAGTCATAAGTGTCAATTGGTAAAACATCTTCATTATTACCATAAAATAAGCGTTTTACCATGCTTTGAACCGTAGAAAAATGTAATCTAGATTCAAGATCTGGAATTGTAGCTTTTAGTTTGTCAACTTTATATGTTTCAGCAAATGTATTAAGACCTTCGATTTTATTATCCTCAAAATTGTTGATGGCTTGCGTTGCTAATAATCTCCTATCTACCAAAAATAAGATGCGTTTAAAACGGTTAGCTTTAATAAGGCGATAACAAAGACCAATAATGGTTCGTGTTTTACCTGTGCCTGTTGCCATTGCTAAAAGCGTTTTTTTGCTATCTGGCTTATGTCTAACAATTTTTTCAACAGCTTCAATAGCTTTTATTTGATAATCCCTTAAACTTAAACCTGCTTTATCTTGTAAATAGGAAATGTTTGAATCTTTCAGTTTATCATTGGACTCTTGAATATTTCTTTTATATAATTCTAAAATACCTTCCGGGGAATACCACCCTCTCAAAGCTTTAGAATGATTCCTTTCATTTCTAACATCAAGAAACCAAACACCACTTTTAGTTTTTATTTGTTCTAAATAGGTTCTTCCGTTAGTTGAAAACAAAAATGGCACATTGTAATTTCTCCATTTCCCCAATAGTTTAGCTTCGTGTTCGTCTTCAGCTAATTCTGAATATATTTTAGATTGCTGTAAGTCTGTAGAAATATCACTTTCATATTTTTTTGCCTCAACTATGCCATACAGGTCAGTGCCAATAAATAAAGCATAGTCAGCCCATTTAGAACCTACAGGCCACTCAGCAATGGCTATTCGTCTTCCTTTTTCTGGTAAAGTCTTATTTTTTTTATAATCGAGAACACCCGTTTCTGCTTCCCATCCAGCTTCTTGCAGTTGTTTGTCAATGAGTTTTCTGGTTTCTTTTTCGTCCCAATCAATTTTTTTAGCGGCTAATTCAGAACGTTTAAGAAGTTCTTGCTTTTCCTCTAAAGACTGTTCTTTAATTTCTCGTTCTTGAAGTAGAGAATTATACTTTTTTTCTAAATCATCATAGTCTTGACTTAGAACATGTAAGGCATGTCTTGCGTCAAGGTTTTTTGGTAAACTGTATTTAACATCATCAATATTTGTTTTTCCATAGGTTTGATAAAACCACATAGATAATTTAAATGCAGAAAATAAAATAGATTTGGCATCATCAAATGAACCTTTATTGTCATGTACTGCTTGATTACCTTTACCTTTAATTGTAAAAAATAAGTCCAATACATTAGTAGGTAATATGTCTTCGAACTGTAAAGATTTTAGTCTATTATGAAACGTATTGTCAAATGGGAATTCTAAATAATGTTCTTCAAAAATTAATTCTGTGATTTTTTCACCTAGCATTCTAACTTTAAAAATAGTAACTATAGGGTCGCTATATAAAGTGTATTCCGCTGTTTGTCCAATATTCCACAGAATTGGATACTCTTTTTCAAGATAAATAAAATTTGATTTCTTCATTTAAGTGTATTGCATAATAGGAGTCTAATTAAGATGCTTGCTATAATTTTGAGAGAGAGATTAAAGGTATAAAAGAAATTGTAAGAATCATTGTTATTGTAGGATTTTTTCGTGTTTTAAAAAGGAGCATAACTAATATGTTCTCCTTTTATATTTTAATGATTTTACTTTTTTAAGTGTATTTTCAATATCTAATTTTTTAATAATATAATTTCGGCCTATTTTAGAAGCTGGGAGTAGCCCCTTTTTAATGTAATTATAGATTGTTAATTCTGCACAGCCTAACAGTTTAGAAACTTCTTGCACGGAATAATTTTCTTTCTCTTTCGCTTTAAGTAAAATAGCTTCTATTTTTATTTCGCTGATTATCACGTCCTTTAATTCTTCAGGTGTCATGTTATGTAATAAGATTGTTTTCATGATGTATTATATTAATTATTCTAACCAATTTAATAAACATCAAAATCACTTTTATTATTTAGTAATCGCTTTATTTCATTAATATCCTTTTTTAATTTATCAATATCACCTTTAGTCGCAGGAAGCGTTTTAGGTGTAAATAATCGTTTGACACCATGTACGGCTGTGTTAGAGACAAAGGATCCTAGTGCGGCGTTCGCAATGGAGGGTACATTGATTTTGTCCATTTTCTGAACACGGTTCTCTAATGACGTGATTGTTCCTTCAATCTTTTTGGTTACTGGAAAAATACTACCTTCAGGTTTGGTTGTGAGTTGTTTTTGGTAATGCCCAGCGATATACTTGTAGTTGTTTCTTTTGTAGCTTGCCATAGTCTTACAGCTGATACAGCAATACATGTGGTTACGCCTTCTGGCGATGAATGTTTCATAGCAATGTTTGCAGTTTTTATCCATAATTGTTGGTTTATTTTGGAATAAAACGTTAAAATAGGTTTAATTTAACGTTTTATCTTCTCATGCTTTTTCCATTGAATTGGATAACATTAAAGTTTTCATATAGCCTGTCAGCCATTCTTTGGTCATAATGATCACCTAATTTTAAAAGTGAACCATTTATGTCATTTTCTAAACCAGACAGAGGGTTAATTGTTAAATGCGTTTTATAGTCCAATGAGCTGCGACGTATAAGTATTTCTTTCATAATATTTACATGACCATAATTATTAGCCATTTTTTCAGAATTTAAGTCATCAAAAAGAATGGTGCCAGTTGTGAAATTTTTGTAAAAAAGTTTACGATCTTCGGAAGTCTCTATGTCTTCATACTTTTCGACAACTTTATAAGTCGGAATTATTTTAAATCTATGAGGGCGGTATTTTTTAAATATTAATTCAAACACTTCCATTATATGTGTTTTTCCAACTCCTACATTTCCAAAAAGTAATAAACCTTTTCTAAAAGAAGGAGCGGATATGTCTGAGCGTAAGTTTTCACAATTGAAAAACGTATCTGATTCTAAAAAATAATGAAATATAGGTTCGATGTTTTTTGCGATAATATCATCGTAAAGAAAAGGTTTGCCCTGTAAATTATGAAATTCAGTTAAAAATAATTTCCATAAAATGTCTTTGTTAAATGGGTGATCCCTTTTTTTTTCTAACGATATATTTTTAAGGCTTATTTTAATCTGATTAAAAATATTGTTGGATTCATTGGTGTTTGAGTTTAAATTTTCCATGATTATCTGTTTGAAGTTGTATTGTTTTTTTGGTTATTGAATGTTGTTGGTTTTTCATTTGATTGCCATTTTTCTAATCGTAATTTGATATCAAAAAAATCGTCTTTTTCACACCGCATTTTGCCTTTTTTAGAATTTAATTCACTCCAATAATTAAAAAAAGAGGATAAAATATTATTTGAATAATTAGAGTGTTCAAAAACTTGTTTTTTGAAATTTTCTTTACGCTGCTCTATTGTTTCATTATTTAATTTCTTTTTATTATTACTTTTTTTAGTTGTTGTTGATTCATTGTTACTCGTATGTTTTCTGTTTGTTATCAATGTTTTGTTTTGATTGTTAATTACTGCATTAGATGATTGCCTGTCGCTATAGCCAATAAGGGTTATTAAAGTGAATTTGTTTGTTGTATGGCGCGTTATGTAACCGCTGGATTCAAGTTTTTTTAACGCGGTTCTAATTTGTTGGATTGATAATGATAATTCTGTAGATAGGTGTTTGTTCGAGGTTACCAATTGCCCCCTTTTAATTTCTATTCCTTGCCATTTTTTATTTAAATAATTGGCGCGTAAAATAAGATGAATAAAAACTCTTGTAGTCTCGGGAGATTGATACCATTCCCAATCCATAATCTCTCTATGTAGTAAAACAAAACCAATCATACTAATCTTGTTTTACGAGTTTTGCGAAGATGTCACTCTTTTTGTAATACACGCGGTTACCTAACCTGTATGAAGGTAAGATGCCGTTTTTTCTCCAATTCCAGAGTGCTTGTTTGGAGCATTTAAGTAGGTTTAAGGTTTCTTCAACTGTTAGTAATTGTTCGTTCTCTTCTTGAGATTGTTTAAATTTCTTAAAGCAGTCTTCTATTTTCTTATCAACACCAATGAGGATAGTTGAGGTAATATCCTCTGGGTTAGCTTGGTAAAAAATAGTTGGTTTTGAATCCATTTTACAATATTTGATTATTCTACACTACAAATATTGGAAACGAATTGGAGGATTCAGGTGCCGGAGGGTGTCGGCACCTAGCCTAAAAGCTTAGAATGAGGCATATAATATTCTGCTTTTTCAAAGCTTATTTTCAAAGATTGGTTTTTTTCATTATCAGGGCTCATGAATTTACTTAGTGTTTCTCTTTTAACCTCTTTTCTTATTTTAAATGAGTTTTGCACTTCAATAGCTAATGCTTTATAATGAATTTCTCCATTTTCTTTTTTTGGAGCTTCTATGTATCCATTTTCTATTAATTGACTTATAAAAAAAGCTAGATGACTAGGTTTACCGTGCCAATTTAATAGATTAAGATTGTTATTGTTTTTTAAGCTTTCTGTCATTTTTATATAATCTAACAGAATTGTTTTTCTTTCTTGTAAATCTTCTATAAGATTCTTACATGCAGCCCAGTGATAGAACATGCTAAATTCAAATTCTCTATGTTTAACTAAGCCATCGGATTTAACAAATCCGTCTTCTAATGCTGTTTGATCAAAATAGTCACCTCCTTCAAGTGAAAAATTTGCGTTGTTAATTATTTTTTCAGTTGATGGAAGTATTTTTAGTTTTAAAGTTTTTATGAGTTTTTCTTCATCTTTAGAGTTTTCATATTGAAAAGAGAGAAAGTCCTCTAATTCTAAAATGTCAATCTCAAATAATGATTTTTTGAGAAAAACTCTCAAGTAAAAATCTTTTTCAAGACTAGGTTTATAATAATTGTAATTGTTTAGTGCGTATTCTGAAGAAGCTTCATCAGTGTTTTTTCTGTCTTTAAATGAAACTTTGTCTACGGCAAATATATTTTGATACATGTGTTTGATTTAAATGTTTTGGTTATTTAAAAAAGGCTGAATCTGCAATTTTAACCGCGCGTTCTTGAGGAGTTACTTTAATATAGTTATAAAATTCTTTTTCCGTGGTGTGTCCACTTAATGCCATAATATCAATTACAGGCATTTTTGATAAATAAGCATTCGTACAGAATGAGCGTCGTGCAGTGTGGGTGCCAATTAAATCGTGTTTGGGTATGGTTTCTTCTTTAATGGTTCCTCCAATAGTAATTTTGGTTGTTATGCCTTCTTTGATTTTTGCTTTTCTTCCGACTTTTTTGATATACTCATTGATTTGCTGGTCAGGTAGTTTAGTTGGTAGGCTACCTTTGTAACGCAAATTCATAATGTCTTTTATTTTTGGGTGGATTGGGATAAAAACTGTTTTTTTTGTTTTCTTTTGATGTATTTCGAAAACCTTTTTTTTATCAAATACTTTTATATTCTTTTTGCTAAGACCGTTATAATCAGAAACCCTTTGACCTGTGTAATATCCAATTAAAAAGATGTCTCGGGCTCTTTCCCAATCTTTATTAAATGATAAATCCAATTTATATAAATCGTCAATTTCTTTGGCTGTTAAGTAAATCGAAGTGCTTTCTTCTGAAACCCTTTTAAAGTCTCGGTGTTTATATTTTAAATTAGTGTTTACGCCATCTTCGGTCGCTCTATTTAACAAGGCAATTACATTTTTTATATGTTTTCCAACCGTGTTTAAAGAAAAGCCTTTTTCTTCCAAAAAATTTACAAAAGCATAATAAAATGCCATGTCGATTTTATCAAAATCTAGTTGATAGTTTTTTTCTTTGTCAAAGTTTTTTATTTGTTTTATGGTTTGTTTGTATGATCTAATAGTGCCAGGGCTTAATTTCATGCTAGCAGCATTAATTAAGTTCTTATCATGCGCTTCAGTGAAATCGTCTGCGTATTTAATGAATTTGATTTTAGCTTCATGAGTATTGGTTCTTCGACCTTTTATTTTATCATATATTGTTTTAAGAACATCTTTGTTTTGCTTTTCTTCTTCAGTTATCTTTGAAAGAGCTTTTACAAATTTCAGTTCAATTTCTTTAAGGCGATTGTTTATTTCTTCTCTATTGTTTATTGTAGATACAGCTCTAATCCTTTGGTTTCTTGAGTCCCAGTTCTTTGGAAATGTTTTAAATCCTGTAGAATATTTTAGTCTATTTCCTCTTCCGTAGCTGTAGTCAAAGATTATTGGTGTTTCTTTTATACTGTTACTTTGTTTTAATCTAAATTTAACTGTTCCTGAGGTTGATTGTATTGTATTCATATTTGTTTCTTTATTAAAAAAGGGACAACATTAGGGACAACATATTCTTTAATTGTGTGGATTTCAAAGATAAGTATATTATTTGAATAAAGTCGTAATGCCTTGATGTAAAGGGGATTTGCGTATTTTGAGTTAAAATAGCATAACATAGATTCAATTAAAAAAAGGTTCAAGTGGGACCACTTTTAGAGATTGATAAAGCCTTGAATATATATATTCAAGGCTTTTTTGTTTTGCTAAACTATACGCGCGAACAATAAATCAAACTTGCTTTTCAATTTACATTTCCAAAATTTAATAAATGTTTTGTTTAACACTTAGGTTGTAGAGGGCTATATTATATTTATACAATATGTTTATAATCAGTGATTTGTAATTGGTTTGGTTTTGGTGGATTAAATATATGCTCAAACCATAGCTTTGTTTTTAAGACTTAAGTTTCTGGAGGGAATCGAGCTTAAAAGCTTCTCAATCGATGCTCTGACCTTTATAGATTTATACTCCTCCATATTACTTTTAGAACAGCGAAAGAAGATATCTAAAACTACATATTGCTATATAGTACTGCATAACATTGTACTCAATAGTAGAACGTATAGAAAAGAAACTAACAATACATATGGCTAGAAGAATTTTTGCAAGTATTGTGTTGTTGTATAATGATATACCTATGGAAATTGTTAGTGAATTATTAGGGGGTTTTAGTATGAAAATAACGCAAGATAACTATGGGAAAGTGGTGCAGAAGATAATTAGTTAGAGATACAGAGGCTAAAGAATAATGACGAGTAAGTAATTACTTGATAGAAAAATTTAGTATGTAGAGAGATGGGATTTTATGGTGTCTTAGGTCAGGACTATACAAGAACTGCGATATTCTAGAAATGATTAATTCATGTTCTGGAATCCCGATTCGGTTAAGAATTAATTAAATTTGTTTAATATTGAGCAGTTTTATTATTTAGAATTCAATTCCCCAATGTGGAATTCATAATTAAATACGGTATAATTATATAGATAATTTTTTGTAATAATGTCAGGTAAGAAAGTATTTAACGAAAAGTTTTTAATTAAGGAACTTATAGGAGGTAACAACAAAGCATTCCGTAAACTTTTTGATACATACCGTAATGATGTGTATGCATATAGTATAAGCATGCTTAAAACAAAAGTACTCGCAGAAGAAATTGTACAAGACGTATTCTTGAAAATTTGGCAGCATCGGGACCGATTAAACCCCGATTTATCTTTCAAGTCTTATGTTTTTACAATTACTAGAAATCTCACATTCAATCTTATAAGTAAAGTGGCTAATAATAGAAAACTTAAGGAAGAAGTATTTTACGAAAGCCAAGAATTCTATAATCCTATTGAAGATAAAATAGCAGAACATGATTATGAGATTATTAAAAACAATGCTATTGAACAGCTGCCACCGAAGCGCAAGATTATTTTTAAAATGTCTCGTAATGAAGGTAAAAGCTATGAAGAAATTAGTAAAGAGTTAAATATTTCAGTGAGTACAGTCAAGGGACAAATGAGCAAGGCTTTAGCAACTATTAAGGATTTCTTACAAACCCATGGTGATGTTACACTTTTAATCACACTTCTATCGTCTAGATGGTTAGAATAAATTCCATTTTTTTAAAAAAGTAAGTATCGAGTAGTACTTACACCAACCTCATCTGTATTATATACACATAAAGTATATCATGCATCCAAGTAATCACATTCAAAGCATCTTAAAAAAGTTTATTCTTAATAAATGCAACAAGCAAGAAATAGAAGAAGTCATTGCTTATATTCAAAGCCTCAAAGAATCTAGTCAGATACCTTCTGTAGAGGAGGTGTTAGAACTTCTTGATGAAAAACAGATAGTGGAGCTGGAGGTTGCAAACCGAATCCATGATGATATCCTAAAGATTTCAAAAAGACAAACCACAAAACCAACTAAAAAGAAAAATTATATTTGGCGCTATACAGCTGCTGCAATATTAGTAGGAATCCTAGCGACAAGCTATTTTTTTAGAGACAGCTTTTTTAATAATGATTTAGAAAGCTCAACTCCAATAATAGTAAATACTAACACCATAATACCTGGTACCGACAAAGCAACATTAACCTTAGAAGATGGTTCGGTAGTAGTATTAGAAAAAGGCAATACATTCAAAACTAAAAATGCTAGTAGTAATGGCGAAGAAATAGTTTATGAAGCAAGTAAAGATAAGTCAGTAGAAATAGCATATAACTATTTAACAATCCCAAGAGGAGGTCAATACCATGTAAAACTAGCAGATGGCACAGAAGTATGGCTTAATTCTGAAACACAATTAAAGTACCCTACATCTTTTATAGAAGGAGAAGAACGTAAAGTTGAACTCGTTTATGGTGAAGCATATTTTGATGTGTCTCATAGTATCAATCACAAAGGTTCAAAATTTAGAGTAATTAATAATGCCCAAGAAGTTGAAGTTTTAGGGACTGAATTTAATATAAAAGCTTATAAAGATGAGACCAGAATTTACACAACATTAGTGGAAGGCAAAGTGACTATAGATAATGGTATTTTAAAACAAAATTTAACTCCAAATCAACAGTCAAATTTGAATATTCTAAATAGTAGTATGACTATTGCTGTAGTTGATGTAGAAGGAGAAATTTCATGGAAAAGGGGCATTTTTAGCTTTAAAGGAAAACCATTAAAAGACATAATGAAAGTAATATCTAGATGGTACGATGTTGATGTAGTTTTTGTAAATAAGGATTTGGAATCGGTTAAATTCAAAGGTAATTTGAATAAAAACCAGAGTATTGAAAGAATTCTATCAATTATGCTGTCTAGTAAACTTGATAAATACGAAATAAAGAATAAAACGATATTATTAAAATAAATTATTAACATCTAAAACTATAGCCTATGAAATAAAAAGAACTATCAAAAAAAAAGAAGGATAAAGTTTAACCGGCAAAAGTTTAAAACTCTATCCCCTTGTATTATTATCAATTAATTAAATGTTTAACTAACTAATAACATACAAATTTATGAAAATTAAATCAAGTAATACTTGTTTTCTATATAGAAAGCAACTTTTAATGACCCTTATGAGAACATTCATTTTCTTATTTTGCGCGACGGTTTTTTCCTTAACACCAGAAAATGTAGTATCACAAAACTCTAAAATTAAAATAGAAAAAGATAAAACATTAACTGTTGATGAGGTTTTCGACTTAATCATGGATCAAACAGATTACAATTTTTTTTACGAAGAAGGTATATTTAAAGATTTCCCTAATGTACATGTAAAAAAAGGAGTTGTCAGAACCAATAAGTTACTTAAACGAAGCTTATTACAGGGTGATTTTGAAATCATAATAACTAATGATTATGATATTCTCATAAAGAAAAAAAATCTAAATGCTGTAAATATACAGCAAGGACACAAAGTTTCAGGTACTATAACGGATCAATCAGGCCAACCACTTGCAGGAGCGAACATTATCGAAAAAGGAACCTCAAATGGGGCACAAGCTGACTTTGATGGCAAATTTTCATTAATAGTAGCAGACCAGAATGCCGTACTTGTTATTTCTTACTTGGGATACACAACAAAAGAAGCAGTTGTTGGAAACCAAACCAATATTGATATTACTTTAGTTGAAGATGCCGCTAGTTTAGACGAAGTTGTAGTTGTAGGTTACGGTACACAGAAAAAATCTAGTTTAACAAGTTCAATAACATCGGTTGACGTAGAAAATATCCAAGGTCGTTCTACTGTTAATTTAACAGGAGCATTACAAGGTTCAACTCCAGGGTTATATCTCAGACAAGCTTCTGGACGTCCAGGAGCTGGCCCTGTTAATATTGATATTAGGGGGGCATCAAGAAGTACTTTTAGTAATATTGGAGCGCTAATACTTGTAGATGGAATTGCAACTGAATTCAATAATGTAAACCCAGAAGATGTTGCAAATATCTCTATTTTAAAGGATGCTGCCGCAGCTTCTATATATGGAGCAAGAGCTGCTGGAGGAGTTGTTTTAATTACAACTAAAAGAGGAAAAGAAGGAGGGCTCTCCATAAATTATAATGGACAAGCGGGGTTTCAATCTTCTCAGATATTAAACAACCTAGACTTCCTAAGTACAGCTGAGTATATGAGGTTTGCAAATACGGCACAACAAAATGATGCAACTGCTACGGGAGCTGCATATAATCCAGTTTGGAGTGATGCACAAATAGCTGATGCAGAATCGGGTACAGGTGGTTTTCCTAGATCTTCTGAATGGAGAGATTGGATTCCAAAATCTTTTTTTCAACAAAATCATAATGTTAATATCTCAGGAGGGTCTGAGCAACTTAAATATTATACTAGTGTAGGTTTCTTAGAGCAAGATGGGTTGATTCCTAATGATGAATTTCTAAGAAAATCAATACAAATAAATTTAGATTTTAAAGCTTCTGAAAAATTAGACCTTGGTTTAAATTTAAGTTATATAAAAGAGGATAGAAATGCTCCTTCGGCTAACGATTGGAATGGATATTATGACCTTTTACGTTCAGCTATTTTAACAGATCCGACAGTACCCTTTAGACATCCTAATGGAGAGTATAATCATAGTGCTTGGGCAGCAGCAGGAAACCCTGTGTATCTTTTAGAAAATTCAGGGACTAGGCAAGACGACAGAGATAAATTTAGAGCAAATATTGATATAAAATATAAAATATTAGATGGTTTAAATTTCAATGTTGCATTAGGAGGAGAATTAAATCATTCAGCCTTTAATAGACAACGTTTAAGAGTTCCTTTGTATAATGAGGATGGCAGCCTGCTTAGATTTGAAGGGACTACAAGTGTTGATGAGACCTTTTCAAAACAATTTCATTACAATACTTTAGTTAGTTTGGACTATACAAAAAGTTTTGGAGATCATAACCTTTATGGATTTATTGGATATACAACAGAAAAAAATCGCTATGATGAGCTTAACGGAAATGCGCGTAATTTTATCAACAATAACCTTAGAGAGATTAATGGTTCGGTAGGAAGTAATGAAGAGAAAAATGCTTCTGGTAGTGCTTCAGAGTGGGGTTTAAAATCTTATGTTGGAAGACTTAAATATAATTATAAAGAGAAATATTTTATAGAAGGAACGTTACGTAGAGATGGCTCTTCTAGAATCTCACCGGTAGAACGTTATGCTTATTTCCCTTCAGTATCGGGAGCTTGGGCCATAAGTAAGGAATCCTTTATGGATAATGTAGATTTCGTAAGCAATTTAAAATTAAGAGCCTCATGGGGTAAAGTAGGGAATCAAGGAGATAATTTATATCCTTTCACACAATTTTTAAATACACCTTCTGGTGTTACAGCTTTTGGGAATAGTCCAGTAACAGGAGCTTTTTTAGGAACGCCTGTAGATAACAGATTGAAATGGGAAGAAAAAACCAGTCGTAATTTAGGGTTAGACTTTGGGTTTTTAAACAATAGATTAACAGGGTCTTTTGATTACTTTTTTGATGAGACTAATGATATCTTAACACGTAATCCAGCACCAACAACTTTTGGACAATCATTTCCTCTAACTAATCTTTTTAGTATAGAAAATAGAGGATGGGAATTTGAGATAAACTGGCAAGAAACCAGAGGGGATTTTAGTTATAGTGTAGGATTCAATATTTCTGATGCTACAAATAAAGTTGTTGATTATGATAGAGGAGGTGCTATTCCAGGCTTAGATCCAAAATATAATGGGTTTGCAGGCAGCACTATAACTGCAAATGGTAGAGCTACTGGTGAATGGTATGGTTTATTAACAGACGGACTGTATGTTAGTCAAGCAGAAATTGATGCCGATGGTAATTTATATAATGCACGCCCTGGAGATATAAGGTTTATAGATGCCGATGGCGATGGTGATTTAGATGGTGATGATAGAAGACCTTTTGGTAAATCAAATGTACCACACCATATCTACGGATTTAACTTTTCTGTAAAATATAAAGCTTTTGATTTATCAGCTATATTTAATGGAGTTGGTTCACGGTGGCAGCCTAGACAAAATGGTGGTAATTATTTTTTAGGATATAGACCGGGACCAGCAATTTTAAGAAGCACAGCTCAAAATGCATTTTCTCTTGACAATCCTAATAAATGGGCAACATGGACACGACCAACCAATGATTTTGGGAGATTGTTTGGAGGATTGTGGCCTTTTGGTGGTGAAAGCCGTCATTGGAATTTACGAAACTATGCTTATTTAAGGCTAAAAAATTTACAAGTGGGTTATACCATTCCTAGTAAAACATTAGAATCAACAGGTATAGGTATTACAAAAGCTAGAATATATTTTACTGGTGAAAACCTGTTTACTATAGCCAATGGTTTTGACGATCCTATTGATCCAGAAGCAGATCAAATTTTTTCAACAGATTCACGAGCTTACTTAAGTAATCTTAGGAATTTAAGTTTAGGCCTTTCTATCTCCTTTTAATCATAAATAATTTATAGAATTATGAAAAAATATATATTTAGTATAGCAATAGTGATTTTGTTTTTTGCAAGTTGCGAAGATCCTACAGATGTGGCTAATTTAAATACATTAAGCCCTGATACATTTTTTAAATCACAAGGTGATTTCGAACTGTTTGTTAACTCAACTTACCAATGGAGTATCCCTACTAGTAGTGAAATAGATTTGGATTATGGAACTGATATTTCGATAAGAAATAAAGGAAATGAAGCTGGTTCAATTTTGAGTAATGGGAATATAAGTCCTACAAATACAGGTTTAACAAGTAGATATTTTGACTATAGCTCAATAAGACATGCTTACGAGTATTTTAATGCAGTGGCTGACTTTGATGGCTTACAGGCAGAAGTTAAGGCAAATTTAGACGGGCAAGTATATTATATGTTGGCATATCGTTATTTTGCTATGTTTAGAGCTTATGAAAATGTGCCATTAGTAACAAAAGTGTTATTGCCAGAAGAAGGAGATGTAGCCTCTTCGGATAAGGCACTAATATTAGCCGAAGCTCTCAAACATATAAATTCGGCAATAAGTAACTTGCCTTCGGAGCGTTCGGAAAGAGGTAGGTTAACTAAGTTGGCAGCTATGACCTTGAAAACAGATTTACTTTTATATACGGCATCTCGTTATAATGAATCTGGAGGAGCTACCTATGCTGAGGCATTGACAGCTGCCAATGCAGCCATTGCTGAAGCTGATTCACAAGGTTACGGTTTAGCTGAAAGCTATTCAGGACTGTTTACGGCAGGTCTTCAAGCTTCTACAGATGCTCAAAAAGAAATTATTTTAGAAAAAGTAAGATTAGATGAAACTTTTAGAAATAGTACAAGCTCTAGACGTTTTCGTTTAAAAAGTGAAGGTGGAGAAGGTACTATGCAAGGAGCTCAGGAATTAATAGATAAATATCCATGTACAGATGGGCTACCTATTAATTTGAGCCCTTTATATGATCCGCAACGCCCGTTTGCAAATAGAGATCCAAGACTTGCTTATTCATTTCTATACCCTGGATCAGTGATTTCTTATGTAGATGGTAGTAAACCAGATAGAATCTTTAATGGATTGGATGCTACTGCTGGTACAGATTATATTTTAGATAGTGATCTTGATGCCAATGTTTCAGGTTATTCATGTCAAAAGTATTGGGATAAGGAAGGGCATGGATTATTTGATGGATATGCTAGCTTTATTGTATACAGGTACGCAGATTTATTATTAATGGCAGCAGAAGCAGAAAATGAAGCTACAGGACCAAGCGCTGCAGTTTATAATAGGATTTCTGAAATACGAGGTCGTACAGATGTGACTTTACCTCCAGTTAGTGCAGCTACGCACCCTTCTCAATCTAATGTAAGAGATTTAATTCGTGATGAACGTGCTGTAGAGTTTTGTTTTGAAGGTAAACGGTATTGGGATTTAAGAAGATGGGCACTAGCTGAAACGGTATTGAACATGGATCAAAAATCTCTAAATATTAAATCGTTTAACCCAGATGGGACATTTAATTCTTTTGTAGATCAGATATTTGTTAGAACCGATATCTCAAACCCAGCAACGGAAGCATTATTCCCTATTCCTAGTGGTGCTGCAGGAGGTGTTACATTTGGAACATTTGTTTTTGACACTAAAGAATATGTTTGGCCAATATCGCAAGGAGCTATAGATGTATCTGAAGTATTAGAACAACATCCGTTATGGAATTAAATTTTGTAAATAAATATAGCAGTTGAATTAGTTTTAGTTTTGAATTTAAAAGATGGGTTAGAATTATTTAACCCATCTTTTTTATTTTTTTTAGAGTTAAAAAATGTATGCTAAAGGAATAAGTTAGTATGGGTGAAATTTCTCTTTTAAACTTAATTCGATGCAATATGAAGATGTTTATAGATTAAAATACAGTTCAGATATTTTTAAAAGTAAAAATATTGGGTTTTAGAAATAATTTATAGCATAATAAAAAATAAAAAAATGAAATTAAAACACGCTCTGCTGTTATTATTTACGATAAGTATATTGAACAACTGCAGAAATCCAGAAGTAGCAGAAAATAAAAAAGAAAGCCCTGTAGACGGGAAGTGGGCCTATCAAATGGTAGACCCTTCAATAGACGATCCAGAAAAGCCCTGGTCATATTCACCAAAGCCGACTTTGGTAATAGGGACACCATTTTCTCCTAGCCCAGTACAAGTCACTTACGATGGGGCTATTTATACAGGAGAGGCAGAACTTGCTTTTTTCTATGGAGAAACTTTGAACCCAATAACCGCACGCCAAAGAACCTTTTTTAAAGGCTGGATTCCAATTGTTCAAAATAGCTGGCAAGATGACGGCCTATTATATGAAACAGAAATTTTCGGAACTAATGTTAAGGGTTTAGAAAAAACAAACTCATTACAATTTGCAAAAGTAACGGTTACCAACATTTCCGATCAATCAAAAGAAGCGACCGTAGCAGCAGCATCACGAACATCAGGATTAGACCATCGCTATAGAGGAGCAGTAGCCTGTCCGCCAGACACCAAGTATGTTATGAACGACAATGTCTTTACAAGAGATGGTCAATTAATTTATAATTACGAAAAGGGCGAAACCCTTTATGCAGTTCCAGATAAAACTTACCGAGCACCGTTTACCGCAGCAGATTATCAAATTACCCAAAGAGCAGAAGTTGGAGTAACAAAGTACAATGCAACATTGAAATCTGGAGAAAAAGCAGCATGGGTATTTAAAATGCCTCGTGTTCCCGTACCCGTAAAAAACACAACCGCTATAACAGCAATTAAAAATGCCGATTACAATGCATATCGCAAGGAAACAATAAGTTTTTGGGAAGGTCTGGTTGAGAAGAAAGTGACGTTTAGCATCCCCGAAGAAAGAGTTGATCATGCCTATCGGGCAGCAATGGTACACCTTATATTAGCCACAAGAGAGGAAGAAGGTAGAAAACGTCAAGGAAGTGGACTGCCATACGACGGATTGTTTCTTAACGACTATTCAGATATGCGTTTGGCTTACGATGTACTAGGTCTTTATGATTATGTGAATGTAAATACGCCTTGGCTTATAGAGCAACAAACAGAAAGCGGCATGTTTATAGACAAAAGTTTGAGCCACGGACAAGAAATATTGGCCTCTCATGGACAAGCGCTTTTCAGTATGGCACACCATTATACAATGAGTCAGGATAAAGCATATATAAAAGCAGCATACCCCTCAATAAAAAAAGGAGTAGAATGGATCGAGAACGAACATAAGACACATGAGAATGGACTGCTACGTACCTCCACTCCTTATGACAATGAAATGATAAAAGGGTATTATACCAGTCATAACCTATGGGGGATTTTAGGGCTAAGAAGTGCAATTAATGTAGCACGATCTTTAAACAAGCAAGAAGATGTTGCTAATTGGGCAGCATTGCACGAAACCTATCTCACAGCAATAAAAAAAGCTGTTAAAACCAGTACAAAAGAAGGTCATTATTTACCACCCGGATTATATGACTATATGATAGGCGAAGACGCCAGAGCTGGATTTAAGGAATATAGAACCAACCAAGATTGGGAAAATATGCTTTTGTTATATCCAACAGAACTTTTAGAAACCAAAGACCCCATAGTAATGGGGACCCTGGAGACCATTCGCAAAAGCAAATATAGAGAAGGGGTTATGACCTATAGAAACGGTATGCATTTACATCAGTATATAACCTATAATCAAGCACAACAATATATGGCAGCAGGTTATTATAAACGTGCACTCACAGATTTTTATCATATTATGTTGCACAATGGATCAGTACATGAAGGTTTTGAAAATCTGGTAGACCCGTGGGAAGATCGTGATCCAGACCCATCACCATCACCCCATGCATGGGCAGCAGCGAAAACAGTTGTTTTTACAAGAAATATGCTTGTACGTGAATACGGAGGTCAAGCTGGGCTTGACCCTAAAGAGCGTAATCTTTATTTATTTTCGTTGCTATCGCCAGAATGGGCAAAAGAAGGACAGTACGTTGAAATTAAAAACGCTGTAACCGAAATGGGAGATATTTCAGCAAAAATAGATTTCAACAGCACAGGAGCAGAAATAGTAGTCCAATCAAATTTTCATCAATTCCCACAATACATAGCTATTCCGACACCCTATTTTAAAACATTTGAGAGTTTTGAAAGCAATGCCAAAAATTATTTTGAGAAAGATGGTATGCTCTATTTTAGTTCGGAAGTGAGTCAAATTACTATAAAATGGAAAGACAAAAACCTTGAAGAAGAATACAATTACCAAGACATATTAAAGGCATATAGGTCAGAGCCAAATATACAATGGAAGGGATATGATGGTTTGGGAAGCCCTAAGCCAGCTATGCAGTTAATGGATGGTGAAGCAGGAGAATTAATAGCTATTGAAGGAGAAGAAGGCTATTTATTAGATGATGAGAAAAACTATCCGGCAGAACATTTAAGTTTCAAACTAGTAGAAAAAACATTTAAAAAAGAATATAAAAGAAGATTTGAAGAGTACCTCAAAGCTGGTGAAAAAGCGATTGATGTAACTCCTCTAAAAATATTGACTCCAGAAGAGCGAAAACAATTGTTTGAAAAGAAGAAGTAATGGTATTTTGAGTGGTTTTATCCATTTATCTGTTTTTTATAAGAAAAACCAAGATATAAATAAGAGAGAAATCTTTTTAAGAGATTTCGTTTTTTAAAAAGTTTTATCGGACACTACTGATTATCAAATTAATTATCGCTTTTACAAAATCAGTAACCGCGAAGACCAAGGATTTACTTTATGATAACCATTGACTAATACAGGTGAATTTTTAGATAAATAAGCAATACTATTTTATATTTAAATTTACCGTAATAAAACGCCCTTTTTTTCCTTCTATTTCAAAAGAAAAACATGTGCTCAGCTTGACTGGGTAGAAACCGTAACGAAGGCTATGATTTGTTTTTATTATTCATATAAAGAAAAGAATCATCATTTTCTTTAAGGACAAATTCAAATATAAAAAGGTATAGCCTATGGCGATAAAGTTACGATTAGTTTAAAACCTAGAGAAATGAACATTTTGGATTTTAATTAAAGTAAGAACGTAATAATTATTTCAGTGCAAAACCCAAAACACTTTAAAGTAAACTGTCCCTTATATGGGAATTAACTAATTGTCATAATAATTAAAGGTAGAGTTTGGTAAAGTATTAAGTTTCCCCTATTTCAGTTTTATAAAACTGTGTATTTACCAATGTTTTAACTGAGTAGTGCAATGGGGAGATTTTCAATAGATGCTCAAACCTTTATGATCTATACTACTCCATATAACTTTTAGAACAGAGAAGAGTGCTTTCAAAACTCCATATAACTGCACTACACTATACTTATACCCAAATTGGTATAATAAGTAGAGCAAGTGGAACGACTTTTAAAATCAAGCCTCACAGTGATGTGAGGCTTTTTCTTTTTTAAAGGTTTTAGCATAGGTTAAACAAATTATCTTTTTATTTACCACCTCTATTTTTGTTTCAACTTTAATTTAACAACTTGATATTAAAATTATTAGTTAATATTTGTCAAGAAACACCAGCGTTTTTAATATTTCCATTTGTTAATTGGTGTTATTTGTGTTTCCTTTGATCGGTTTTAAAATATGAGCAAGAATAAATCTTCTGCTTAATCAACCGAGTGAGGGTTTTCCACAGGAAAATCGGACGCAAAAAAAGAGTACTATCCTTTGATTAAGCACTTAATTTTTTTTGAACTTTATTGGCTTTAGATTTAACTTCAAACTGATTACTTGTATTCTTTTTTCCTCCGGCTTTTAATGCTTTGTCTCCAGCAAAGAGGGTTTTGTGATCATCCCCTAAATCCGAACCTGCCATGCGTTGATGTTTTACACAAGAAACGCCTTTGCGAATTTCTTGTCTCTGAACATCTCTTACATAAGCCAACATGCCTTCTTCTCCAAAATATCCTTCAGTTAAATCATTCATATGAAGTGCTGTAGTATGATAAGTTGGTAGCGTAATTAAATGATGGAAAATCCCAGCATCTCTTGCACCATCTATTTGGAACTTTCTAATATTCGCATCAGCACGATAGCATAATTCCGAATCATCATATTGTACGTCCATTAAATTATTTCTATCATAAGCTGTCATGTTTTCACCTTCCGAAAGCATTTCTTCATATGCCTGATTACGGAAATTTAATGTCCAGTTAAAAGATGGTGAATTATTGTAAACCAATTTAGCATTAGGAACAACTTCTTTAATTCTGTTTACCATATGAGCAATTTGCTTAACATTTGGCGTTGGAGTTTCTATCCATAGTAAGTCGGCACCATTCTGAAGACTTGTAATACAATCTAACACAACTCTATCTATGTTTGAACCCTTTTTAAATTTATATAAACC
The DNA here is from genome assembly GCF_030540825.1 of Flavivirga spongiicola. NCBI lineage: Bacteria > Pseudomonadati > Bacteroidota > Flavobacteriia > Flavobacteriales > Flavobacteriaceae > Flavivirga > Flavivirga spongiicola. Next base: position 2,208,571 of record NZ_JAUOEO010000001.1, read on the forward strand.
ATTAGCTAATCTTACGGGACGTACTAATTTACCATCTCTTTTCAGAAGTACATCATCTTCTTTGGCATCGTTAATCATTATTTCTTCTGCTTCTACAAAAGCTAAATATTTAGAAGCTAAATCTCCAGGCTCTTGACTAACTGGTAATTTTTGGGTTAAACCAGCACCTTCAGAATCTGTTCTTGCAACTATAATTCCGTCATCAATTCCTAACTCTAAAAACGCATATCTAATAGCATTTAATTTAGCAATAAAATCTTCATGAGGTACAGTCACTTTTCCATCTTGATGCCCACATTGTTTGGCATCAGAAACTTGGTTTTCAATTTGAATAGCACAAGCGCCAGCTTCAATCATTTTTTTTGTTAGTAAGTAGGTCGCTTCTTCATTTCCAAAACCTGCATCAATATCAGCAATAATAGGGACAATGTGTGTTTCGTAGTTGTCAATTTGATCTTGCACGTCTTCCCCATTTTCAAGTCTTTTAAATAAATCATTTAGCTCTATAGCATCTGCTTGACGTAAGAAATCATAAATTTCTTTTATTAATGACGGAACAGCCGTTTTTTCGTGCATGGATTGATCTGGCAAAGGCCCAAATTCTGAACGTAATGCAGCCACCATCCATCCAGACAGATACAAGTACTTTTTGTTAGTAGTTTTATAATGTTTTTTAACAGCTATCATTTTTTGCTGCGCCACAAAACCATGCCAGCAACCCATAGATTGAGTGTATTTAGATGAATCTGTATCATACTCTGCCATATCTTTTCTCATAAGAGCGGCTGTATGTTTAGCGATATCTAAACCTGTTTTAAAGCGATTCTGAACAACCATTCTAGCTGCGCTTTCAGGATGTATTGCATTCCAAGTTTCTCCGTACTTTTTTTTAAGGTTTTTTACAGTTTGTAATGCAGAACGATAATTTGTTTGTGGTAAATTTTTCATAATTTTGTTATAAGTTATTTATTATTAATAATTAGATCCTGTTGATTGTTACCGCAATCGCAGGATTGTTTTTTTATATGTATTGATAGGCAGGAAGTGTTAAAAACTCTTCAAACTCTTCTGATTGAACTAGTTTATCAAAAAGTGCTATAGCTACTTCAAATTTTGTTTTTTTGATAGCAACTTCTCCATGCTCTTTTATGATTTTTTCAACTTCATCATCAAAAAACTCAGTGTAGAGTTCAAGGTTAAACTTTCTACCATCTTCTAGTGTTGCTTCGTTTTTTAACCATTGCCATACTTGCGTTCTTGATATTTCGGCAGTTGCTGCATCTTCCATTAAATTATAGAGAGCTACAGCTCCATGACCTCTTAACCAAGCTTCTGTATATAGAATTCCAACGTTAATATTTTTTCTTACACCTTCTTCTGTAACCGTCCCTTTTGGAATTTCAACCAGATCTTGTTCCGTAATACTAATATCATCTTTAGTGACATTTAGTTGGTTTGGTGTTGGCATGTGTTTATTGAATTCTGCCATGGCTACAGCAACTAATGCTGGATGCGCTACCCATGTCCCGTCATGACCATTTTTAACTTCACGTTCTTTATCCATTCGTACTTTTTCTAAAGCAGCAGCATTGGCTTTTTCATTATTTTTAATAGGAATTTGAGCAGCCATTCCACCCATGGCGTGGACACCTCGTTTATGACAGCGTTGTATTACCAACTTAGAGTACGCGTCCATAAAAGGAGTAGTCATGGTTACTTGATCTCTATTGGGTACTATAAAATGGAGATGATTTCTGAATTTTTTGATGTATGAGAAAATATAATCCCAGCGACCACAGTTTAAACCAGCCATATGATCTTTAAGCTCATAGATGATTTCGTCTAGTTGAAAGCTCGCGGTAATGGTTTCAATTAATACCGTTGCTTTAAATGTACCTATAGGAATTTCTAAATATTCTTGAGCAAAATTAAACACCTCATTCCACCAGCGCGCTTCTGTATAATGTTCTAATTTTGGGAGATAAAAGTAAGGTGCTGTGCCATTTTTTAACAAGGTTTTTGTATTGTGAAATACATAGAGGCCAAAATCAACTAAACTACCAGAAGCTTCTTCATTGTTAATTATAATATGTCTTTCATTTAGATGTAAACCTCTTGGGCGAATCATTAAAACAGCTGTTTTTTCATTTAACTGGTATGACTTACTGCGCTTTGCATCAAAAAGAGAGATCGTCTTCTCATTAGCATCTATTAGATTTTTCTGACCTTCAATTGTGTTTTCCCAAGTAGGTGCATTGCTATCTTCAAAATCTGCCATAAATGTTTTTGCTCCAGAGTTAAGCGCGTTGATTACCATTTTTCTGTCGACAGGCCCAGTAATTTCAACACGTCTATCTTGCAAATCGTGAGGAATGGGCGCTGCCACCCAATCACGTTCTCTTATATCTTTTGTTTCTTTCGGAAATTCAGGGAATTTACCTTGATCAAAAATGGCTTGTTGCTCTTTTCTTTTATTAAGTAATTGCAATCTTTTATCATTGAAGTTTTCATGCAACTTGCTAATAAAAGCAAGAGCATCACCTGTTAAGACTTCAGGAAAATAGTTGTTCATGCCTCTTTCAAATTGAACTTTTGACTGTTTTGTCAGTATATTTTGCATCGGTTTATAGAATTTGTTTGAACAATGATAGAATTTTTTTTCTTAAAAAACAAGCGAACGTTCGCTAAAACGATAAAGTTCACATAAATTAGTTTATTCGCAAATTATGTTATCTTTGAAAGCAATTATGGAAGAAGATTATATTAAATTAATTTTTGGGTTAAAACTTAAGCAATTAAGAACCGCAAAAGGCTTGTCATTGTTTGGCTTGTCAAAACTCACAGGTTTATCGAAATCGTATCTTAACGAAATTGAAAAAGGGAAAAAATATCCAAAGCCAGATAAAATTGTCATCCTTTCTGAAAAGTTAGACGTACCCTACGACCATATAGTTTCTTTAAAATTAGATAATAACCTCGCGCCTATAGGTGAAATTTTGCGATCAAATATATTAAAGGAAATTCCGTTAGAGATCTTTGGGATTAAGGAAAGCAATTTAATTGATATTGTAGCGAATGCTCCGGCAAAAGTCAATGCCTTTATAAGTACGATTATAGAAATAGCAAAACATTATAGCTTTGGTAAAGAGAGTTTTTATCTGGCATCGTTGCGTTCGTTCCAAGAAGCCAATAACAACTATTTTGATGGCGTTGAACAGAGTGTCCTGAAATTTGCCACAACCTATCAGATAGACCTGAATAGGCCTATTTTATCTAAAGAATTGGAAGATATTTTAATTGAAGAATATGGATATATTATTAAAGAAAGTGAATTAGGTAAATATGAGGCTTTAGAAAATTTGCGTTCTGTTTTTGTACCTAAAACCAAAACACTATTGCTTGCTGATGGTATAGACGAAAGGCAACGCTCGTTTATTTATTCTAAAGAAATTGCGTATAATTTTTTAGAAATTACGGATAGATTATATACTTTTCCGTGGATAAAATTTGAGAGCTTTGATCATGTACTTAATAATTTATATGCTTCATATTTTGCAGGAGCGCTAATCATTCCTAAAAAGGAATTGATATTGCAATTAGAGACTGTTTTTGAGAAAGAAACTTTTGACGAAGTCTTATTTCTTAAAATGTTTGAAGCTTTTAATGCTTCACCAGAATCATTCTATCAGCGTTTAACCAATATCTTACCTAAAGCATTTAATATTCAGAATTTATTTTTTTTAAGATTTACGCATAAGGCAGATAGCGAAAAATATCATTTAAAAAAGGAACTTCATATATCACATCAACATTCACCTCGCGCCTATGAAACCAATGAGCATTATTGTAGACGTTGGGTGTCTTTAAAAGTTTTAAAAGATATTAACAAAAGTAAAAAGACTCATGAATTTGATATTCAAATTTCTAATTATGTAGGTGATGATACAAAGTATTTAGTATTATCATCTGCGACTAAAGATCCTTTTAAAGACAATCAATATAGAAGCATTAGTATTGGGTTGCTGATTAATAAACAATTGGAACGCAAATTAAAATTTTTAGATGATAAAGCTATTAAAACACAAGAGGTGGGAGTAACTTGCGAGCGTTGTGCTATTAAAGACTGCAAGGTTAGGCAAGCTCCAGCAATTATTTTAGACAAAGTAGCTAAAAACAAAAAGATAGAAATAATTGTTGAAGAATTAAATACTAAGTTCGGCTAAAATTTTTAATTTGAAGGTTCGCTGCAACGCTTGGTTACTTTGTCATTTTTAAAATACAGAAATGATGTATTCAAAACTCTCTATTGCTCCAATGACGTTTTATATTACCATATTTTATGTTAAAACAAGTGAGGTCATGCATAAGAGGCTGTCTAAAAAGTGTCATTCTGAATATTACCGAGAAACAAAATATATTTTGTTTAGAAGGTAGCAGCGAAGCTGTGAAGAATCTCTTTAAAACATAATATGTTGATTTATAAAATGATAAGATTCTTCACTATGTTCTGAATGACAAAACATATTACTTTTTAGACAGCCTCTTTATTTAAAATGTTTTGGACGAGAAGCCTGTATCGAGCATAATCGAGATGAGTTCAAGTGGGATCACTAGTAAAATCAAGACTTCACGGAGTTTTTATTCTTTGAAGCTTTTTTATTTAACTCGCTGTTTAAAACCAGCCTCCATATTTTTTCTCCCGGAATCGTATAGAATATCTATATCGATCTGCTTTTACTTCTCTTTAGTTACTGTTGCACTGATCTTTAGGGGGCTTTTTATTTGCGCGCGTTTACGGTGATAAAACAAACCATAAATGCTAAAATTGTCAGGTAATTTGTTACTGTTTTTATTCGTCCAAACTATTTAATGATCATTATTTTTTAATGAATATTGATTCTGGCACTTCACCAGTCCAAGAAAGTGGAATGTTTTTTATTCCAAATAAATGGGCTATGGTTGTTGCTGTATTCACTGAATTATTTGGCTCTGTAAGTTTTCCTTTTTGTATCCCCGGACCTGTAATTGCCCATGGCACTTCTAATTCCTGCTTGGTTTTGCCTCCATGTCCTCTTTTTGGATCTCCTCCATGATCAGTGAAGAACATGAAATGTGTATCACCATAAAGTTTTTCTTTTTTCAATTTTTTTATAAATGCTCCTATATGCACATCTACCTCTTCTATTGAAGCGATATATTCTGGTGACATCCACCCGTGGTTATGTCCCGCATGGTCGGTATGTACTGAATATAAAAAGACTAAAGTAGGATAGTCTTTATTAGTCTTAATGAAATTAAAAGCTTGACCATAATTTTTTAGATATTCATCATTATCTTCAAAACTAACTTCATCAAAATAACGTGGATTCATTGAATTAATTAATTCTGCCCAATTATAATAAAATGCTGTTTTTATGGTTGGAACTTCTTCTTTTAATAATTTAAAGATTGAAGGATAATAACCATCTTTATCTTTTTCAATTGCTGGTAATACTATTTTATCTTTTTGCCAACTGTTACTTAAAACGCCATGTTGCTCTGGTCCACTGCCTGTTAAATGTGAAGTCCAATTTGGCAAGGTTACCGAAGGCATTACATTACGCGTGGTTAGTGATAAAACGCCATCCTCCATAAGTTTATCTAAGTTTGGGGTTTTTGCTGTATTATAACCATCTACACTTATACCATCTAAACCAAGGATAACAACGCGTTTAGATATAGGTTCCTCTTTTTGATTTTTATCACTACAACTTGCTAGCAATGATAAACAAAACAACAGTAAAACATAACTTGTACTTTTCATAATTTTTCTCATTTTTATTATTTTTTAAAATCAGCGTCTAACAAACAAGATGATAAGTGCACTTAAAGCACACATAGATGCAGTCACTAAAAACACAATATTTTCTTGCCCGGTAAGATCCGCCATATATCCAATAAACGGTTCTCCTGCACCAGCAAATCCATAAGCAAAAGTGTTCATCACTCCAACGCCTGTACCTGATCGTTTAACACCTAATAAATCAGGACTTAAAGGCCAGTAACATGATTGTGGGCCATATACTAAAAAACCTGCTAAAAACATAAGTACTAATCCACCAACCATATTTTCTTTTGGAACAATGTATACCATTAAAATCACTAAAGCTGCCAAGCTCATAGAAAGCGCTATAGGTTTTGAGCGGTTGGACTTAAACACCCTATCGGACAATTGCCCAAAGAAAATAGTGCCTAATGCCATTCCAATTGGGAGTGCCAATGCTATCCATAAATTTGAAGACCCTTTTATTGATGTTCCTAAATAATATAGAGGAACCCATACCAAAAGCCCATATCTCGCGGTATTCTGAAAACCAATAGAAACACAAGCCAAAATAAATTTCTTGTTTTTCAAAACTTTACCATAACGTTGTAACGATGTTTCCTTTTCTTCAGATTTTACTTCTTGAGTTGCTTTATCTTCCTCTAAAGGTAGATACCCTAAATCTTCAGGTTTGTTTCGTACAACATAATAAAAAACGGCACAGCCTATAAGTAACAATAAAACAGGCCATCGAAACAACCACCTCCAGTCTAATTCATAAATATCGAGCATCACGATCGATAATAAATAAATTAGAATTGAAGAACAACCTGCTGCAAATAGATAAAAGCCAAAGGCTTTTCCTCTTTCTTTTCCTCCCCACCAATTAGACACTAAACGACTTCCCGGAGCCCAGCCCAAAGACTGGCTAAAGCCATTTAAAGCCCAAAACAAAACGATCATCCAATAGGCAGTCGCAAAACTTGTTGCCCAATTCATTAAAACAGAAAGCAAGCCGCCAATAACCATCATACGCCTCGCTCCATATTTATCAGCCAAATTTCCGTTAATGAATTGCCCTATTCCGTATGCCCATAGCATTGCTGCTCCTGCCCATCCTATATGCTGTTTGGTGACGTTAAATTCTAATCCTATACCTTGAATTGCCCAACCAAAATTTTGTCTTCCTGTATAATAAAACAGGTAACAAAACATAACAGCAAAAAGCATTTTCCATTGAGATCTTCTAAAATCGGAAGCTGAAACGTTTATATCACTCATACATTAAGGTTTAACCGATACTCGCATCCATTTTTGCTTCTGGGCTTCATGAACCGCTGCTCCTATGTCTTCTAATTTATAAGGAGGACTTACCAGTTTTTCAAAAGGAAATACCCCTTGATTGCGTTCCAGAAATGCAACAGATTCATCTAAATGCCATGGTGCATAATTATGAACCCCTTTAATGTGGATGCATTTTCTAATAATTTGTTCTGCCGTAATGCCTAAATCGGAATCAGGGTGAACTAATCCAACAAGAATATAATCACCTCCTGGTCTTAATAATTGTAAGCCTTGAGGGACTAATTGTTTTATACCAGCTACTTCAAAAACAGCATCGACACCGTCGTTAGTGGCATCTAAAATGGATTGGATAGCATTGTCGTTTTTAGCGTCTACTGGAATAGCTCCAAAGTCTTTTATCATTTGAAAACGACTCTCGTTAACTTCTAAACAATAGATTTGAGATACCCCCATTTCTTTAAGAAGGCCACAAGCATACACGCCTAACAATCCACCGCCTTGTACTACAGCCCTTTTAGGCTTTGCTGTCGTTTGTAAAACCGCATTTACCATGGTTGCCAAAGCACAATTGGCAGGAGCTACTGCTGCATGACTTACAGTATCTGGAACTTTAACCATATGGGTCCCTTTTCTAATAAGAATATGTGTCGCGTAACACCCATTCAAACCAGAACCATTATGAATAGAGGCATGACCATATTTAAAAAGTTCATCACATTTTTCAGGAAGTCCGTACTCTGTGCATGAAGGGCATTTACCACAACTATTAGCAATTGTCCAAGTTACACGATCTCCGATAGCGAATCCTTCTCTAGAATTGATATCAATAATTTCACCTACTGCTTCATGACCTAAAACACAAGGGGTGTCTTCCTTTCTCTTTCCCTCGATGGTGTGAAGATCCGATCCGCAAATGGTAGATAAAATAATTTTTACCAAAGCTTCACCTGACTTTAAATCTGATTGGAATTCTTTGTTTTCAAGTTGAAAGGGTTTCCCTGTTTTTTCAAAGATTTGAAATTGGGTTTGCACTACGATTTGATTTGACATCTTATGGTTTGATTTGAAAATAAACTTATTTTTAATTATCTTATAGAATACTATTCCAATGTTTCACCAGCACATTGTTCTTGATTTAAAACTGGATTGTAGCGTGCTATAACTCCATTAGGCATTTTAATTTTATAATCGGTACCTAGAGATTTATCTTCCTCATAATAATCTGTACTAATAAATTGTGCTCCAGAACTAAGAGCGGCTTTAAACCTTGTATAATCTCCTTTTCTAGCTTCTTTGGTATCTTCATCTGCTCTGGTGCGAACCATGTAGCCAGCTTTCACTAATGCCTTTATAGTATCCTGGTCTCTAATGGGGTAATTACGTATAATAAATGCCGCTTGTGGTGTTCCAGGAGGTGCCGCTACAAACATAACCCGTCCTTTAAGGGATGGGTGCCCTTTCAGATAAGCCTCCATTTTCTCACCTCCTTCATCTAGAACGAACATTACTTTACCTCTGGCATCTTCTAATTTTGGCCAATTATGAGATCTTACAGCTTCTTCGAGCGTGTTATAATTACCTCGTACATCATCAGGTTTTATAATTCTGTCTTTTGGAAATACAGATAATATTTCCGAATCCAAAGCATTAAAAGCCTCGGTAGTAAATGGCAATAATTTTGTAAACCCCGGTTTGTCTATGTTGTCACTTTTTGCATTAGAGGTGATACAAATAGGGACATGCTCTGGATGTGAGTCTGACCAATCTTTAATTTCTTGTAAACAGTCTATAAACCGTAAACAATTGGACCTAAAATCGATATCTGGTACGTGTATTGCCTTGAACCCTGGTTTTTCTAGCTTCTTGTGTTTATCATAAGGCTGTGTAGCAATTCCTTTTTGCTTTAATAGTTCTAAACCTAAAGGTTTTGCATATCGCCCTCCTTTGGGATCATAGACAATGTCGATCTCCAAATTTCTAAGGTTATAATTTTCTAATTGCTCTGTAAAAGAAAGGTGACCGTATTGTAAGCCTTCGAAAGATTGTGAAGTTTCTTGTTCAATCAATTTCAATAAAGCTGGCTCAATTTTTTGTTTGAAACTGTTATGACTTCCTATGACTTGAATATTATTAATTCGCAGCGGTGCTTTAACCTCTTTCTTAGCTACTTGTTTACAATTGCTAATAATAATTGAAAATAATAATAAGGTTATTATTTTAGTACTATTTCGTTTCATTTTTTATGATATAACTATATTAATGCTTTAACTTATTCCACAACGTACCAGGTAAAACCACTGGCAGGTAGTTTAACCTCAACTTCTATGCTATAATCCCTGGCAAGTTCCACTTGTTTGGAAGCTCCTTCTTTTTCTCTAATATTTGCAACATCTGTCAAGCCTGTATGATATAGAGGGATCTTCATTTTTTTGATGATCGTTTTGTCGCTCGGATTAAAGAACATCACAAAGCCTTTTTCTTTTAGATCGGGATTTACATGTAAAAAACCATCGATGTCTTTTCCATCGGCTCTTTTAATACCCACTATGGGTGAGTTAAGAATGTTCCGGTATTTTTTGTACCACTCTACTACATTGATTACTAATGTTTTGGTACGGTCGGTATCGTACAGTCTTGCGCCTCGATAACATGCTTGCACGCCCATACCGTAATTTTGCACCATGTGTGCTTCGTAGGCATCCAAGTGGTCGTTCAATGGCTCAATAGTAGCTGCCGCCCCACCGCCGTGGTATTGTGTCAAGGGTACAAAAGTCCAGCTCATACTTGGTAATCTGTCTCTGGTGCCATCCAGCATATTTTGTCGTCCGATGATTAGCTGGCGTTCCCTTGGTAAAGACCAATTGACTTCTCTGTAGCCGATTCCGTTTTTAGTAGAGCCACTTAAATAATACCAATCAGGGATGTTTAACGACACGCCATTTTCATTGCACCACTTGTAAAAATCCGTAATCCGTTTCCATGACTTCCATTGTGAATCTTCTAAACCTTCGTGAGCTACGTGTTTGGTTGAAGCACAATATTGCCCGGGATATGAGCCGTCATGCTCCAGTAGATCAAACCCAGTTTCTTTAAAGAAATATTTTACTTTTTTAAAGTAATCGATACCCCACTCGCTGTTTAGACAGGGTGCACTTCCGTGAATAGTGCCTCCTCTTTTTCCTGTTTCGGGGTTAATCACATCAACTTCTTCGCTTATCCATCTACTAGATAATAAGGAATAACCTCCTAACTCTATGCCTTTTCCATGGGCATAATCTGCTAAGGCTTTAAATTTAGCTATGTTTTTTGGCGAATGATCTTCCATATTCAATCCACTACCAAAACTTAAAATGACCATTTCGTAGCCTGTTTCTAGGCATTGATCTATAGCGCTTTTTACAATTTCTTCTTTTGTAGATGTTAGATGCAGAAACAATGGGTTTTCTGTGACCCACGGCGCCAATACTTTGTACATTCTATTGGTAGATAGTCCTTTACGCTGGCGGTCGTCACTGTCAAAAGGAAGCTCCCATATCCTGAAAGACTCAAAATTACTGCCTTGTTTTATCAATTCGTTTGGTCCAACCGGAAGCTTACATTCGAGTAAACAAGGCGTATTAAGCAAGTAATTTGCTTGCGAGGTATATCTTTTGTCAAACTCCCAGTGTACCACTTTATTGGCATTTTTCATGGACATAGAATGGAATTCGTAATCGCTTTCTACATGTATGTTTGGTAACTCCCAGTTTTTCTGTTTTTCTACAGCGCTTTCTGCTTCTACCACAGCCAGGATCTCACTTTTAAAAGTGTTGAGTCTAACATCTTTGTTACCATTATTCTGGATGGTAAACCATTTGCTGATTAAAGGGATACCGTCATAAATGTTATAATGCACTTCAACTTTAAGGTTATCGAATTTTGGGTGCGAATAAACGAAGGTTAAACTTTTCCCTTTTAACGGTTCTTTCTTAGCTAAAGCCCAACGTCTGTTTTTCCAGTTGATGCGTTCTTTGATTTCTCCTACTGAAAAACTTTGTACTTGAAAGGCTCCTTCGGGACTCCACATTTTGTCTAGCCACTCTTTTTTAAGGTAGGCGTATTCTATTTGTCCTTCCAACCCTCCTACAGCATACTCTTCACCATCTAAGGTAATCGTAGCTTCTGGTCGGGTACCTCTCAGTAAAGCTTCTCCGGTTATCAGATTTGTGTAATCTACTGTAGCGCAATTGGGTGTTAACCTGAATGTTCGACTCAGCAAACCATTGGAAAGCACGATTTCTTTTGGATTATCCCCTTGAAAAACACCCGATTTTATGGCGATATTATGGACTAGCCAATCTTTGTTTGTTCCTTCTATTTGTTCCTTAGTGCTCTTAGGAAGGGCTTCAATCAAAGGTTTGATATTACCTGAAAAATGACCATCAGCCTTTTGTTGTTGGTTGAGGTAATTGGCATACACCAATTGTGGCCTGTATCCTTTATAAAATAATTTGGCACCTGCCCAAACTGCATGATCTCCCGAAACACCATCACCAGCGTCTTCTACAATGAGTTCTAAAATTTTGATGCCTTTTACATCAAGCGATACGGGAATAGCAGCTTTTCCTCCAGTTGCTTTTTTACTTTTCCAGAGAGTTTTACCATCACCTTTTATTACAAAACGAACACTTCCTTTTCCGATGGATTCCTGATTGGTGCCTATGCCTACGAATTGCTTTTCTTCATATTTATTGAATTTATAAAAAAGCTTGCTACCGTCATTTTGCACATTAAAATTTAAGTCTTCTTCTATTTTTTGCGGATCTTGAATGCCTACATGGGTTGTAAATTCTTCTGACTTTCCATCCAAAAAGACATAGATTCTGCTTCGGGACATGGTGCCGATGCCTTTCTTAAACCGTACTCCCTTTATATAAATTTTTTCTCCATTGATGGCTTTGTTCGATTGAGGCGTCCAGAAAGGTTGTTCTACCCTAGAAAGATCCAGGGTAGAAATCAATACTTCGTCTCTATTGTTTTCTTGTGCTCTTGATTTTGCTAACGTAAGTAATAGACATGTGATGGTAGCTATTCTTATGATTTTCATATAATTTATTAACGTTTTTTGTTTGAATTAGATGATGGGTTCACATTGTTTTTCTTTTCTATACTTATTATAACCTCCAAAATATCACCAATTTTTAAAGTGGTTTCATTAAATGCCAATTCGTAACGATTTTTCTTTTTATCGACTGAGGTTAATATATTCTGCCCATTTAATTTAAGCTTGACCTCTCCTTTTTTATCGCTATCTGAATGTAACGTGATCTTAGATAAGTTTAAAGCCCCATATTTTATATCCAATATATTTACTTGTTCATTATTGTCTTTTCTTTTTTGAGAAAAACGCCCCCATCCTTCTGCTGTTGAGAAAAACGACTTGTGGTTTTCTGGCTTCCACTTTGGGTTGAACTCAATAGATTGTTCGGGTCCATTGTATTCAAAACCTTGAGCCGCTAATAATACTGACCAAATCGATAAAGCTCTACCATAAAATTGTCCGCATTCGTCATCACCAAATGGATTGCCGCTAAAGCCAAAATTTCCCCAGACTCCTATATAGCCTGTTCGTAGTTTACCATCATACCTGTTATAACCAGAACGAAGAATTGTTAATGCGTCCTGAATTTTATTGTATTTTAAAAGAGAGGCTCCTATGGTATATTCAAAAGTTGTCCATACTTCACTAGAGTACCCAGAAGCGTATTTTGGCCTGTCGTTATTGGGCCATGTGGTAGCTATCATACCTGCTTCTTCTGGCAATGCAAACGTTCTGTGCCCTTGGTTATGCTTCTTTAAGTTACTTTTAAAATTGTATTTTAAAACAGCTTCAGTGGCCGATTTGATTTTATAATTTGGATACAGACTGCCCAATCCCAATTGGTCTGCCCACCATTGCCCTAGTAGTTGGTCTGAGTGACAACCATCATTATAATCTGTGGCATGTTTTTCACCTTTTACCTGTATAAAATATTCACCATTCCATAATTTTTCATCTTGACGTTTAGCTGATTTTTCAGCAATGCTTCCCCACTCTTTTGCCTGTTCTATATCGTTCATGGCTATTGCCATTTTTTCACTGGCTTTAAGAGCCGCTAAATACAATGATGAAAGAAACGATGGGTTTCCTGTCATAGAAGCATCATAAGTTGTATGTTTCGGTTTATCTGATAACCAGCCATCTTTATCAGTATCATGAGTATTAATAGTATAGTTCATGGCTTTTTTGATGGCTGGGTACTGACTTTTTAACCAAATACTATTCGGTGACAGCAGGTACTCTCTATAAGCCCCTAAAATATCCCCACATTGCCCATCGAAAGCAGGAGTTCCTGCCGGTAATCTGTATGGAATTTGGCCGTTTTCTTTTATGGCATTAAAAGTTTGATTCCTAATGGTTCTTCCTAATTCCGGAAACAAGCGTGCATGAGATTGTGCATAATGCCATACGTGGTTACAATTACCCGCACATGAGCCATCTACTCCGCCAGTGCCTTCCCACATACCGACAAAACCATTTTTATCATGGAAAAAGGTGCGGCTTTTTAATATACCCAACTGGTTGCCAATGCGCTCTGTCAACCAATGCGGTAAATTGGTACTGTAAAATGTATTACTAAAAGATCTTGAGTTTTGGGTTAGGTTTTTATAGTTGCTTCTTACATAGGCAGTAAGCTCTTTTATATGCTTCCAATGAGAGGCATATTGATTTCCATCACCCTCCCAATTACCTTTACCCCAGCCATCCCATTTATCCATAAACCCTCCATTTTTGCCATTGGGGAAATACCATAGCAAAGCCATATTAACGACCTTTTTTTCACCTGCTTGCATGACAAAAGATGTATTTAATGCGCCTGTCCAAGTATTACCGTCTTTACTTATATTTGTTTGATCTTTACCATTTATGCTCCCTTTCTTAGAAAAACTATCGTACAAGCTTTTTTCGTTGGTCCAACTGGCTATGCCTTCCGCATTTTTATCTTCAAATAGCATTAGTGCCATTTGTCCAAAGTGCTCGTCATTAGTATCTTCATTACCTTCCATATATAGAATCTTAGTTCCATTTTCGGTAGCTACGCTATTTCTGTTTCCTTCATAAAAACGGGATGTATTACCCACCACATTTTTTTGGTCTTTAGATGCTTTAAAATTATATGCAAATCCGTTTTCGGTATGTTTTATGGGTATTTTCGAATAGCCTATGGCGTTTTGCTGGGAAGACAGTAAGCTTATTTCAAGCTCGCTATCTGTTGGATTTTTGATGGTAAATTGATAAAAAACAGCAGGGATTCCCGAATCTTTTAAATTTGTTGGGATAAATGGATTGTACACCTCCATACTCACTTTGACAGCAATATCATCTTGAAAATTATACTTTAGAAAAGGGAATTCGGACGTTGCTTCCAAGGCGTCCATGCCTTTGAATGGGCCTACATCTTCAGTTTGAAGTGCCCTGACTTTTATATCATTTTGATTTTTAACCCGAATAGCAAAAAAACTATTGGGAATAAAGCCATGCCCCATGTTATTGAAAATCTGCCAGTATCGGGGTACAGCATTCCCATCATATTGAATACAACCTGTCCCTATACCGCCTACTGGAAATTGGATAGCCCCCAAATGATCACCCTTATAAACTGTATTTTGTCCTCTACTTAAAAGCCCCGGTTCGTTAGAAAGCTTGTAATAATCTGCCAACAATTCATCTTTGTTTTCAATAGATTGCTCGGTAACTTCTTTCGATTCTAACTCTCGGGCTACTTGTGAAAAACCCACGGAACTGCCTAATAACATTATCACAAATACTATTAATCTCTTCATTCTATACAAACCCTAATAATTCTATTTTAAACACTTTAACTTATTCGACCATCAATATGAATGTGGATAGTACGTATTCTCAATAGTCCCATCTTCAAATAAATTAATAATAGCATATCCAGGAGGTGTTTCTTTCACCCAATATTTCCCACCTGATTTTTCATTACCATCTTCCCACCAAAAACCGCTTAAGGCACCATTGCAAAAATAATTTACGTTGTTATAAACAATACTATCTAACAAGTGAACATGACCACTCAAACATGTTATTTTTTTGTCTTTATGCTTGTAGTACAAGTCCGTTATATAGTTACGGTCTGTGTGTGTTCCTCCATTGACACCAATAATTGGATAATGTGATAATATTAATATGTTGCTGTTATCGTCCAGTTTGGCTAAATCTGTTTCTAGCCATTTGCGTTGTTCTTCATCTAATGACCCTGCGTTTTTATTATTACTATCCAATACAATAAAATGCCAATTCCTTTTGTTAAAACTGTAGTATCTTCCTGGGGTTTCAAGTTGCTTTACGACAAAGTCTTTTCCATACATAGGGTCTGATTTGTCAGGAGCCGCCCACCACATATCATGATTTCCTAGGCAACTATGAACTTCATATTCAGAAAAATCATTTCTGAGTTCTTTCCATATGGCCCATTGTTCGTTAACACGTTCTCTTTTAATGTGTCCATAATCTGCAGCATAAATAGTATCGCCTCCATTAAGGAAAAAATCAACTTTATGTTTTTTTATATCCTTTAAACATTTCTTAAAACGGTTTGGTGCATCATGCTCCGGACGAATATGTACATCGGTAATATGAGCAACCGTCAA
The DNA here is from genome assembly GCF_030540825.1 of Flavivirga spongiicola. NCBI lineage: Bacteria > Pseudomonadati > Bacteroidota > Flavobacteriia > Flavobacteriales > Flavobacteriaceae > Flavivirga > Flavivirga spongiicola. Next base: position 2,224,376 of record NZ_JAUOEO010000001.1, read on the forward strand.
TACTTTTTTGCTTTTCTTATTGCTTACATCAGATGTAGCATGAACAATTGGAGAAACTAAAGTAGCACCTACAGTTAAGCCTAGAGTTTTTATTAATGTTCTTCTGTCTAGTACATTTTTATTTTTTGCCATTTCTTTTAATTTTTAAATTTTTCACATATCAATCTATTCAATCAAAAAAGTGGTCAACAAAGCACTATGATCTGAAGGAAATTCAGGAAAACTTCGAATGGTGTTTGACGAGTGATGTTTAATAGTTCGTGATTTAATAGGTTTTATCTTTTTTCCTGCACTGTAAATAAAATCTATTCTAGCATAAGGGTCTTGGTACTTTGGATGAGGGTTTACATTAACTGGAATAAAACCTTGACCTGAGATATAAGTATATCCTTGACCAACTGTAGTCCAAGTATATCCTAAAGTTTCTTTAGTAATGTTAGGGTGTATAAATCTGTAAGAATCTATAAATCCGGTCTCTTTCATAGCTAATGAAGTTTTATTTGCTAAAATTCTAGAATAATTCAAACCGTTGCCTTTAGTTTCTTGTGTATAATCAAAATGTGATACGCAATTAAAATCGCCTGCTACAATTACAGGGGTCTCATCTTTGTTTGCTAAATCACTTTTGAAATCTGGATGCCGTAATAATTCTTGAATATGATTATAACGATTTTGATCCCCATTATTAAATTCCTTATCAGAAATAGACTTGTTTTTTATTTCTACAATATGTCTTCCACCACTTGTTAGCCAAATATTATAAATTCTAATTTTCTTGCCATTTGGCAATTTCACCGTTCCAGAAATAAAAGAGAACGGAGATAAATTAGTAATTCTCCCAAAATTTTCTAACGGAAAACGGCTAAAGATTGTAAGGTTCGCATCTGGTGATGGTGTGTAATAATTATAATTCAACGCTGCTGCAATATCTGATGCCGAGCCATATGTTTCAGTCATTGTGATAATATCGGCTTCACTTTCTTTTATAATTTCAATAACTCTATCTCTTCCTGTTTTTCCATTAATAGTGTATTTAGGATCTAAATTAAGTTTCCCCCATATATTCCAGGTCATCAATTTAAATTCAAAAGGTTCTGAATTTGGCGTATTTTCTAATTTTTCATCAGCTGCTCTACAGCTTACATTAAAAAGTACAGCAATTATTAAAAGAGAGAGAGTTTTATATCTAAAAATATTGTTCATTTTACGAATGTTTTTTTGTGTATAGCCACTAAGCTCCTGTAGCGCTATTACATCTGAATTTTGTCTTCTAATCCAGTCAATAGCATTTTGTTTACGTTCTTCATCCGTTCCAAATATTACATGAGATTATTTTAAGAGAATTAGCTTCTTTTTCACTCTGTTCTTGACCACAGACTTGATTTATTATTGATAGAACAAGAAGTAAACTATTAATATTTTTCATACTATTATTACCTCAGTTCTAATGTCATTAAAACTGGTAAATGATCTGAAGCTACAGGTTCATTAAGTACCTTAACATCCACAATCTCCCATGATTTTTTAGGCCTTACAAGAACATAATCTATTTGCCTATCTGGACTCACAACAGGTATGGTAAATAATTCTTCACCACCTTCTTTATTTACCCATCCTTTTTTCTTTAGCTTTTTAAGAGGCTCACTATTTGGCTCTGCATTCAAGTCTCCTGTTAAAATTAACGGCAAATTATTGTTTTCAAGAAAGCCTCTTTCTATGACATCAACTGTAGATAATCTCGCTTCTTGTGAACCGATGGATTGGGTCCAGTCAAAATGAGTATTTAAGAATCTCACTTTTGTTCCTTTTTCATAAATTGCAGATAAATCTACATCAACACCCATAACCTGATAGCGACTGGAACTTGCGCTGGGGATGGAATAATTAGCCACCCATTCAAAAGGATGTTTACTTAAAACAGCATCTCCATAACCTTTCATGGTTTCCTTAGAAGGACCAAAAATATAATGCATCCCTGTGAGTTTGCCCAAGGTTGCTGCCATGATCGAATCTCCTATTTCTTGAAGCCCTACAATATCCGGGTCTTGATCGGAAATAATTTTGGCTATTCTGGCTAAATCATATTTTTTATCCATTCCTAATCCATAATGAATATTGTAACTTAATACCTTTATGGTTTTATTTTTTGAAGCTAATCTTTTGCTTCCATTTATAAAACCAAAGGATAAGAACCCAATTATAATTAAGCTAAATATTATAACCAATGTTGAGTTGAAGCGTTTTTTCATTTTATTTAATTATCAAAAGTTAAATTCCTTTCTGTAATTGTAGGACTCATCTCATCTGCGTTGGGCATACCAATTTCTTTAGGAGTAGGTGCAATAAAACTTGTTGAGCTCCCTTCTAAATGTAGTTCGCCTCTATATGCATCCAAAGTAAGCAAAGTATATAATGGATCTTTGTAGGGGCATGTGCTCTTAACCCAAGGAAAAGCATTTTCCACATGCGGTGCAAAACGTTCTCTCTTATATTTTCCACCAACCCATTTATAGGACATGCTATTAATTTGGATATATGGAATGCCATTGATTTCCTTGACATAATCTGTATGATGATGTCCACACAAACAAGCAATAACCTTTAATTGTTTTGAAGCCGTTTTTGACTTCTCCAATATGTCCCTAATTTCTTCACCATTGGCAATGCCATGTTCTGCCTCCAAACTTTGATGTACAAAAACCACAGTTGGTTTCTGTGTTTTTTTAAGATCATCTTTTAGCCATTCCTTTTGTTCCTCACCAATATAACGATCATAACCGCTCCATGGTTTAGGGTTTTTATCATTGCCATCGAGTACAATAAAATGAAAGTCTCCCTGATCGAATGAGTAGTAACGTTCTTTCATTCCCCACCAGGCCATAGTTTGTTCTCTGGTAAAACCAGAATCACGCATATCATGATTCCCTAAAATATGATATGCAGGCCCTTCAAATTCATTCCAAACATCAAGAAAAGGTTGATTTTGTAGTTTGGGAAGCGCAAAATCACCCATTTGAATAATAAAATCGGGTTGCCTTTTTTTCATGTCATCCATAAAGAAACGTAATCTCGCATATCCATCGTGTATAACATCTTGATGTACATCGGCCACTATACCAATTTGCAACTTACTTGAACTGTTAAAATTAAATCCTGAAATTGGTAATGGTAAGGACATAGCCATACCTACTTGTCCAGACTTTTTTAAGAAACTTCTCCGATTCATCTGTTTGTTTTTTATTTTTTTAGACTTAATTATTTATATTCTCTGAATTGACAATATATGTAGGAATATATTTTTGACAAGAATTTAAAGATCAGACTAATTTCATATAATTCAAATTATTATATTATTTGTAAAAATAATTATAATTTTGGAACAACACCATCATATTTTTAATTTAATACCAGACGTTTCTGGTAACTGCTTCAATAAAAAAATAAATCCTCCTGCTTTTTAGCAGTTTAATTAAAAAAAAGCGACAATAAGAAAATACTATTGTCGCTTCTAAAAACTAATCAAAACCTGATTCAAAAGTTATGATTAAAAACTAAACTATATTACCACCCAGGGTTTTGAGTTAAGTTTGTGTTTAATGCAATTTGCTCTGGAGGCAATGGATATAAGTAATGCTTGTTCTCATCAAATGTGTTTGGGGGTGCTCCTATACCTGCATAAGGATCAACAAAACCATCAGGATCTGTGTCTATTGTGAAGCCTGCAGGATATTGCGAAGCAACAAATTTAATACCCAATACTGGCTTTAGGAAAAGCTTACCAGCTTTCCATCTCATTAAATCATCACGCCTAAAACCTTCTAACATTAATTCAACTTTGCGTTCTCTTCTTATTTCATTCAATAAAGGAGAAAGTTCTGAGAATTCAGCATTAGGATCTGCCGTTGGTGCAGCTGTTAAATGTGGCATAGCAACACGGTCTCTCAACAAGTTGACAGACACATCAAGTACAGACTGAGTACAAGTCCCTAATTCAGCATGAGCTTCAGCATAAATTAGTAAGGTTTCAGCGTATCTATATATTGGCGCATCAATTTCAATGGCATTAACTAAATCTATTTGATCTTCTCTATAGTATTTTTCAATACTATAGCCAGTACTAGTTAAATTTGGTACAGTAACTGTTCCCAAGTAATTCTCGCCTGATTTGTTCAATGTCTGATCCATTCTAGGATCACGATTAATATATTCATCTTCCATAGCGTAGTCTGGTTCATTTCCTTGATACAAGGGGCTTAAACCAATAGGCAAACCATCGGTACATAGATAAGAATCTACTGCGGTTTTTGTTAAACCATATGAGTTATCTTGAAAATATCTAGGTGTAGCATGTCCAATTCTAAGATCTACAGAATATTTTCTACCTAAAATGATTTCTTTATTTCCATTTAAATCTAAATCAATAAATAAATCCTGATATGCATTACTTCCATCATTAGAAATTTCAAATTTATCACTATCAATTACCGCTTTCGCTGCATCTCTAGCCATCTCAATAAATTCTATATCTCCAGAAATACCATGATATTTTCTAAAGGTCCCTTCAAACAGACATATACGAGCTTTTAAATGTAACGCCACTTCTTTATTAATACGCTCATCAATTCTAGTACTGCTTTTTGATGGTAAATTAGTAATTGCAAAATCTAAATCTGCAACAACATTTGCCATCACTTCTATTCGAGAAGTACGAGCCATTGATAATTCTTCTGAATCTACATCTAAAGGTTTGTCTAAATATGGCGTATCACCAAACGATTTCACTTTACCATAATAGTCCATAGCTCTAAAAAATCGAGCTTCACCTGCGTATCTGTCTTTAATAGATTGATCAATATCCGCTTGTTCATAATTAGCTAAAAAATGATTAATGCGTCTTACATCGGTATAATCCCAACCATAACCATCATCAATAGTATGCGCTCCATTTGTTCTTCTAATTCTACCTAAAGTATTTCCTGTTAGCACATCCGATTGAATATCAGCAAACGCCATACCACTTTGTGAGAATCCAGTGCCGTGACCAGTTAGGTAACGCGGGTAAAGGTCGTTTAAGTAAAGTTTTAAGTCTGACTCCGTTTTCCAGAAGTTTAAATCTCCTATTTCA